>NZ_JBEXID010000001.1:0-393084 GCF_040608395.1 Streptomyces sp. NPDC005181
CTAGTGACACGCCACTTCGGCGTGCCCACAGGCATATCCGCAGGTCAACCTACATATTCGTGCCCTAGTCGGCACCGCCAACTGTGGAACTCAGGGGAGAGCGCTGACCGTCGTGCCCCAGTCGTAGAGACGATCGTCGAGGTCCCGGACGCACTGCTCGTTCTGCCATGGGGCGAGCGTGCGTCGGACTTCGCGGATGCGCTCCATGCCTGTCGCGTACCAGGTGATGGCGAGCTGATCGAGAGCTTGGATGGCGTACTGGCATGCCATCTCCGGGTGGCTGTCCGCGGCTTCGACCGCGGCGAGATCGCCGAGGACGACCGTGCGCTGCTTGTCCGACTCGGGCGGCAGATCGTCGCAAACCTCCTGGAGGGTCTGGCGGGCTTGCGGCAGGTGGCCGGCCTTCAGTTGCGTGTTCCCCTTGAACGCGGACAGGCGCACCCGGCTGAACCAGTCCAGCCAGTCGGGAGTGGGGTGCTCCGAGCCCGAGGATAAGGATGTCCTCGGCGTGATGGATCAGACGGAGCGCCGCACGAGGGTCGCCGCATCGGGTCTCGCACTCCGCCTCGACCGCGTCCAGCCACGCCCAGAGCTCCGCGGAGGCGTCTCCGCGTCGAGCGTAGGTACGGGCCGCGATCATGCGCTCGATCGCCGTTTCGCGGTCCTCGGCCCAGCCGGGGGCGAAGGCCATGTGTGCGAGGATCGTCGATCCGAGAAGAGGGTCGTCGGCTTCCCCTGCCGCCTGCAGGGCACGCAGGAGGGTTTCCGAGGACTGCTCGGGCTGGCGGAGGTCGAAGAACTCAATGCGGCCGGCCAAGAGATAGGACTCGGCGAGTGCGCCGGCGAGGGTCTGGCGAGCGGGGTTCGCCGTCTCGGGCAGGAGAGCGCATCCCAGACGGGCATGCTCCAGGACCGCGGGGTGAAGTACGGCCGGCGCCACGGACCAGTAGAGGTGCCGATGGGAACGGGTAACGGCCTCGAAGTCCTTGCCCACCGTGACCGGCTGCCTTGTGACACCCGCCTGCGCGGGGACGCTGGCTAGCCGCCCACCCGTCAGGGGGGTACGAGGGGTGCTGCGGACCGTCGAACCGGCGGGGCGGCTCTCGGTTCCCCAGGGCGGGGTGAATCCCAAGTCCTCCATGCTCTGGCCCAGGAGGTGGGTCAGGACTCGGTGGACGTCGGGTTGCGGCCAGGGCGGTGTGGCGGACTCCCAGCGCCGGATCTGACGGACGCCGACAGCGAGCCCTCTGATGCCCAGCTTGGGTGCTGTCTTGGTGATGGCGTCAGCCAGTGCCTGTTGCGAGTTGTATCCGGCAGCCAGGCGAGCGGACTTGAGTCGGGTGTTGCCTGCGGGACGGGACATGGATCTCCTCCGGGACGAACTCTCTTCTGAGAGTGACATGCGGTGTCCCTGTCGCGGCGCGAAATCGTCCATGGGAAACCAACAAAGCCCTATGAAAGCCCTTTTGGTGACCTGTCAGAGCCCTCGAAGAGGACCTGTGGGGCCCGGATAGTTGGCATCTCCGCAAGGCCAGTAGCGCTCGTCTCCGACCTGTCCCCCATGAACGGGAGTTCGTGATGCCTCGTACGAGCACGACCATCAACCACAGCCACCTCGTCATCGACACCGGCATGGCCAAGCCCGACGCGACGACCATCGTGGAGCGGAAGGGCCTCGGCCACCCGGACACCCTGGCCGATCACCTCGCCGAGCGGCTGTCCCGCGCCTACAGCCACTACACCGTCCAGCGCTTCGGCGCCGTGCTGCACCACAACTTCGACAAGCTCGCTCTCCTCGGAGGGGCCAGCGAGGTCCGGTACGGCGCCGGCCGGCTCACGGCCCCGGTGCGTGTCCTGGTCAACGGGCGGGCCGCGCCCATGTGCGGGGGCGAGGGGATCCCCGTCGAGGAGATCGTCGAGGCCGAGGTCCGCGCGTTCTTCGCCGAGAGGCTCCGCGAGGTCTTGGACCAACTCGACATCAAGTTCAACATCACCAGCAATTCCAGCCCCGGCGCCGTACTCACCGGCGACGAGGTCCCGGACCGCACCCGCTGGTTCAACCCCCGTTCCATCGAAGACCTGCGCGAGCGACGGGTCCGGCTGTCGAACGACACCTCGCTCGGGACCGGATGGGCGCCGGAGAACGCCTTCGAGTCGTTCGTCCGCGAGCTGGTGAACCACTTCTCCGGTGAGAGCGAGTTCACGCTCGCCCACGCCTGGTGCGGCTCCGACGTCAAGCTCATGGGCTACTGGGACGGCGACCAGGCCGACGTCGTCCTGTGCGTGCCGCAGAAGTCGCGCCATGTCGGCAGCCGCGCCGAGTACGTCCGGAACGCCGAGAGCGTCCTCGCCGAGTGCTACCGGTTCGCCGGCCTCAGACTTCCCGAAGCCGCGGTCCGCTTCCGGCTCAACGCCCGTGACGTACCGGAGAAGGACGAGCTGTACCTCACCTACACCGGTAGCTCGATCGAGTCCGGGGACGAGGGCGTTGTCGGTCGCGGCAACCGCGTCAACGGGCTCATCACACCCCTGCGGCCGATGAACCTGGAGGGCGCCAACGGGAAGAACCCCGTCTACCACGTCGGCAAGCTCTACAACATCGCCGCTCAGCGTCTGGCCCAGCGGCTGCACGAGGCCACCGACGGCCACGCCGAGGTCCACCTGGTCAGCACCACCGGCCAGCGTCTCGACCAGCCGTGGCGCATCCTGATCCGGCTGTCCTCCCCGGACGCCCAGGCCGACAAGGTCCAGGCGCTCGTCGCCGAGACGCTGGAGGGATTCCCCGCCCTCACTGACGAGCTGGTCTCCGACGGGATCGTGCTGAGCTGATGGCTAGGCGCACGCTCGGAGACGTGCCTTCGGGGTGTCGGGAGCGGTTGCTCGCGCACTACGGCCCCTCGGTTGAGGAGTGGCTGGACGCGGCCCCGGGCCTCCTGGCCGAGGCGGCGAGGCGGTGGGACTTCTCGCTGAGGAGCTACCACGACGCGGGACACGCCTCGGCGGTCGCGCTCGCCGTGGCGCCTGACCGGAGCCGCTTGGTGCTGAAGGCGTGGGTGGAGCCCATCCGCTACCGCCACGAGACGGCCGCGTTGCGGGTGTGGGCCGGCGGCCCGACCTCGAACGTTGTCCACGCTGCGGATGACCTGTCGGTGGCTGCCCTTGAGCTTGTCGGTGGGCAGCCCGGAGGTGATGTCCGTCCCGTACGCGAGACGCAGGCGGTGGCCGCCGCGATCCACAGGGTTCACACGCTCGGCCGGCGGACGCTCGGGCCGGGCGTGCCCAGCCTGGACGACTTCCTGCACGAGGTGGTCTTACCGCGCGTCTACCGACGGATGCGCGCCCTTGACCTCGGCTCTCACGGAGGGCTCGCGAGGGAGGTGAGCCAGGAGCTCGCCGGCCTGCGCGAAGTCCCCGCCCGGACGACGGTCCTGCATGCCGACTTGTACGCGGAGAACGTGATCTTCGACGTGGAGCAGCGTCCTCGCCTGATCGATCCCCACCCTGTAGAGGGTGACGCGGTCTTCGACTGGGCCTTCTGGAGCGTCTACTACGACCTTGAACGAGGGATGGCCGATCGGCTCGCCACGGCCGCCCGGACCTCCCGCATCCCCGTACCGGAGATCACGCCCTGGTGCCGGGCGCTCGCGCTCGACGGGCTTCTCTACTACACGGAGATCGGCGACCCGGCGAGGCCGAAGATCGCGGCGGTGCTGTCTTCTCTGAGGGCTTCCGGAAAGGCGACGTCCGGGGTGGGGCGGACCCGATGACGACGTACATCCTTCGCCATGGCCAGACGAACTACAGCAAGCGCTACCTCGTCAACGGCGACCCGGGCAAGCGCATCCACCTCGACGAGGAAGGCCGGCAGTCCCTGAGCCACGCCTGGACCACGCTCCCCCTGCACTCCGTGGCCACCTGGCTGACCAGCGAATTCCCCAGAGCTCTCCAGACCACTTCGCTGCTGATGGGCGTTTCGGCCGCCGGGCTCGTCGTCGACGCGCGGCTCAACGAACTCGACTACGGGCAATTCGAGGGCGGCCCGTTCCTCGACTACGCCGTCTGGCTGGACGCCCATGGAGCCGATGAGCGCCCGCCCGACGCGTCCGAGTCCCAGCGCGAGGGCATCAGGCGGATGCTCGCCGGGGTGCTCTCAGCCAGCGAGCACCCCGGTCCCAGGGTGCTCGTCGGGCACGGCCTGATGGTCTCCGTCCTCCTCTGGTACCGCGATCGCACCGAGGGGGAGCCCATGCCGCTGTTCCTTCCCGAGGCCCCGTACGTCGAACCGGTCGCCATTTCCGACGACGAACTGCCCGTTCTGATCACCGGCCTCTTGGACGATCTTGAATCGGGCATGTTCGAGAAGATCACCGGCGCCGGCGGCTCGGCCATATTCCGGATCAGGGAGGGGCCGGCGGTTGCTACCGTCGATTCGGTTTCCCCATCCCATTCGCTGGATAAAAAGGATCTTCCCCATGCATGACGCCCGCGCCCTGATCGAAATGGGTGCCGAAGCTGTTCGTCGGCTCGCTCGTCGCGGCTACTCCCTGGACCTGTCCGAGCTGGAGTCCCTCCAGTCCCGGCGCAACCAGAACATCCGCTCTTCCGACGAGCTGCGGGCGGAGTCCAAGCGGGTGGCGAGCGAGGTCCAGCAGACCGCAAAGCAGGGCGGGGACATCGGCAAGCTGAAGGAGCGCGCCCGCGAGCTGAAGGACCAGATCCGCGACATCGAGGCCGGGCAGGAGGGGATCGAGGCCCAGCTCCGTGACCTGCTCCTGAGCATTCCGAACCTGCCGGACGACTCGGCCCCGGACGGCGACTCCGAGGAGTTCGCCATCGAGGTACGGCGCGTCGGCACGCCCCCCGCGTTCACCTTCGAGCCGAAGGACCACGTCGACCTCGGCGAGGCCACCGGCATCCTCGACTTCGCTCGGGCGACGAAGCTGTCCGGCCCCCGCTTCGCGGTGTCGCGCGGGGCCGGCGCGGCCCTGGAGCGCGCTCTGGCCACGCTCTTCCTCGACATCCACACCCGCCGGCACGGGTATGTCGAACATTCCGTGCCCTTCCTCGTCACGCGCAAGACGATGACGGGCACCGGGCAGTTGCCGAAGTTCGAGGAGGACCTGTTCAAGACGGGCGTGGCCGACCGCGATCTGTTCCTGATCCCGACGGCCGAGGTCCCGCTGACCAACCTCTACGCCGACGAGATCATCCCGCCGGCCGAGCTGCCGCTGGCCATGACCGCCCACACCCCGTGCTTCCGCTCCGAGGCCGGCTCGTACGGCCGGGACACCCGCGGTCTGATCCGCCAGCACCAGTTCGCCAAGGTCGAGATGGTCAAGATCGTCGACCCGGAGACGGCGGACGCCGAGCTGGAGACGATGGTCGGCCACGCCGAGGCGTGCCTGAAGGAGCTCGGCCTCGCCTACCGGGTCATCAAGCTGCCCGCCGGCGACACCGGCTTCTCCGCCCAGCTCACCTACGACATCGAGGTCTGGATCCCGAGCCAGAACACGTACCGGGAGATCTCCTCGGTCTCCAACTTCGGCACCTTCCAAGCCCGCCGCGCCAACATCCGGACCCGAGGCGAGGACGGCAAGCCCAAGCTCGTCGCCACCCTCAACGGCTCCGGCCTGCCCGTCGGCCGCACGCTGGCCGCGCTCCTCGAACAGTGTCAGCAGCAGGACGGCTCTCTCGTCCTTCCCGAATCCCTCTTCCCGTACCTCGGCTTCCGCCGGATCAAGGCGGACGGAACACCGGAGGCATAACGTGCTCGTCGGCGTCTGCGATTTCCCTGGTAGCTACGCCTTTCCGCCCGCCGGCTACGGCGGGATCGAACGATGGCTGTGGGCGGTCGCCGCAGGCGCCCGGGCCGCGGGCGCCGACGTACACCTCCTCGGGCCGGGCTGGCTCGCGGACCTGGAGAACGACTGGGTCCGCAAGCCTGTCCGCCTGGAGGACATCACCCCCGGATCGCTCGCCGAGCGCGACTTCCGCGACACCGGGTACGACCTCCTAGTCGTCGGGCACGAGTACCCCTCGCTGCCCGCCTGGACCCGCACCTGGAACGCGCTGGACTGCGACGTCGCCACCTTCCAGCACTCCCCGACCTTCCAGCACACCTCCAGCGCCTTCGACGGCAGGCGGTCCCGGCTGTACTGCTACTCGCCCGAGATGATCCAGCGGTACGCGGACCACCGACCGATCCCCGAACTGGCCGTACACCTCGGCCTCAACGAGGAGGAACCGCCGGCGGTGGCCGGACGCGACCTCGTCTGGCTCGGCCGCGTCGACGCCGAAAAGGCACCCCACCTGGCGGTCCGCGCCGCCCAGATCCTCGGCCGCCGCATCCGCGTCGTCGGCCCGGTCTTCGACCACGACTACATCCAGAGCCACGCCCGCCTCTTCAACGCGGACCACCTCGAGTGGCTCGGCGAACTCGGAGGGCCGGCCAAGACGGCCGCCATCCGCGACGCCTCCGTATTCGTCTACACCTACGCCCGCACGTACGTCGAAGCCGGCGCCGCCGTCTTCGGCGAATCCCTCCGCGCCGGCACCCCCATGGCCGCGCTCACCTGGCGCACGGGCACCTGCGCCGAAGCGGCCCTCTGCGACCAGACGGGCGCCATCACCGTGGCCGACCCGGACGAGGACGACGAGACCGCGGCCCAGCGACTCGCGCGCGTCATCGAGCAGGCAGAAACCCTCGACCACCGGCAGGTTCAAGAGATCGGCCAGCACCGCTTCGACCCCGCCCGGCACTTCCTGGCGATGGCGTCACGGTCGTGCTGACCGGCACAGCTCGTACGACCGGAGACGCGCTGGCCTCGCGGATACCCTCCGTACTCCGTGGCGCGTTAGCCCACCCGCGGTGGGAGTTCACCATCGACGGCCCCCACGTCGACATCCTGCATCAGCGGCGAGGCACCCCGTACCGCCCGCCGCGCCGGCCGCCCTCGTGGAGGGAACTTCTCCGCAGCCTGGAGACCGCCTTCGCCCACGTCGGCGCTCCACGCGACGATTGTCTCCCCCTCCGGTGGGGGCGCGACACGGAACTGACCATCTCGGCGATCCAGGCCCTCGACCCGCTCCTCAAGGACGGAAGACCCCAGACGTACCGGCGGGGCTTCCTCCCCCAGCCGGTCGTCCGCTTCACCGGTGAACGCGATACCTCCGGCGACCTCTGCGACGGCTTCCTGACGTCCTTCGTCAACATCTCCTGCGTCCAACCCGTAGGAGGGCTCGACGAGTACGGCGCGATTCTCGATGGCTGGTTCTCCGTCCTCTCCCAACTCGGTTTCCACGCCCGCCACCTGAGCGTCCACGGGACCCTCACCCCATGGCTCCGACGCGAGGTCGCGGGCATCACGCTGCACTTCCGCCACGTCGGGCTCGACCTTGGCGACATCGTCCTGCTGTGGAACGCCAAGGACCCGACCCGCATGGCCGTAGACCTGGGCACCGGCCTGGAACGCCTCGCCTGGGCACGCACCCAGCAACGCTGGCACGAACTGGTCTACGGAGATTTCGCCGGCACAGCACCACCCACCACGCTGGACGCCATCCGCACTGCCACGCTTCTCCTTGGCAGCGGGATCACCCCCGCGCCCCGCGGGGCCGGGGGTGTCACCCGGCGGGTCATAGGCACGATCGACCCCGAAGCGGTACGCCTCGGGGTCAGCGCCGTAGTTCGCGAGGCGTACGGTTACTGGTCGCTCTTCGGCGGCCTACGGGCTCCGTGGCCTCAGATCGCATGCGCCATCGAGGAAGAGGTACGCAGGTGAGTGAAGGGCACCAGCGGCCCATCGCCGCAGCCATCGTGGTGAACGAAGGACGCGTGCTCATGGTGCGGCGACGGGTCAGCGAGGGCCAGCTCTCCTGGCAGTTTCCGGCCGGAGAGGTCGAGCCCGGGGAAGCGCGCGATGACGCCGCTGTGCGGGAGACCCAGGAGGAGACTGGCCTGGACGTGGTCGCCGTGAAGCTGCTCGGCGAGCGGGTTCACCCGAAGACGGGCCGGCTGATGTCGTACACGGCCTGCGAAGTGGTGGGCGGCACTGCCCACGTCGCGGACACGGAGGAACTGGCCGAGCTCGCTTGGGTCGCCCACGCCGAGATCCCGCAGTACGTGCCGTATGGGCTGTTCGAGCCGGTGCAGGGTTACCTTGAAGCGACCCTGCGTCCCTGAGTCGCCTCGGGGCCAGCGATCACTTGCGCAGACACGAGCGGCATCCCCTGTTGGGGCTGATCAAAGGCGAGACGCCTGTGGCGCGATCTTCTCCAACATGGTCCAGCTCCACGAGCGCCCGTCGACCACCAAGGTGGTGTCGTCCGCGATACGCCATCCGCTCATCCATCGGCCACCGCCGTGATTGCGGGCCCGGCACGAACAGGTGCATACGTAGCCGAGTGCATTCATGCAGCGAGCGTTGCACTTCTCGGAGCGGTTGAACTCCCTGCCGAGCAGAATGCGACCGTGCCGCTGCACAAGAGTGCCGGCGAGTTCGATGAAGTGGTCCGTGGCCACAGCCCACGAGTCGTTGTCCCGTTCCCACTCCGGCCTGGCTCGGCCATGTACGTAGTCGTGCACGAACTGCTCATGCTTCTGCCAGCCGTGCTTGGGGATCCAGTAGCCGGTGCGACCCTTGGCGGGGAGAGTGACGATGGGGGCGTCGATGTCGCCCCACAGCGGGATCCACGACGGTCTCGGCACGGGAACTTCCCGAATCGTGCTGCCGGGGCGCCGCGGCACTGAAGGCGAGCCGCCGGAGGGGTCGATCCTGTAGAGGGGTGTCTGGGGCGCCCCAGGCTGATAGCGCTGCTTCGCCGACTCTGGGCACTGCCCTACTTGCCGGTCGGCACGAGGATGGGCGAGCACCTTTCCGGTACGCCGGTCGATTCGTATGACACCGCCGCAGAGCCGGCACTGGCTCTTCTCAGTGGGGGAAGTGGGCAACGCGTTCCCTTCGCGCAGAGAGAGTCTGAACGCTCAGATGGATTCAGGCCCTTCGGACGCAGCAGGCCCAGCGTAGGCGTGAAGTCCATTGATGGACATCGAGTTGGAGATGTCGGACTGACCGTGGCCGACAGCGCAGGCAGGCGACGCTTCTCCCCCTATCGACGGTGGTGAAGCTGGCGCGCGCCGGGGGCGCCGACCTTCGCAGGGTCCTGGAGGGTATGGGGATGCCGGGTGGCGGCTTGAGTAGACGCAGTCGTACGGCGGCGGGCGGCTGCGGCGCGGGCGTTGGGTGCGGGGTTGCGGCTGGTGTGCTGGATGCGCGTGATCAGGACGCGGGCGGGTTGGCGGGCGGTGGTCAGTTCACGTTGGGCGGCGGCCTCCTTGAGGAGCTGGTGGGGTTGGTGGCCGCGGGCTTCGGCGTCGGCGAGGACGGTGGCGAGGGCCGGCCAGGTGGGGTCGGTGAGGATGCGGTCGGCATGGTCGGGGATGGCGGCTCGTACGTCGTGGGTGAGGGTGCGGCGAGTCTGGTCGTTCGGCTGACGGGCGGCGAAGCCGTCGAGGACGGGTGCAAGGGCTTGGTCGGTGGCGGTCTGGAGGTGCTGGAGGGCCTGGCGAGCGGCGTCGGCCTGATGGGCGTGGCCCTTGGCCTCATGCCAGCGCTCAGCGAGGATCGCGGCCCAGACCATCGCGGCTACCAGGGCGGCCAGAGCGCTTCCGTCCGGCCCGGCGGCGGTGGACACGATGTCGCGGGCCGCGCTCCGCAAGGCGCTCGCAGTGCGGTCCTCGGCTCGGATCCGGGAGCGCTGGGCGCGCGCGAACGCCGTTCCAGCCGCTCGCAGTTCCTGGCGGAGGTCGGTGGGGGCCTTCTGGGCTGTGGCCTCGATGAGTTCGCCGAGCGCGGTGATGTGCGCTTGGGCGTAGGTATCGTCGGACATGCCGGTGTGCAGGGTGTCGAGAGCCTCGGTCGCCTGGTGCCAGGGAGTCGTGGTTCGGTCGCGGCGGGCGGTGGGGTGTTCCTCGGGCGTGGTGCTTTCCAGGCGGGCACGCAGTTTCGGCAGGGAGAGGTCCGGGGCGATCTTTCCGCCGGCGTAGAAGATCTGCTCGCCGTTCTCGGCCAGGTCGCCGGGGCAGCCTGCCGCGTAGCCCAGGAGGTCGCCGGAGGGCCCTCGGCGTCCTTTGATCTCGACGCCGTCGGCTTCAAGGTAGGCCAAGAGTTCCTCGACGCTGCTCGCATGGGGGATGGCCGCGCGGATGCGGTCCTGGAGCCACTCGGGGCTGGTCCGCTCCCAGCCGAGGCGGGTGGCCTTGTGCATCTCCGCCTGGGTGGGACGGCGGGCGCCGGTGCCGTCGCCCTTCTTCAGCTGCCGCAGGCCGTAGTCCTTCTCGATCTGACGGCATGCGTCACCGACGCGTATGCCGCTGCCGTGGAGTTTCGGGCGGCGGCCGTCCTCGCGGACGGTGGTGGCGAGGATGTGGAGGTGGTCATCCGCGTGGCGGACGGCGATCCACCGGCAAGCGAGGTCGTCGCCCTCGGGGGCGATGCCGGCGGCGTGGACGATGCGCTGGGCGACTTCCGCCCACTCGGCGTCGGAGAGGTTCCGGTCTTCGGGGGCGGTGCGGACGGGGCAGTGCCAGACGTGATCGGTGACCTGTTTCCCGAATTCGCTGTTCCGGAGGTGAACGGGCGCGTCGAGGTGGCGGGCGAGCTGGGTGAGGGTGGCGTTCTCGTCGCGGCCGGAGTCGGGCATGCCGAGCATGGCGAAGCCGGCGACGATGTGCGGGTCGGTGTGCTCGTCGTGGCGGCCGGGGCCGTAGAGGTAGGCGAGCAGGCCGCGGGTGTTGGATCCGGCCGGTTTGATTGCGGCGATCACGCGGCCAGGTCCTTCCTGGATTCGGCCGGCTCGCGCAGGGCCTCGGTGATCAGCTTCAACAGGCCATGGAGTTCGTCGAGACGCTGGCGGACGTCCGGCGGGGTGAGATCGCTGTTGAGGGCGCGGGCGATCTGGTTGACGTTGACGCCGATGCGGTTGAGCTCGCGCAGCGCCTGAGCGCGGAACATGTGGGTGCGACGGCGGTCCTCGGACAGCGGCAGATTCGCGGTGAACCGACCGGATACGAACGCCAGGACGATGTCTGCGGCAAAACCGGATTTCCCCTTGTAGCCGTGCTCGGCGGCGGCCTCTTGGAGTTCGGCATGCTCGTCGCCGGTGAACTGCAGTGGTCCGACCCGGACGGTCCGCTTGGTGCCGGTGAAACGGCGAATCGCCGGCCGCACGCTCTGCGCCTCTCGCTCACCGGCTGCCGGCGCGACGGCGGGTGCGGGTGCGGGTTCGGGGCGAAGGATCTGCTGCTGGGCGGCGTGAAGCCCGTCCGAGGCGGGGCCGCCCTCGGCCCCGACCTCCCGGCCCGGCGCCCCCTGGCGCTGGGCCGTCTCCGCCATCCCCGGGGCGGAGACCCCCGAAGACCGGCCTTGAGTCGGACTCGGGGTACTACTGGCTCCGCCAGGAGCCGCCCGTCCGAACGCCCGGCGCAGACGTTCCAGTGGCGTGGTCGACTTCGTCGGCTTCGTCGATGGCTGCGGTTCGGCCGGGTTGCTCTCGGGGTGGTGCGGGTCGTACGTCACGGTCGCATCTCCGTAGTGGTGCGGGCGGGTCGGCGGCGTGGGTGGCCGTCACCCCGTCCACAGGTGTGGATACACAATCGGGCGGTGAGGGGCCGGGGGCCGGTGAGCGCGCGGGTTGCGCCCACCGGCCGGGCGGTCAGCCGTCCTTCGGCCCGGTGCCGTTCGTGGTGGCGGGTTCGGCCCGGAGGATGTTCATCACCTCGGTGAGCCGTTTGCCGCCGACCGTAAGTCCCTTGGCCCGTACGGCTCGCTGGACGCATGCACGGGTCAGCCTCCCTTCCTGGGCCGCGGCGGTCCTTCCGATCTCCACGAGTTCCTCGACCGTCGCGCCGGCCGGGCGGCCGCTGCGTGGCTTGCCGCTCGGCTGCGGCTGCTCTTCCGCCCGCTGAGCGGAAGTGCCCACCGGAAGTTCGGTGAGGGGGTCGGGGTACTGGTCGGAAGGCCCGGTGGACGCTTCGAGCAGCGGGATGGGCTCTGCCTTGGTTGCGGTGGTGGTTCGGTCGACGAGCTGGTGGATCTGCCTCATGAGTACGGCGAAGGCCAGCAGGGCGGCGGTCGGGGGCACTGCGGCGACGACGTAGTCGAGTACGGGCACGGGGCCCGGTCGGCCCGTGCCACCGACTCCGGCCACGTTGAGCGCGATGGAGCCGACCGATCCGGTGGCCGTCAGGGCGACGGCCCAACCGTCGGTGACCGCGCGCAGGCCCGCCCTGAGCATGAGCAGTTCGCCGGCGACGATGAACGCGTCCAAGGTCGCGGGCCACGCCCACTGTCGGATGGGCGAGCTGCCCAGACCGTGCTGTCCGGCGACCTCGGCGAGGTGGGCGTAGGAGAGCCAGAACCCGGCGGCGGTCAGGGCCACGATGACGACCCCGGCGGCGCCGAGCGCGTACCGCTCGGCGGCGTGCTTGGCGGGCTGCGGGCGGTGGGGTGGTGGGTTGGACGTGCGGTGGGAGGAGAGGGAGGGAAGGACCGGGAGGGACAAGCGGGTGCTCCTGTGGTTCGTGATCTGGTGGTCCGTCTTGGCCGTCTTGGCCGTTGCAAGCCCAGGTCAGGGCCGGTACGGCAGTCGTTTCACCGGGCCGTCCGGGCCGGCGGGCGGGGTGCTTTGTGCCCATGGCCGCCGGCCGGGACGGCTCTACTTCGGGGTGCCGTCCCGGCCGGTGCGGCTGTGACCTGCGGCGGTACGGCAGGGACGCCTGGGACGGCACAAGACGGATCCGGTCGCCGTTCGGGGACGACCACGCCGTACCGGGTCGCTCATCCGTCTTGGCTGCGTCTGCCGTCTTGAGGGCAGGCCGCCTGACCTGCGGGATCACGGCAGGGACGGCAGGGACGGCATTCGGGGGTGTGGGGCTCAGCCCGCCTCGGGGGCGCCGCCCCCGGGGTCTACGGGGTGGACGGTGGGGCAGTAGCGCCGCCACGCGTCGAGGAACTTGTTGCGCGTGTATCCCTTGCGTTGGGTTCCGTCGGCGAGGCGGACGTTGCCGGGCTTGACGCCGAACTCGCGCAGCAGGTCTCCCAGGTGGCGGGAGGTGAGGCCGTCTCGTCCCCACTCTGCCCAGGGGCCTTCGGGGTCCTGGCGGAGCAGGCGGAGGATGTCCTCCGTGGTGAGGCTGTCGGGTTCGCGCTGAGCGGCGAAGACCCTGCGGATGTCGGCCAGGATCCGCGCTCCGCCGGGCTGGTCCTCCTCCACCTCGACCTCGGTGGCGACCATCCGTCCGCACGCCGTACGGGCGAGGCGGGGCCAGGGGCCTGCGGCGAGGTCCGCGATGACGACCAGCGGCTCCCAGGTGTCGGCGGCCCGGTCTTCCACGGGCATGTCCGGCTCCCGCTGTGCCGCGACCTCCAGGTGCGGCTTGGCCCACTGCGCTATCCGGTCCCGCAGCTCGTGCAGGACAGGGATGTCACGGCGTGAGCGGAACGGTTTCACGTACTCGCCCTCGGCCCGGCGCCGCATGCGGACCACCACGGCCCTGTCCATGATCGTGTCCGGCAGATCGCCGATTCCGGCCAGCGCCGCCATCGCGAACGTCGCGAACCGGTGCGGGGTGTGGTCGTTGCCGACGACCCGAGTGACGTAACGGTTGCGCTGGTGACCCGCGTTGAGCAGGCCGCGCATCTCCTCGTTCTTCTCCGCCATCTTCGGCGTACCGAAGATGGTGTCCGCCTCGTCCACCAGCAGCGTGGGCGGTTCCTCCGTGATCGACCGGAAGACCGCGGCCGGCGTGGTGTTGATGGTGATCATCGGCTCGTGGACCGTCTCGCTCAGCACGTCGAGCAGCCTCGATTTCCCGCACCGCTTGGCCGGGCCCACCACCGCGAGCCGTGGTGCGTGCTGCCAGGCGGGTTGCAGGTGCGTCGCGGCCACCCAGAGCGTGACCGCGTCCAGCGCCTCGGCGGAGGGCAGGATCACGAACTTCGCTATCTGGGAGCGCAGTTCCTCCAGCAGCGCCGAGCCCGGTGTCGGCTCCGGATCGGGGGTCGGCTCCGAGGCAAGGGCCTGTGCCGTGACGGCGCACTGGGCGCTGCAGTCGGGGTGCTCTTGGGATTCGTCGTCCTGGAGGCGGGCGGGCCGTCCGGGTACGGCGACCGGGGGCCACGCGGACTTGGCGGCTTCGGAATAGGGTTCGGCTCCCGTGTGTTCCACGGGGCAGCTCCTTGTCTGGCGGTCGTGGGCTTGCACGCCCTGACCGCCGGGTTGGTTCTTCACGGGCCGTTCGGGGTTGCTGGGGCCTCCGGCGTTGCACCGCCGGGGGCCCGTTCGCGTCTCGAGGGCATCGGGTGATCTCGAGGGACCACGGACAGTACGTCCACGTCCGAGCACAGTCCAGCGCTTCTGTGTCAGCTCAGCGCAGAAGCGCCCGCGTCGCGTTCGCCTCGTCATGCGGCCAAGCCCAACAGGTCGAGCAAGTCGGCAGTCACCACCCGGTAGGCATTGCCCAATCGGAGCACCTTGCACGGGTACTGGCCCCGCTTGGCCAGTTCATAGCCCTTGCTCCGGCCCAACCCCAGCGCCCGATTACCTGTCTCCAGGTCAACGGCTACTGGCAAGGCGAGCAACTCCTCCCGGCTCATGCCGTGGTCCCGCTCAAGGCCCTGGTTCTCGCGCATCCATGCTCCGTCCATGACGAGCCCTCGGCGAACACGGCGATCGCGTCCGTCTCCAGGCCAGTACATCCAGGATGATCGAGCTAATGTGTCTCCATGACACAACCCGATTTTCACCATGGAGAGGACGGGGACGACGTCCCCCTGTGGGAGGACCAGGTCACGGCGACCGTGGCCGGCGAGGTACGGAGACGGAGGAAGGAGCTGCGTATGAGCGCTCAGGACCTGGCCGACCGGTGCGCGGACCTCGGCCACCCGATCCCCCGCAACGTCATCGCGAACATGGAGTCCGGGCGCCGGTCCACCCTGCCCCTCGTCGACGTCATGGTCCTGGCCATGGCCCTCGACACCCACCCGATCTGCCTCATCTACCCGGTCGGGTACGTCGGCCACGTCCAGCGACAACCGCTGGAGGCCCCCCGGCCCACCTGGGACGCCATGCAGTGGTTCACCGGCGAAATCCCCGACGCCCTGGACACCGAGTCCGTGATGCTGCGCAACTTCCGGGCGCACGCCAACCACCACCACGCCGCGCTCACCGCCCTCAGAGGCGAGGAGTACGAGCGGTGGAAGGCCAGGACCGCGAACAACCCCGCCACCCGCGCAGAGGCCCTGCTCGCCCGGGAGGACTACGCCAGACAAGCCGCGCGCGCCAAGCACGGACTGCGTACCGCACGCGCCGACATCCGCGAAGACGGCGGCACACCCCCGTACCTCGCACCCGAACTCTCCGACGTCGACGCGCCGGAGGACTTCCCCGACACCACCGAGGAGTAGGACATTTGAAGGGCTCCACCTACCGCCGCTGCTCCTGCCGGGACCCGAAGACCGGCAGGGAACTCGGCACCGCCTGCCCCAAGCGCGGCACCAGGAACCACTGCACGTATTCCATACGCCAGGAACTGCCCTCCCGCGAGGACGGCAGCCGGCGCTCCTTCGCACGGGGCGGATACAGCAGCCTCAAGGCGGCTCAGGCCGACCTCGACCACGTACGCGCCCTCCTGAGCCTCGCCGAGGCCGACGACCGCGAGGGCACGGAGCTGATCGCAGCCATGCTCGCGGAAGTCAGCAGCGAGAAGGCACCCCTGCCGGAGGTCGAGGAGACCCGGCGGCGGCTCAACTCCGGCCAGGACCTCATCGGCAGCCTGACCGTCGCCGAATGGCTCGACCGGTGGCTGGCCGGCAAGCGGATCCGCAAGTCCGGCCTGAACCGCTACGAGACCGACGTCCGCGTACACCTCAAACCGCACATCGGCGGCCGGCGCCTCGACCGGCTACGCGTCAGCCACCTCAGCGAGATGTTCACGGCCATCGCCGACGCCAACGCCGAGATCCTGGAACAGAACGCCCAGCGCCGGGCGGCCGTCGACGAACTCACGTCCATCCCTTGGAAGGGGGCGGAGAACCGCGCCCGCCGCAAGGCCCTGAAGGAAGCGATCGACGCGATGCCGACCTTCCGGCGGGTCACCGGCCCGGCCACCCGCCAGCACGTCAAGGCCACCCTCCGGGCATCGCTGAACGACGCGATCGGTCAGCAGATCATCACCTTCAACCCGGCCGCCCACGTCGAGATCGACTCCGCACGCAAGCCGAAGGCCCTCGTCTGGACCGACGAGCGGGTCATCAAGTGGCGTCAGACCGGTGAGAAGCCCTCCCCCGTCATGGTCTGGACGCCGGAGCAGACGGGCGCCTTCCTCGACTCCGTGGCCACGGACCGGCTGTACGCCATGTGGCACCTGATCGCCTTCCGCGGCCTGCGCCGGGGCGAGGCGTGCGGGCAGCCGTGGTCGGAGACGAACCTCGACACCCACTCGCTGACCGTCTCCGCCCAGCTCGTACAGGACGGCTGGGGCGTCGAGACGTCCGAACCGAAGACCGACAGCGGCTTCCGCGTCGTCGCACTCGACGATGACACAGTCGGCGTACTCAAGCAGCACCGTCAGCGACAGGACGCGGACCGCGAGAAGTGGGGACCGGCATGGGTCGAGACCGGCCTGGTCTTCACCCAGGAGGACGGCTCGTGGCTCCACCCCGGCAAGGTCACCGATCTCTTCGAACGCCTCGTCGCGGCCTCGGGCCTGCCACCGATCCGCCTGCACGACCTCCGCCACGGAGCGGCCACACTCATGCTCGCCGCCGGCATCGACGTCAAGGTCGTCTCCGACACCCTCGGGCACAGCGACACCCGGATCACGCGGGACATCTACCAGAGCGTCCTCCCCCACGTCGGCAAGAGCGCGGCCGAGGCCACCGCCAAGCTGGTCCCGCTCCAGCGCCGCACCGATGCCGAGCAAGCCGCCCGCAAGGCCGCGAAGGCCCTCAAGAAAGCGAAGGGCAAGCCGAAAGACCGGGGCCGGGCCAAGGGAAAGAAGAAGGGTGGAGCCCGGAAGCCCACCGGGTAGACCGCGGAGCCGCTCCGCTCACGCATCGCTCACGCAGGCCCTCCCACGGCATCCCCGCCATCTGGCACGCCATGCCCCGAGCGATAAAAAACCCCAGGTCACGGGCTATGTGACCTGGGGTTTCTCCGAGCCCCCTGTCGGATTCGAACCGACGACCTACGCATTACAAGTGCGTTGCTCTGGCCAGCTGAGCTAAGGAGGCAACGCGCACACCAAAGCCGCGCGCGCAAGTTCCCTCACTCTACACAGCGGCCCGCCTCCTGATCCACGACGTTCTTCCGCATCCGCGACCACCCGGCCAGTGCGAGATATCTGTCCCCCTCGAACTACTGACAGATTCCTAATGGCCAGGTAGCGTCGCTAAGGGTTCACGCAAGTGGACCAGACCACTCCGTTACTCGGATCGTCCGGCACGTTCCTGCCGGTGGAGGAGAAGATTTACATGGCCAGTGTCACGTTCGACAAGGCGTCCCGCGTCTACCCCGGCTCCACCAAGCCCGCCGTGGACCAGCTGGAGATCGACATCGCGGACGGTGAGTTCCTCGTCCTCGTCGGCCCTTCCGGTTGTGGCAAGTCGACCTCCCTGCGCATGCTCGCGGGTCTCGAGGACGTCAACGGCGGCGCGATCCGCATCGGTGACCGCGACGTCACACACCTGCCGCCGAAGGACCGGGACATCGCCATGGTGTTCCAGAACTACGCGCTCTACCCGCACATGTCCGTCGCGGACAACATGGGCTTCGCGCTGAAGATCGCCGGTATCAACAAGACCGAGATCCGGGCAAAGGTCGAAGAGGCCGCCAAGATGCTGGATCTCACCGAGTACCTGGACCGCAAGCCGAAGGCGCTCTCCGGTGGTCAGCGTCAGCGTGTCGCGATGGGCCGCGCCATTGTGCGTGAGCCGCAGGTCTTCCTCATGGACGAGCCGCTGTCGAACCTCGACGCCAAGCTCCGTGTCTCCACCCGTACGCAGATCGCGTCGCTCCAGCGCCGTCTCGGCATCACGACCGTGTACGTCACGCACGACCAGGTCGAGGCCCTGACCATGGGTGACCGCGTCGCGGTCCTCAAGGACGGTCTGCTGCAGCAGGTCGACTCGCCGCGCAACATGTACGACCGCCCGGCCAACCTCTTCGTCGCCGGCTTCATCGGCTCCCCGGCCATGAACCTGGTCGAGGTCCCGATCACCGACGGTGGCGTGAAGTTCGGCAACAGTGTCGTCCCGGTCTCCCGCGAGGCGCTCACCGCCGCCGCGGACAAGGGTGACACCACGGTCACGGTCGGCATCCGCCCGGAGCACTTCGACATCGTCGAGCACGGTGGCGCCGCCGCCAAGACACTCTCCAAGGACAGCGCCGACGCCCCGGCCGGCCTGGCCGTCTCGGTCAACGTCGTCGAGGAGCTCGGCGCCGACGGCTTCGTCTACGGCTCCGCGCACGTCGGCGGTGCGGACAAGGACCTCGTCGTCCGCGTCGGCGGCCGCGCCGTGCCGGAGAAGGGCACCAAGCTGCACGTCGTGCCGCGCCCGGACGAGATGCACGTCTTCTGCACCTCGACGGGCGAGCGTCTCGCCGGCTGACGTCACGCACCCCGCCGTACGACGGCCCCGCACCCCTCGTGGTGCGGGGCCGTTCGCGCTTCCGAGCGCGCATGGGGGTTTGAGTCGGGGCACCCCGGGGACGCCGCCAAATACCCCGATACTTCGGTCATTTCACCGGCTGTCGTCAACACGGGATTCGAAAAGCACCCTCGAACCGTCCCCCGCGAGGGTGACGAAATGTCGCCAAATCATCACTGCCCGCTACGCTCGCTGCGTGACCCACACCGCGCGCCGCATCGGCCGAACTCTCGCCCTCGTCCTGCCCGTCGTCATGGTCCTCTCCGGGACCCTCGCGGTCACCCGTGTGCCGTGGGCAGCGCACAACTCCACGTCGCAGGTACTCACCGCGTCGGCGGAGACCGTATCGAAGCCCGTCGCGGAGCGCGCCCCGCAGGACGTGCTGCGCGACCGGCTGCTCGTGGAGCTGCGGCAGAAGGACCCGGGCGCCGCACTGACAGACCTTCAGCGGGCTGTCGAAGGGCGCCCGTCGCTCGCCCGGCACTGCATGTCGATCGCCAGGGCGCTGGGCCGGGCCGCCGTCGAGCAGTACGGTCCTGTGCGGGCGCACCGGTTCTCGCGTCCGGTCTGTGACACGTCGTTCGCCTCGGGTGTCGCGCAGTTCAGCTGACCGGGCACGGTACGGGCACGGCATATCGTGCCTGGCATGCATACGTATCCGACGCAGGCCGTGATCCTGGCGGGTGGCCAGGGATCGCGGCTGCGCCCGTACACCGATGACCGCCCCAAGCCGATGGTCGAGATCCCGGGCACCGGGACCCCGATCATCGGTCATCAGCTTTCCTGGCTGGCCGCGGAGGGCGTGACCGATGCCGTCGTCTCGTGCGGCCATTTTGCCGAGGTGCTCCAGGAGTGGCTCGCCGAGGCCGTGTTGCCGCTCCGGGTGACCACAGTGGTGGAGTCGGAGCCTTTGGGCCGCGGCGGTGGCCTCAAGTACGCCGCTGCCCGGCTGCCGGATCCTTCGGAGCCCTGGTACGCCACGAACGGCGACATCTGGACCCGTTTTTCGCTGCGCGAGATGGCGGCGTTCCATGCGGAACGCGATGCCACCGCCACGCTGGCCCTGGCCCGTCCGCGGATCCCGTGGGGTGCCGTGGAGACGGACGCGTTCGGACACATCACCGACTTCATCGAGTCGCCGCCGTCGCCGTATCTGATCAACGCGGGTGTGTACGTCTTCTCGCCGACGTTCACGACGCTGCTGCCGGAGCGGGGCGACCATGAGCGGACGACGTTCCCGCGGCTGGCCCGTGAGCGCCGGCTGGCCGGGTATCCGCTGCCGCACGGGGCGTACTGGCGGGCCATCGACACGGCGAAGGACCTCACCGAGGCGGCGCGGGAGCTGGACGGCCCGCAGGCCCGCTGAGGCGGACGGCCGGATGACGGGTACGGAGGAGGGGCGGTCGCCGGGTTCCCGATGACCGCCCCTCCTCCGTACCCGTCCGACGCCGGGCCTCAGCCGAGCAGGCCGCCGATCGGGTTGCGGCCGCCGCCCGACGTGCCGCCGGACGCCGAGCCCGTGGAACCGCCGCCGGTCGAATCGCCGCCGGTGGAGCCGCCGCCCGTGCCGGTGGAGCCGGACGAGGTCGGTCCTCCGGAGGTGGTGGCCGGGGGCTGCTGCGGGGTGGTCTGCTGCGGGGGCTGCCGGCCGGTGCCCTGCGTCTGGCTGGGCTGTCCGGCGCCGGCGGCCTGGCCGGACTCGCGGGCGCTGTCCGTGCCGGGCGTGGACGCCTGGGCGGACGGGGTGGCGGAGCGGGAAAGCGACGGTGACGGCTTCCGCCCGGCGGGGGTGTGCGACGCCTGGCCACCGGTGGACTCCTGCGGGAGCGGGGATCCGGGCAGCTGGTTGGTCGGGTTGTCGTGGGGGCCGGGCACGGTGACGACCTCGGACGAGCGGACGGCGCCGCCGAGCATCGAGCCGACCAGAAGGGTGAGTCCGACGACGACGGTGGCGACGGCTGCGCCGCGGCGCAGTACCCGGCGGCGCAGGTCCCAGATCGCGGAGCGCGGGCCGAGCCTGCGCCATGCCTCGCCGGCCAGCCGTCCGTCGGCGGAGTAGACGGGGGCGCCCGCGATGATCAGCGGACTCCAGGCAGCGAGGTAGATGATGTCGGGCGCGTCGTAGACGGCGACGGTGCGCCAGCTGACGGTGACCAGCAGCGCGGCGGAAAGCAGGGCGCCGAGGGAGGCGGCGACCCGCTGCCACAGGCCGAGGACGGTGAGGACCCCGACGACGACCTGGAGGAAGGCGACGGTGAGCCCGGCGCCGACCGGGTGGGAGAGCGCGAAGTCCCGCAGCGGCTCGGCAAGCGCCCAGGGCTGCAGTGACGTCAGCCACTTGACCATGGAGCCGCGGTCGCCGCCGTCGAAGTACACGGGGTCGCAGAGCTTGCCCATGCCGGCGTAGATGGAGATGAACCCGAGGAAGACCCGCATGGGGAGGAGGACGACCCCGAGGTTCATCCGGCGGCCGGGGTAGTACGCGTGCCGGACGGTGTCCGCGCTGTGGCGGTGGGACCTGCTCCCGACGGTCTCGTCGAACTCGTCGTCCCCGTAGGGCTCTTCCCTGTACGGCTCCTGCTCGTACGGACCGGTGTCGACGGTGTCGTAGGCGCCGACGGCCTTCCGCATGGGCGGCAGCAGCGGGCCGTTGCCGGTGCGGCCGGGCTGGTGAGGTGCCGTGATGACGGGGTTCGGCTGGGTCTCGTCGAGGCGTGGGATGACCCGCGTGGCGCCCGGACCTCGTCCGTCGTCGAACTCGGAGCCGTACGAGCTGTACGAACCGTATGAGCCGTACCGGTCGTCGAGACGGCCGGCGGTGGAGTTCCGTACGGCCTGGAGGAGTCCGGTGGCGCCGGGGTCGCCGGGGGCGGACTTGCCGCTCCATACGACGGGCGAGCGCCGACCGCGCCCCGCAGCGGGGCCGCTCATGGCAGGGATCCTGACCGAACCCGCGGGAGCGGTACCACGCGGCCGTGCGTGCTGGCCGGGCGCGAGCTGCACCCGGAAGCTGGCGTGGTTGACGATGACCTGCGCAGGGTCGCAGTCCACCTTGGTCATACTCAGGGCGGGTAGTTCGTCGAACCGAGGCGTTCTGGTGTCCACACTCATCTAACCGAGTGATGTGTGTTTAGGACACTGCCTTGACGGGCCCGATGTGTCCGAGGCCCGTCAACAGGTGCGGCGGGTGGACCCTCCGTCGGCCGACGCCCGACCGGGTGCTTTTCCGGGGAGCGATGACTCGCGATACTGCGGCGGGCGTACGGGATGTGGCACTCCCGTCCCGTCGGTGCGAGGGGCACGTCCGATGGCGGCCCCGGCCTGCGGCCCCCCGGCGCGCCGGTTCGTTCCCGCTGCCCGACTCCGCCGACGGTGCCACGCTCACCGTCGGGCGGGGTCCGGCCGACCGGACCGGCCGGCCGGACCGGTCACCTGGTGCGTCAGGCGCGGCGGCGTGCCGTCTCGTACAGCACGATGCCTGCCGCGACACCCGCGTTCAGCGACTCCGCGCCACCCGGCATCGGGATCCGCACGAGGTAGTCGCAGGTCTCGCCGACCAGGCGGCCCAGGCCCTTGCCCTCGCTGCCGATGACGATGACGACGGGGCCGCCGAGGGCCTCCAGGTCCTGCACGGTGTGCTCGCCGTCCGCGGCGAGGCCGACGACCGTGATGCCGGCCTTCTGATAGCCCTCCAGGGCGCGGGTCAGGTTCGTCACCCGGGAGACCGGCGTACGGGCCGCCGTGCCGGCCGAGGACTTCCAGGCGCCTGCCGTCATCCCGGCGGCGCGGCGCTCCGGCACGACCACGCCGTGGCCGCCGAACGCGGAGACGGAGCGGACGATCGCGCCCAGGTTGCGCGGGTCGGTGACCCCGTCGAGCGCGACGATCAGCGGGTCCTCGCCGTTGTCGTACGCGGCGGCGGTGAGGTCCTCCGGGTGCGCGTACTCGTACGGCGGGACCTGGAGGACGAGGCCCTGGTGGTTCAGGCCGTTCGTCATCCGGTCGAGCTCGGGGCGCGGCGCCTCCATCAGGTTGATGTTGCCGCGCTGGCCGGCGAGCTGGAGCGCCTCGCGGACCCGCTCGTCGTTGTCGATGTACTGCTGGACGTAGAGAGTGGTCGCCGGGACGCCGTCGCGCAGCGCCTCGTAGACCGGGTTGCGGCCCACGACCATCTCGGACGTGCCCTTGGCGCCACCGCGCCGCGGGGCGGGTCGGCGGACCGCGGCCTGCCGGGCCTGGGCGTTCGCCACCCGGTTCTTCTTGTGTCCCTTGCGGACGGAGGCGGGCGGCGTCGGTCCCTTGCCTTCCAGGCCACGGCGACGCTGCCCACCGCTGCCGACCTGCATGCCCTTCTTGTTGGACGTGCGGCGGTTCCTGCGCTGGCTGTTCCCGGCCATGACCTACCTGTTTCGTTGCTTCAGACGTGCGTACGTAATGAAAGTGTGCCGCCCGGATCGCCGGGCGGCACACGGTGAGGACTACTGGCGCGGGCCGAGCGTCCATCGTGGGCCGGTCGGGCTGTCCTCGATGACGAGGCCCGACTGGTTGAGCTGGTCGCGGATCGCGTCGGCGGCGGGCCAGTCCTTGCGGTCGCGGGCCGACTGACGCTGGTCCAGGACGAGGCGTACGAGCGTGTCGACGACCCCGTGCAGATCCTCGCCGCGGTCGCCCTCGCCCGCCCAGTGCGGGTCGAGCGGGTCGAGGCCGAGGACGCCGAGCATGGCCCGTACCTCCGCGAGCCTTGCGACGGCCGCTTCCTTGTCGTCGGCGGCGAGAGCGGAGTTGCCCTGCCGGACCGTGGTGTGGACGATTGCGAGCGCCTGCGGGACGCCCAGGTCGTCGTCCATCGCCTCGGCGAACGCGGGCGGCACCTCGGGGGCGGCCGCGACCTCGCCGCCCGCCTTCTCGATGACGCGCTGCACGAAGCCCTCGATCCGCGCGAACGCGGACTCGGCCTCGCGCAGTGCCTCCTCGCTGTACTCGATCATCGACCGGTAGTGCGGGGTGCCGAGGTAGTAGCGCAGCACGATCGGTCGCCACGCCTTGACCATCTCGCTGACCAGCACGGAGTTGCCGAGCGATTTCGACATCTTCTCGCCGGACATGGTGACCCAGCCGTTGTGCACCCAGTACTTCGCGAACTCGTCGCCGTAGGCCTTGGCCTGGGCGATCTCGTTCTCGTGGTGCGGGAAGATCAGGTCGATGCCGCCGCCGTGGATGTCGAAGGCGGTGCCGAGGTACTTGTGCGCCATGGCGGAGCACTCCAGGTGCCAGCCGGGCCGACCACGGCCCCACGGGGTCTCCCAGCTCGGCTCGCCGGGCTTGGCGACCTTCCACATCGCGAAGTCGCGCTGGTCGCGCTTGCCGGTCTCGCCGTCGCCGGACGGCTGACGCAGATCGTCCAGGTCCTGGTTGGAGAGCGCCAGATAGCCGGCGAACGACCGCACGTCGAAGTAGACGTTGCCGTCGGCCGCGTAGGCGTGACCGCGCTCGATGAGGCCGCGCATCATCTCGATCATCTCGGTGATGTGGCCGGTCGCGCGCGGTTCGTAGGTGGGCGGGAGGCAGCCGAGGGCGTCGTAGCCGGCGTTGAACGCGCGCTCGTTCTCGTACCCGATCGACCACCAGGGGCGGCCCTGTTCGGCCGACTTGTTGATGATCTTGTCGTCGATGTCGGTGACGTTCCGGATGAACGTGACGTCGTAGCCGCGGTACTCGAACCAGCGGCGCATGATGTCGAAGTTCAGACCGGACCGGATGTGCCCGATGTGCGGGGCGGCCTGGACAGTCGCGCCACAGAGGTAGATCGAGACACAGCCCGCTGTGAGCGGGACGAAGTCACGGATCTGCCGGGCGCTGGTGTCGTACAGGCGAATAGTCACCCCTCAAGGGTAGTGGGCCCGCACCAGTGCCCCGCGACCCATGCGGGATCGCGGGGACAACTTTGTGACAAGCACGATCCCGAACGGGTCCTCAGATACGCCCGACGATCTTCCGCGGGGTGATCCGGACGACGACACGCTCGTCGTCGTCGCCGGATGCGGGGTTGAATTCCGCGTACTTCTTGCCGGTGTACTTCACGGACAGCTCGTCGATGAGTTCCTCGCCGCCCTCGGTGGTGAGGGCGGCGGTGCCGCGGATCTCGGCGTAGGTGTACGGGGCGGCGAACGGCTGCACAACGACGGAGACGCGCGGGTCGCGGATCAGGTTCTGCTCCTTGCGACGGCCGCGGGTCGTCGAGAAGAGGACGTCGTCGCCGTCCCTCTTCACCCAGACAGGGGACAACTGAGGGCTGCCGTCGGGCTGGATGGTGGCGACGTTCACGAAGACGGGGGTGTCGAGGAGCGACCTGAGCTCGTCGGAGAGTTCGGCGGTCATGGCGTACATCCTCCTGGAGGTGGTGCGGGTGCGTGCAGTGCTCCTACACGTACCTCCAACCGGGCAACGCCGCCCACCCTTCCAGCGGGTGCCCCCGCGTGGTGCCGTCGTGCGGAGGCCCCTGGGCCCACCGGGCAGAGGCGGCGGTGCCCGACCGGTGCGCGGTCAGCCGGCCCGGTAGACCAGGGCCGTCGCGAGTCCCGCCAGCCCCTCGGCGCGGCCCGTGAAGCCGAGGCCGTCCGATGTGGCGGCCGACAGCGACACGGGGGCGCCGACCGCCGCCGACAGCACCTTCTGCGCCTCGTCGCGCCGCTTGCCGATCTTCGGCCGTACGCCGATGACCTGGACCGCGACGTTCCCGATCTCGAACCCCTCGGCGCGGACGATCCGAGCCGCCTCGGCCAGCAGAGTGACGCCCGCGGCGCCCGACCACTCGGGGCGCCCCGTGCCGAAGTGCCGGCCCAGGTCACCGAGGCCGGCTGCCGAGAAGAGCGCGTTGCAGGCGGCGTGGGCGACGACATCGGCGTCGGAGTGGCCGGCGAGACCGGGGCCCTCGCCCTTCCAGAGCAGGCCCGCGCACCACAGCTCGCGACCCTCCTCGAAGGCGTGGATGTCCGTGCCGATGCCGACCTGCGGAATCACCGGTGCGTGCTCAGAACCCATCGTTCGCCCTCCTGCGTGCGAGAACCGCCTCGGCCAGCACCAGATCCAGTGGCCGGGTCACCTTGAATGCCTCTTCGTGCCCGGGTACGACCACGACGGGCGCCCCGAGCTGTTCGACCATGCCCGCGTCGTCGGTCGCGCCCTCGCCGTCGACGGCGACCGTCGCATGGGCGCGGACCAGGGTGTCCCGGTCGAAGCCCTGTGGGGTCTGTACGGCGCGCAGCCTGGCCCGTACGGGCGTACCGAGCACCGGTTCCGGCTCGCCGGGCGCGCCGGGCTCGACCTCTTTCACGGTGTCGGCGAGCGGCAGTGCGGGGACGACGGCGGGCGCCCCGTCCCGTACGGCCTCGATCACCGCGTCCACGGTGTCGACGGGCACCAGCGGGCGGGCCGCGTCGTGGACGAGGACGACGGAGATGTCCTCGGGCAGGGCGTCGAGGCCGAGCCCGACCGATTCCTGGCGGGTGTCTCCGCCCGGCACGACGACGTAGTCGGTGCGTTCGGGCAGGGCGTGTTCGTCCAGCAGGTTCTTGACCTCGGGCGCGCCGTCCGGTGGTGCGACCACGACGACCAGGGAGACGGACCGGGACGCCGCCATGGCCCGTACCGCGTGGATGAGCATGGGCGTTCCGCTCAGCGCGCGGAGCGCCTTGGGGGCGCCCGGGCCGAGCCGTACGCCGCGGCCGGCGGCGGGAATCACCGCGGCGGTGCGGTACGGACGCGATTGATCAGACATCGGTTGCACTCCGAAGCATCAGCATGTTTGTTTCCACAGCCGACATGGGTATGGCCACAAGCGAGCCGGGCGCGACGCTTGACTTGACCGGGACCCTTTCCGTGACCCCCGGTCGGGGTCGGGTCAGCCGCATCGGGCCGCTCGGGGTTGGCTGTGCAAGATCGCGAGCAAGATATCGAAAGTATCGATGAGGTGGTCCGGAGTGATTCCGGACATGCCGCAGCGCCCGACGACACACCGTGAATACGGCTGGCCAGCGGGCACCGCGGCACATTTATTTATGACCGGTGCGATCCGGGTCAGGACGCGAGGACCTCGTCGAGCAGAGCCTCGGCCTTGTCTTCGTTCGTGTTCTCCGCGAGAGCGAGTTCACTCACCAGGATCTGCCGCGCCTTGGCGAGCATGCGCTTCTCACCTGCGGAGAGTCCACGCTCGCGCTCACGACGCCACAGGTCACGAACTACTTCGGCGACCTTGATGACATCGCCGGAGGCGAGCTTCTCGAGATTTGCCTTGTAGCGCCGGGACCAGTTCGTCGGCTCTTCGGCGTACGGCGCACGCAGCACCTCGAAGACCCGGTCCAGCCCCTCCTGCCCGACTACGTCGCGCACACCCACGAACTCCGCATTGTCCGCCGGCACACGAACCGTCAAGTCGCCCTGGGCGACCTTGAGCACCAAGTAGGTCTTGTCCACGCCTTTGATCTGGCGAGTTTCGATAGCCTCGATCAGCGCGGCCCCGTGATGGGGATAGACCACGGTGTCGCCAACCTTGAACGTCATGTGACAGGTACCCCTTCCGTGGCTATCCAGGGTAACACGAGAACGACTTCTCCTGAATGGCGTTTTCGCAGGTCAGGGCATATCTCGGGGCTTGACAACAGCAACAGGAACGTGCTGCGGAAGGCTTCTGGGAGACGGTATTCGCAGGTCGGAGCGTCTGTACGGGGCAGGTGAAACGCGCACGTTACACGCCCCCGAACCCGCCGCGAAGGGACCGAACGTCCCGGTTTGCCGGATTCCAGATGATGAACTTTCCGTACGCCGTTCGGAGATCGATCACCCGTACGGACGTAAGTACCTATGGCCAATGAAATTGATCAACGATCGGCTGCTGCGGAGATTATGTGCAAGGAATGCGCCACGGTCCGGGGAATTGATCAAGCCCGTTATGTGAACGGCGAACGGCGTGCGAATCGCGGGGCGAGGGCCGGGGGGCGAGGGCCGGGGGCGGGGGTCCGGTGAGGGCTCCGATGGTGATGACCGGGGCAGTAGGGGCGGGTCGGGTGCGGGGCGGGGACGGCGGCTCGGTAACCTAAGGCCGCTGACACACCCTTAGGGCGGCTTTACGTCGCTCGCCCCTCCCGTCCGTGAAGTCGTACGTTCAAGGAGTTGCCGCAGCCGTGAGCCGCAGCCTTCGACGCGGCGCCCTTGCCGCCGCCGCCATCGTGATCTCGATCGGTGCACTTTCCGCGTGTGCTGCCGGCAATGACGCGCAGACGCTCGAGATCAAGCCGGACAACGCTGCCACCACCCTCGGTGACATCAGGATCCAGAACGCGAACGTCATCACCCAGCCGGAGCGCGACGCCGAGGGTCCGGCCGTCGTCACGGCGACGCTGTTCAACAACGGCACCAAGCGCCAGACACTCGACGCCATCACCCTGCCGGGCTCCGACGTCTCGGTGCAGCTGCACGCCGCCGAGGGCTCGGGACCGGTCGTCGTCCCGGCCGGCGGCAGGGTCGTCCTGGGCGGCGAGGGCAATGCGTCCGCCGTGATCGAGAACGGCCGCGAGGCCGCGCAGACCGGCAACGTGCAGGCGGTCGTCTTCAAGTTCAGCGAGACCGGTGACGTCCCGCTCGGCGCATTCGTCGTCCCGGCCACCAGTTTCTTCAAGGACTTCGGCCCGAGCTCGCTGCCGGCGGCACCGGCAGAGACGCCGTCCGCCTCGCCGTCCGAGTCCGCGACCCCGGGCGCGCCGTCCGAGGAGGCGGGCGCCGCGGGCAGCGAGAACGCCCCGGCCGATGAGACGGGCGCCGCGGGCAGCGAGGACACCCCGACCGACGCGGCTTCGGCGTCGACGGACACGTCGACCGACTACTGACGTGACGCATGACGCAGGCGCCCCCCGGGCGGGGGGCGCCTGCGTCATCTGTGCCTGGCGGCCGGTTTACGGCTCGAACTTGTAGCCCAGGCCGCGCACCGTGACCAGGAAGCGCGGCGCTCCCGGGTCCGGCTCGATCTTGGCGCGCAGACGCTTGACGTGGACATCGAGGGTCTTGGTGTCACCCACGTAGTCCGCGCCCCAGACGCGGTCGATCAACTGCATCCGGGTGAGCACCCGGCCCGCGTTGCGCAGCAGCATCTCCAGCAGGTCGAACTCCTTGAGCGGGAGATCGACCTTGCCGCCGGAGACCGTGACGACGTGACGGTCCACGTCCATCCGGACCGGGCCCGCCTCCAGGGCGGCCGGCGTGACCTCCTCCGGCTCGCCGCGGCGGCGCAGCACCGCGCGGATGCGGGCGACGAGCTCCCGCGAGGAGAACGGCTTGGTCACATAGTCGTCGGCTCCTATTTCCAGGCCGACGACCTTGTCGATCTCGCTGTCCTTGGCCGTGACCATGATCACGGGGACGTTGGACCTGCTGCGCAGCTGGCGGCAGACCTCGGTGCCGGGCAGGCCCGGCAGCATCAGGTCGAGGAGGACGAGGTCGGCGCCGTTGCGCTCGAACTCGTCGAGCCCGTCGGGGCCGGTGGCCGCGATGGCGACCTCGAAGCCTTCCTTGCGAAGCATGTAGGACAGAGCGTCGCTGAAGGATTCCTCATCCTCGACGACAAGCACTCGGGTCACGGAAGGACCTCCGGGGCAGGGAATGTTTCAAGGGTGTCGGGTTGGGCGGTCAGGTAGGTCCCGTCGTCACCGTTGACGATGAGCGGTCCGCCGGATGTGCGGTCTCGGTCCCGTACGGAACCCGCTTCGGGCAGCCGCAGGGTGAAGGTGGAGCCCTGGCCCTCCGAGCTCCATACGGTGACCTCCCCGCCGTGCGAGGCGGCCACGTGCTTGACGATGGCGAGGCCGAGACCGGTGCCACCGGTGGCCCGTGAGCGGGCCGGGTCGACGCGGTAGAAGCGCTCGAAGACCCGCTCTCGGTCCTTCTCCGAGATGCCGATGCCCTGGTCGGTCACGGCTATCTCGATCTGGTCCCCGCCCGGTACGGCCAGGCGCCTCGCGGCGATGCCGACGCGGGTGCGGGCGGGGCTGTAGTTGACGGCGTTCTCGACGAGATTGCCGAGTGCCGCGGCGAGCTGGCCGCGGTTGCCCCAGATGCGGAGCTCCGCGATGCCGCCGGCAGCCATGGTGATCTGCTTCGTTCCGGCCTGCTGGCGGCAACGGTCGATGGCCTCCGCGACCAGTTCGTCCACCCGGACCGGCTCGGCGTCCTCCAGCGGGTCGTCGTTCTGCACCCGGGAGAGGTCGATCAGTTCCTGTACGAGGTTGGTCAGCCGGGTCGCCTCGATCTGCATCCGGCCTGCGAACCGCTCCACCGCCTCCGGGTCGTCGGAGGCGTCCATGACGGCCTCGGAGAGCAGCGAGAGCGCACCGACCGGGGTCTTGAGCTCATGGCTGACGTTGGCGACGAAGTCGCGCCGTACCGCTTCGATACGGCGGGCCTCGGTGAGGTCCTCGACCAGCAGGAGCACCAGCCGGGAGCCCAGGGGGGCGACCCGGGCGGAGACCGCGAGGGCCTCGCCCCGGCCGGTACCGCGCCGCGGGAGGTCCAGTTCGACCTGCCTTATCTCGCCGTCCCGGCGGGTGTCCCTGGCCATGTTCAGCATCGGTTCGACGGCCAGCCGGCCGCCCCTGACCAGTCCCAGCGCATACGCGGCGGAGCTGGCCTTGACGACGCTGTCGCTCTCGTCGAGCACGACCGCGGAGGAGGAGAGCACGGACAGGACCGTGTCGACCCCGGGGGGCAGTGCCCCGTTGCTGTCGGGCCGCAGAGAGGTGCGCGTCGGTTTCTTCTGGTCGCGCTCGCTCCAGCGGAACGCCAGCATGGCGATCACACCGGTGCACAACCCGGCGATCGCTGCAGCTGCGGCGACCGCCGCGTTCACGTCCATACCTAAAGGTTAAGCGGGTGCGAGCCCACTCTCCCAGCCGCCCAGGTGCCTACTCGAACACTCGTCGCCCAGAATTCACTGAGGGGCAAGGGCTGGTTCACTTGGTCGGCCGGGTCCGGACGCGTACGCCCCACAGGGTGAGAGCGTGGGGTTCAGACCTGGCCCCGGCCTTAGTGAGGACTGGAGAGGGACTTCCATGCGCGACGCTTACCACGAGGAACTCGACTCGATCGGCGAAGGCCTCGTCGAAATGGCCCGGCTCGTCGGGTCGGCGATCGGGCGGGCGACGACGTCCATGCTCGACGCCGATCTCAAGCTCGCGGAGAGCGTGATCGCCGCGGACCAGAAGGTCGACGACCTCCAGCACGACCTGGAGGCGCGGGCGATCGCCCTGCTCGCGCGCCAGCAGCCCGTCGCGACCGACCTGCGGATCGTGGTCACCTCGCTGCGGATGAGCGCCGACCTGGAGCGCTCGGGCGACCTCGCCCAGCACGTCGCCAAGCTGACCCGGCTGCGCTTCCCGGACTCGGCGGTGCCGAACGACCTGCACGCCACCATCCTGGAGATGGGACAGCTGGCGCAGCGGCTGATGGCCAAGGCCGCCGAGGTGATCATTACGAAGGATGTCGACCTGGCGCTCCAGCTGGAGCAGGACGACGACGAGATGGACCTGCTGCACCGCACACTGTTCCAGCACCTGATGGACGACCGCTGGAAGCACGGCATCGAGACGGCCGTCGATGTGACGCTGCTCGGCCGCTACTACGAGCGCTTCGCCGACCACGCCGTGTCGGTCGCCAAGCGGGTCGTCTACCTCGTGACGGGCGAGCACGCCGATGACCTGCAGGCGCCGACCTCGGTGGAGGGCGCGTAGCGGAGACCGGGCGGCGCCCTCTGCACTCGTGCGCCGTCGGTGCGCCGTTCATGTGCGGGTCCGATTGGGCATGCAATGGGGTGGGGCGGCACGCCGACGTCGTACGCCCCGGTCGTACGGCATTGTCGGGCGTACGGCCTTGTCGTACGCCTGGATGCATGTCCTTGAGGAGGAACGATGGCCGACTCCCCCACGACCGAGCCACAGCAGGAGACACCCGCTGAAGTGGTTCATCTGACGGTGCTCGGTGCCTGTGGCTGCGGCTCGGGCTGCGGGTGCGGCTGCCAGTCGGGCGCCCCGTGCCAGTGCGGCGGCTGACTGCGGCTGACCGGACGGCACCGGACCGGCGCCCCCTGCGGGGAGCCGGTCCGGTGCCGTTTGAGGCAGTGCCGTTTCAGGCGGTGACGGGCTCCGGGGCGCGCGGCGGGTACGGGCCACCCCGCGGTGGTGGGCGGGAAGGATGCGCTGTCGAGGCCGCGGAAGCCGTGCCCGACGCCGTACGCGACCTCCTCTGCACGGGCCCGCTGGTCGAACCGTTCGGCGGCGCGGGCCTGTCCCGGCTCGTCGGCCTGGCGGTGACGACGCCGGTGTACTACCTCTGGGCCCGCAACCGCGGCGAGACGGCACCGGCCCCGAACAGCGCGCACCACACGAACCGGCGACCACCGCGTAACAGACACGTGGGGGGGGCGGGCGCGCCTGCGCCCGCCCACGCCGGTCAGACCGCCCGCTCCACCACGCCCTGCGGCGCACCCGAGGCGGCATCCGGCTCGGCCTCCGCGGCCGTCACCGCCACCACCCCGGTCGCCTTCTCCTCCGCCGGAAGTCCGCGCATGAGCACCGCGTACCCGAGCGCCGCGACCGTCCCCAGCACCCCGCACATCCCCCACAGCCACTTCGCCCCGTAGTGGTCGATCACCAGACCGGACATCAGCGGAGCAACCAGCGCGGCCGCCGACCACGACAGCGTGTACATGCCCTGGTAGCGGCCCCGGCCGTGGGCCGGGGAGAGGCTGACGACCAGGTTGCTCTGGACCGGTGCGTTGATGATCTCGCCGATCGTCCAGACACAGATCGTCAGCGCGTACACGGCGACCGACCCGGCGAACACGGTCAGCCCGAATCCGTACCCCGCCAGCAGCGACGACACGATCAGCAGCCGGCGCGGGTCGCGGTGCTGGATGAAGCGGGTGACCGGGATCTGGAGCGCCACGATCATCACGCCGTTGACGGCGATCGCGGTGCCGAAGTCGGAGCTGGAGAGCCCGTCCGTACCCATCGCGACCGGCAGCCCCACGTACCCCTGCTGGAAAATCAGCGCCACCACGAACGACAGCCCGACGACGCTCATGAACCGGCCGTCGCGCAGCACGGTGGAGAGCCGGACATCGGGCTCGTCCGGCAACGCGCCGCTGACCACCGCGGACGCCTTCTGCGGCCGGGACTCCGGCACCTTCAGGAAGACGACGACCGCGCAGAACAGCGTCATCGCGGCCTCGACCAGGAACCCGGCGAGATAGCTGTACTCGGCGATGAACCCGGCACCGGCGGAGGAGACCGCGAAGCCGAGGTTGACCGCCCAGTAGTTCAAGGAGAACGCCCGCACCCGGTCCTCGGGGCGGACGATGTCGGCCATCATCGCCTGCACGGCGGGCCGCGACGCGTTGCTGGTCATACCGACGACAAAGGCGACGGCGGCGATCGCGACCGGATGGACCATGAATCCGAGCACGGCCACCGACACCGCGGTCGAGCTCTGCGCGATCAGCATGGTGGGCCGGCGCCCGAGCCGGTCGGTCATCACCCCCGCACCGAGCGAGGAGACGACCCCGCCCAACCCGTGCAGCGCGGCTACCAGACCGACGTACGAGGCGGAGTAGCCGCGGTCCAGGGTCAGGTAGAGCGCCATGAACGTGGCGACGAACGCCCCGAGCCGGTTGACCAGGGTGCTGGTCCACAGCCACCAGAACTCTCTGGGGAGACCGGAGACAGTCTCGTGTGCGGCCCGTCTGAGACCGGCGACAGACATACGGGTTCCCCCAGGGCGTACGGAACGGATGCGGCCGGTAAGTGGCCCGATAGCAGTCCGAACATTACGAAGTGGGGGTTCTCGACCGCCAGTCGATTGACGCGGGCCGTCAATCGTCCCCGGCCGCCCCCTCGCGGTGTCCGCCCTGTGACCGGGGGCGCGAAGGCCGAGAGGGTTCGATTACGCTCGGAGCCATGGCCGACGCACCGTACAAGCTGATCCTCCTCCGCCACGGCGAGAGCGAATGGAACGCGAAGAACCTGTTCACCGGTTGGGTGGACGTCAACCTCACCGAGAAGGGCGAGAAGGAGGCAGTCCGCGGCGGTGAGCTGCTCAAGGACGCCGGTCTGCTCCCCGATGTCCTGCACACCTCTCTCCAGAAGCGCGCCATCCGCACCGCCCAGCTCGCGCTGGAGGCCGCGGACCGCCACTGGATCCCGGTCCACCGCTCCTGGCGGCTGAACGAGCGCCACTACGGCGCCCTCCAGGGCAAGGACAAGGCGCAGACGCTCGCCGAGTTCGGCCAGGAGCAGTTCATGCTCTGGCGCCGCTCGTACGACACCCCGCCGCCGGCCCTCGAGGACGGCACCGAGTTCTCGCAGAGCGACGACCCGCGTTACGCCACGATCCCGAGCGAGCTGCGCCCGCGGACCGAGTGCCTCAAGGACGTCGTCGAGCGCATGCTGCCGTACTGGTACGACGACATCGTCCCGGACCTGCTGACCGGCCGCACGGTCCTGGTCGCCGCCCACGGCAACAGCCTCCGCGGCCTGGTCAAGCACCTCGACGGCATCTCCGACGCCGACATCACGGGCCTGAACATCCCGACCGGCATCCCGCTCGCCTACGAGTTGGACGCAGACTTCCGCCCCCTGAAGCCGGGCGGCACGTACCTCGACCCGGACGCGGCGGCGGCCGCCATCGAGGCCGTGAAGAACCAGGGCAAGAAGTAGCACCCACGCACGATCAAGCCCCCTGCCTGCGGGTTCTCCGCCGGCAGGGGGCTTGTCGCTGCCCGTGGGCCGTCCGTCGCCGGTGCGCTCCGCCCCGCTCGGCACCGCCGTCCGCGCGGTAGGCTCACCGCCCGTCCAGGCAGGCCACAAGGCCGCAAGGGAGGAGGAGCCGTGCAGCTCACCGTGGACTGGTGGGATCTGTGGACGCCCGTTTCGATGATGGCCCTCAGTGTCATCCTCAGCCTGGGCACTCGTCGATGGCGGCAGAGGCGGCAGGCCGCGGTGAGTTGGCGCTCACGGACTCACTGGGAATGGCTGCCGTTCATGTTCGGGCTGGTCGTAGTGGTCGCAGAGCTCTCGCGCCTCCTTGACGTACCCGACCCCGGGATCGCGATCTCTGACGTCGTTGCTCATGTGCTTGCCCTCACCACGGTCTTCGTGGTCGTCCGGGCGGTGTTCATCCTTTTCATGCGCGGCACCCGGCTCCTGTTCCGGCGCAGAGGAACGGGCACCACTACCTGACAGCAACCGCAGTCATCGAAAGCACAGATGAAGCCGGGCTTCGCAGAGCCGATCAAGAGGACGTGCTCACGGGTGCCGGACGTGACGTTTCTTGATCGGCGCGCGCTTTGAAGGCGTCCGCCGCTGATGACCGTGCTCCTACCGGGCGGTGACGCGCGCCATCCGACAACCACGTCCGACCGCATGCGTTCCGCCGTACGCGGCCTGCCCGAGTCGGCGGACCCGGCTCCCGGATCCGCTCCAACTCCCCTGCACCCATGGTGGAAATGGCGATGATGCCGCACCGCACCCGCCGACGTACTCTGTGGCGCACGTCGGGAGACCGGGAGAACCATCGTGGGCGAGCCTCTGAAGACCTTTGTCGGCGGCACCGAAGTCGACGTGCCTAACAGCATCCCGGATATCCGCGCCACGCTCCCCGAGGACAGACGGGCGGAGTTCGACCACGCCATCAACGAGGCCGGGGTGCACGAGATCCAGGCGGTCATGCGGCACTGGATGCTGGAGGCCGTGCCCGACCCCGAGGCCGAACGGATCCTGGACCGGCTGGCGCGGGACGAGGCCGAGAGGCGGAGCGTCTCTTGAGTTTCCGCATCTCCTACGCCCCGCCCGCCGACGACACCCTGGCCAAGATGCGGGACGACGGTACGTTCCGGCACGAGATGGCGCGGACCTTGGGCCACGACCCGTACGGGCACGGGTCGTCGGCCGTCAAGAGCGAGCACGACCGGCGCGAGGCGACGGTCCTCGGGGCCATCGTGCTCTATTACGTCTCCGGATCCGTCCTCACCGTCACTGTGGTGAGGCTCGTCCCGCTGCCCTGAGGCCCTTTGCCCCGAGGCCCGTTGCCCCGGCGGGCCCCGCTGCTCAGACCAGCTTCGCGAGCTGTGCGTCGACCACCGCGGTCGGCAGCCCGAAGTCCTTGCCCGTGCCGGACGCCGCCAGGTTGAGCGAGGTGAACGAGGCGATCGTGGCGCCCTGGCGCACGACCACGAGCTTGAACGGGGCCTTCTCGCCGCCCTGTTCCACCGTCACCGTCCAGGCTGCGGCCTCCTCGCCGCCCGTGATCTTCTCCTCCTCGATCTTGACGACCTTCTGCTTGTCGCCGGCCACCGTGAGGCCGAAGCCGCCGGAACAGGCGGTGGCTGCGGTGCGCAGGCCGTCGATCGTGTCCTGGGCGCCCTTGCCGTCGTACGAGGAGAGGGACGTCATCGTCGTCGTGATATCGAAGGCCGCGATGAACGCCTCCTCCGCATCCGCGCTGTCCTGCTTCTCCTTCTGGTCCTTCTTGGGCTCGCTGACGACCTTGCGCTGGTTGGCCGCCGCGGGCTTGCCGACCTGAGCGCCCAGCAGTGCGTCGGCGAAGGTGTCGCAGGCCTTGTTGTCCACGGTGACGGCGGAGGGAGCGAGGACGTCGTCCTTACCCGCCTTGCTGACCTTGTGTCCCTTGACGTCGCCCTGGACCAGCGCCGCCTTGTCCAGCTCGGCGGCGGTCAGCGCCTTGGCCGCTGCCGGCGTGGCCGCAGGGCTCTCCTTGCCCTTGCCGTCCGCGCCCCCACTGCCGGAATCCGAGCTTCCGCAGGCGGTGGCGGCCAGGGCGAGGGAGGCCGCACAGGCGGCAACGGCGGCGCGGCGTATGGCAGTAGGTCTCATGGCCCAACTCTATGAGTCAGCAGTGGTTTGACGATCAACCAATTCGGGCAAAGAACTTGATCGTGATTGCGTTGTGATCACCCCGTGAAGACGCCGGGCCGGTGCCGGTGCAGGACAGCCCGCTCCACAACTGACGCAAAGGGGCACGTACATGCAGAGCCGAGCAACCGTCTCCAGTGTCTTCGATGACATCGGACTCGGGTCGGAACGCATCGCGGCGTGCAGCCCGCTCACCGGCGGCACGTACAACACCGTCACCCGCGTCACGCTCACCGACGGGCGGGACTGGGTGGTGAAAATCCCGCCGCCGCCCACCGTCGCCGGGATGAGGTACGAGCGCGACCTCCTGGTCAACGAAGTCGCCTTCTACTCGGCGGCGGTATCGGCAGGGGACGTCGCGGTCCCCGTCGTCGTGCACAGCCGGCTCGATCCCGGCTCCGCGACCGGACCGTACCTGATCATGTCGGCCTGCCCCGGTAAGTCCTGGTACGGAATCAGCCCGGCCCTGACGGACCGTGAGGAGCGGCGGCTCCGGCATGAGCTGGGGCAGCTCGTCGGGCGGCTGCACTCCGTCACCGGGCGCGGCGGGTTCGGTTATCCAGGGCAGGCACTGGGCCCGCCGGCCCCGACCTGGCGGCACGCGTTCACCGCGATGACGGACGCCGTGCTCGCCGACGCGGACACGTACTGCGCCTGGCTGCCGCGCCCGACGGACCGGATCCGTGCACTGCTCGCCGCCGCGGCGCCCGTCCTCGACGACGTCACCCGGCCCGCCCTCGTCCACTTCGACCTGTGGCAGGGCAATCTGCTCGTCGACGGGGAGCCGGGGGCCCGGACCATCGGCGGGATCATCGACGGGGAGCGGATGTTCTGGGGCGACCCGGCCGCCGACTTCGTCTCGCTCGCCCTGCTCGGGGATGTGGAGAAGGACGAGGATCTCCTCGCCGGGCATGCGTCGACGGCGGGCGAGGTCGTGGTCTTCGACTCGTCCCTGCGGCTGCGGCTCGCTCTCTACCGCTGCTACCTCTACCTGATCATGCTCGTGGAGACCGTCCCCCGCCGCTCCCCCGCCGCAATGCGGGAGTGGGTGTGGCACGAGGTGGGGCCGCAGCTCGAATCGGCGCTGGTGGACGTCGAGTCGGCGCTGCGGACCCGGGAGTGACCGCAGCGCCGACGCCCGTCAGCGCACCAGTGCGCGCTGTGCGTCGTGCAGGTTCGGCGGCCACACCGCTTCCGGTGTGCCGTACGCCTCCAGCCGCGTGTGCAGATCGCCGGTGAAGTCCGGGACGTCGATCTGGTCGAACTCCGTCACCTCGCTGACGCCGACCGTCGCGCTGTACGGGGCGAGCCCGTCGATCCGCATCAAGCCGGCCCGCCCGTTGGTGACCCGGATGTTCCAGTGCGTGAAGCGGGCGCCGAAGAGCGGTCCCGCGCTCGCGTCGCCGCCGTGCCGGCCGTTGTTGTTCACCGTGATGTCGGTGCGGACGTTGGCGAACGGCATCCCGCGGTGCGAGTCGAACGTCCCCATCTCCATCTCACCGCGCGACCAGACGTTGTAGCTGGACAGCCCCTCGACATTGATGCCGTGCAGTTGCGTCCCTGCGGGCGCCGGGACGGTGCGCTGGGCGATGGTGAAGTCCTCGATCAGGTTGTCGTGCGAGCCCTCACGGCAGTAGTACGGGTGGTGGGAGCCGCGGCCCTCGACCCGGGTACGGCGCAGGGTGCAGGCGGACGCGCCGATCAGCCCGAAGCCGTTGTCGACGTGGCGGACGGTGATGTCGTCCGCCCAGCAGTCGTACGCGCACTGGAACGCGACCCCGTTGTACCCCTTGTCGAGCAGATGCAGCGGCTGCGGGGTCTCGACCGCCTCGAGGGTGAGGCCCTCGACGCCCGAGCCGGTCAGCGGAGTGGCGAGCGTGGTCAGGCGCGGGTCCCACTCGGGGCGGACATCCAGCGGAAGCGGGCGCTCCAGGGTGACCTCGTGCCCGTGTACGGCGGTGATGCGGACCGGCCACTCGTAGGGAACGTACGAGGTCAGCTTGGTCTTGTCGTCCCAGTAGTACGCCTCCGGGCCGGGGCCGCCTCCCGCCATGTGCTCCAGGAGGGTGTGGCCGGTGTCGTCGGCGAGGCGGAGCAGGACGAGTTGACCGCGCCTCAGCTGCTTCGTCGACCCGACGGTGACCGACCGGTCGCCGCGGCGGGCGGGTGCGACCGTCGTCAGGGTCTGCCACTCGTCGCGCTTGTTGCCGGTCCAGCCCTCGAAGGGCCAGGCCTTCGCCTTGATCGCGTCGGTGAGCGAGGTCCAACGGTCCTCGGGGCAGAGCCAGATCAGGCCGCCGGCCCAGGACCAGCTGGACTTGTCGCCGCCGTAGCGGCTGCCGTACACGCCGACCAGCTCGGTGAGGTTCTTGGTCGCGTACAGCTTCGTACGTCCGCTGCCCGCACCGCGCACCACCACATTGCTGTGGCCGATCCGGATGATGTCGTCGATGCGGTATGTGCCTGCGGGGATGAGCACCGTGCCACCGCCACGCTCTCCGGCAGCGGCGATGGCACGGTTGATCGCGGGGGCGGCGTCGGCGGAACCGTCGGGTTCGGCGCCGTAGTGCAGGACGTTGGCGACGATCTTGCGGTGTCGGGGGAGGTCGGAGCCGCCCCGGTAGCCGGCCCGGCCGATGAACGGGATCTGGGCGTGCGTGAAGGGGGCGGCGGCGAACTCGCGCCAGATCGCGGTGGCGCCGCCCGAAGTGTGACCGCCCTGCGTGGCCGCCCGGGCGGTGTCCGCGCCGATCACGCCGGTCGCCGCGGCTGCGGCCACGGCCACCGCGCTGCCGAGCAGTCCACGTCTGCTGATGTTCCCCACAGAAGCCATCGAACTGACCCGCCTTTCATGCATGTGAACGACGTTCATACTTGCGTCTGCGGTGAGCATGCCACGGCCCGACAGCACAGCGAAAGAGTCGTGCGTCGCCGAATTAGGCCGATCGAGAGGGTCAGTTGGCGGGACGCTGAGTCAGATGAGTGAACGCGTCCAGATTCCGCGTGGACTCGCCGCGCGACACCCGCCACGCGTACTCCTTGCGGATCGCGCTGGCGAAGCCCAGTTCCAGCAGCGTGTTGAAGGAGCCGTCGGCCGCTTCGAGGACGGCGCCGAGCAGGCGGTCCAGCTCCTCGGGGGTGACCACGGAGAGCGGCAGCCGGCCGACCAGATAGATGTCGCCGAGCCGGTCGATCGCGTAACTCACGCCGAAGAGACGCAGGTTGCGCTCCAGCAGCCAGCGGTGGACCGCCGCGTCGTTCTCGTCCGGGTGGCGGATGACGAATGCGTTGAGGGAGAGCGAGTGCGCGCCGACGATGAGGGAGCAGGTGGTGGACAACTTGCGGGTGCCGGGCAGCTTCACCACGTAACTGCCGGACTCGGGGCTCTCCCACTCGAGCTCGGCGTCCTTCAACGTCGCCTCGATGACCTGCGCTGTTGCCGCTGCGGCGGATACGTCAGCCATGGGGTGAGCGTACGGCAGCGGTGGCTGTGCGCGGGCGTCGGCCGGGATGCGTGCATGGGTGCGGGCGTGGGTGCGCGGGGGTCTGCCGTGGCGCTCGCATGCCTCGGCCACGGGCTCGCGCGTACGTCAGCCGTGGTGCACGCGTACGCGACGGCGGTGCTCGTGCATCGCGGCGGTGTAGACGTCGGCGGTCGCGGACGCCGCCGTGCCCCAGCCGAAGCCCTGCGCGTGTGCGGCGGCTGCCGCACCCATCCTGGTGACGAGCTCCGGCGAGTCGGCGAACCGGGCCAGCTGCTGCGCGTACGCCTGCGGGTCGTGCCCGGGGATCAGGAAGCCGCTCATCCCGTCCCGTACCGCCACCGGCAGCCCGCCCACGGCCGCCGCGACGACCGGGGTGCCGGCCGCCTGCGCCTCGATGGCGACCAGGCCGAACGATTCGCTGTACGAGGGCATGACCAGCACGGACGCCGCCCGGAACCAGTCGGCGAGCCGGTCCTGCCCGACCGGTGGGTGGAACCGTACGACATCCGTGATCCCGAGCCGCGCCGCCAGCTTCTGCAGCCCCTCCGGCTTCGCGAGCCCGCTGCCGCTGGGGCCGCCGACCACCGGTACGACCATCCGGGACCGCAGCGACGGATCGCGGCCCAGCAGCACGGCCACCGCGCGCAGCAGCACATCGGGGGCCTTCAGCGGCTGGATACGGCCGGCGAAGAGCGGGATGAAGGCGTCCTGGGGCAGTCCGAGACGGGCCCGGGCGGCGGCCCGCCCGTCGGCGGGGCGAAAGCGTTCCAGGTTGACCCCGGGATGGACGACGGCGACGGCCGCCGGATCGGCCTCGTAGAACCGGACGAGCTCGTCCGCCTCCTCCGCGGTGTTCGCGATCAGCCGGTCGGCGGCGCAGACGATCTGGGTCTCGCCGATGACCCGGGCGGCCGGCTCAGGGGTGTCGCCCTCGGCGAGCGCCGCGTTCTTCACCTTCGCCATGGTGTGCATGGCGTGCACGAGGGGAACACCCCAGCGCTGCGCGGCGAGCCAGCCGACATGGCCGGAGAGCCAGTAGTGGGAATGGACCAGGTCGTAGAAACCCGGGCGCTGGCCGGCCCAGGCCTGCATCACCCCGTGGGTGAAGGCGCAGAGCTGGGCGGGCAGGTCCTCCTTGGCCAGACCTTCGTACGGCCCCGCGTCGACGTGCCGGACCAGGACGCCGGGCGCGAGCTCGACCGCGGGGGGCAGGGCACCGGTCGTGGCCCGGGTGAAGATCTCCACCTCGATGTTGATCGCGGCGAGCCGCTTGGCCAGCTCCACGATGTAGACGTTCATGCCGCCCGCGTCGCCTGTGCCCGGCTGGTGCAGCGGGGAGGTGTGCACGGAGAGCATCGCGATGCGACGGGGCTTGCGGTGACTGCCGGGGAAGGCGCCCGGGAACCTCAGGCGCGGCGCCATGCGGTTGCTGCCGAGCCGAGAGACGTACTGGCTCACGTCGTCCGGTCCTCCTCGCTCGGGGCATGACACCGAGAGGGCATGGCACCCCCTCGAAAGCCTGGAACAGCGGAAGGCACCCTTTCATTTCCGCTTGTGTTTCCGTTTTGCCAAATCATTACGATCGGCTACGGCGCGTCACCGCGGCCCGCCCGGGTCCGCGGGATCGTTAGGCTCGCTGTCATGCGCCCCATCGGCACCGCGACCCGCGGGACCACCAACCCGAACCGGCTCCGCCGCATGGACCGCTGGATCGCCGCCACGCACGGCCCTGCCCTGCGCCGTTCCGACGCCCCCGTAGCCGTCGACCTCGGGTACGGCGCCGCCCCCTGGACCGCCGTCGAGCTGCTGCACCGCCTGCGTACCGCCGAACCCCGCACCGCGGTCGTCGGCATCGAGATCGACCCGGAGCGGGTCGCGGCGGCGAAGCCGTACGAGCGCGAGGGGCTCACCTTCGTCCACGGCGGCTTCGAGATCCCGCTGGCCGGCCGCCCCACCCTCATCCGGGCGGCGAACGTGCTGCGCCAGTACGACGAGGGCGAGGTCGCCGCGGTCTGGCAGCGGCTGTGCGCCCGGCTCGCCCCCGACGGGCTTCTGGTGGAGGGCACCTGCGACGAGATCGGGCGGCGCCATGTGTGGGTGGCGCTCGGACCCGAAGGACCGCGCACGGTCACGTTCGCCACGCGCCTCGGCTCCCTCGACCGCCCCTCCGATCTCGCGGAACGCCTCCCCAAGGCGCTGATCCACCGCAATGTGCCCGGCGAACCGGTCCACGCCTTCCTGCGCGACTTCGACCGGGCGTGGGCCGCGGCGGCTCCGTACGCCTCACTCGGCGCGCGGCAGCGCTGGATCACCGCGGTGCGCGCCCTGTCGGGGGACTGGCCGCTGACGGACGGGGTACGGCGGTGGCGGCAGGGCGAAGTCACGGTGAAGTGGGCGGCGCTGCGGCCCGAGCAGTAGCCCGACAGACACGGAGCGGTGGACCGCGGGCGCCGAACGGTGGCCAACGGACTCTGACCAGACGCGATTCGGGGCGCATCCGGGAACACGGACGCGGCTCCGTTCGTCCCAGATGACGGGGAATGCCTCTGTTGCTTTTCGGTACGGCGTGGCACGATCACGACGTCGTGAAAAGTTACTGACGGTAAATCAGATCTGCTCGGAGGGGGAGCTCGTGAACCGACGTCACTGTGCCGCTGCTGCGCTCACTCTGGTCTGCGCTCTGGCCGTACTGACCGCGCCGGCCCAGGCCTTCGCCGCACCCGCACCCCCCTCCCCTTCTCACTCCCCCACAGGTCCGCAGAAGAAGAGCCTCGAAGAGGTACGCAAGGAGATCGAGGCCCTCTACCTCAAGGCCGAGGCGGCCACCGACGCGTACAACCTCGCCGAGGAGCAGACGAAGAAGCAGTCCGGCGAGATCGTCGAACTGGCGCAGGCGATCGTCGCGGGGCAGGCGAAGATTGCCGACCTCAAGAGCAGGGCGGGCGCCCAGGCCCGCGAGCAGTACCGCACCGGCGGGCTGCCGCCGGGCGCGCAGATGATGCTCAGCGACGACCCGCAGATGTTCATGGACGGCGTGAACAGGGTCTGGCAGGGCCAGCAGGCCGCCAAGGGAGTTCTCGGTGAACTGACCAGAACCCAGGAGGACTTGGAGACATACACCAAGGACGCGAGCAGTAACTGGAAGAGGCTCGAGGCCAACCGTCTCAAGCAGGCCAGGGCCAAGAAGCAGATCAACGGGCAGATCGCAGCGGCGAAGAAACTGGAATCGCAGCTGGAGAAGGAGGAGCGGGCGCGCCTCCTCGAACTGGAGCAGGAGGCGGAGTACAAGGCGCAGACCGCCTGGCTCGGCTCCGGCGCCCTCAAGGAGATCAACCGCGAGGCGAGCGCACACGGCAAGAAGGCGGTGGCCTTCGCGACGGCCCAGATCGGCAAACCGTACGTATGGGGGGCCGAGGGCCCCGGATCGTACGACTGCTCGGGCCTGACGTCCCAGGCGTGGGCGGCTGCGGGACGGCCGATCCCGCGCACCTCGCAGGAGCAGTGGCGGCAGCTGCCGCACATCGCCATCAAGGACATGCGCCCCGGCGACCTGATCATCTACCACGGTGACGCCAGCCACGTGGGGATGTACATCGGCGACGGCGCCATCGTGCACGCACCGCGCCCGGGGCGGAATGTGACGCTCGCCGGGGCGGGCTCGATGGAGATCCTCGGAGTGGTCCGCCCGGACCGGTGACCGGGCCACACACCGCCCTGTCCCGCCCGGCTCGATCCCGGGTGTCCCCGTCCGAGTGACCCACCCGAGCCGGCCCGCCGAGCGACCCCACCGTGCCGGCCCCGCGCGAGTGACCCGGACCACGCGCTCGCTCGACCGCGCCGTGAGTCACGCCACCCGCGCCCGCGCCTCAGGGGTGATGTTTGTCATGGCCCTCCGTCCGCCCACGGGCGGGCATTTCTCGCCGGATCCGTGACAGGACGCGGCTTATGGCTCCGCATATGCCAGGGGTCGGATGCCATTCGCCATTCCGTTCGCATGTCCGATACCGCTATCGTCCCGGTCTGGCGGGTCGTCGATCGTCGTCCCGCCGCGCCCTCGGGGGGAGGGAAGGAAACCGAACCTATGCCCGTACCCGTACCGCAGCAGCGTGTCGCTCCCGCTGCGGAGACCACCCACGTCGCCCACCTCACCCTCCTGGTGATCGAGGACGACCCGGCGGGCACCTTCACCGTCCCCGAGCTCCCTGCGGCGGCCGGCACCCGGGTCCGCATCCGCACCGCCCGCAATCTGACCGAGGCGGGACGGCTCCTCACGGACGACGTCGACTGCATCCTGCTGGACCTGGCTCTGCCGCCCAGCAGCGAGACACGCGCCGACGAGGGTGCCGAGGGGCCTGCCGAGCTCGCCACCCTCAAGCACGTCCTGCGCATCGCGCCGCGCCACGCCGTCCTCGCGCTCACCGCGGAGGACGACGCCGAGCTGGCCGCCGAGGCGGTACGCGTCGGCGCCCAGGACTATCTCTTCCGCGGCGAGCTCGACGGGCGGCTGCTCACGCGCGCCATCCGCTACGCCGTCGAACGCAAACGCGCCGACGTCGCACAGCACCAGCTCACCGAGTCGAAACTGCGCGCCCAGGAGAACGCCCGGCTGGAACGCGGACTGCTGCCCACCCCGCTGCTCCAGGGCTCCGATCTGCGGTTCGCCGCCCGCTACCGCCCCGGCCGCAGCCGTGCGCTGCTCGGCGGGGACTTCTACGACACGGTCCGCACCCCCGACGGCACCGTCCACGCGATGATCGGTGACGTCTGCGGCCACGGCCCCGACGAGGCGGCGCTCGGCGTCGAACTGCGCATAGCGTGGCGGGCATTGACGCTGGCAGGACTCTGCGGCGACGAACTGCTCTCCACGCTCCAGCAGGTCCTGGAGCACGAACGGGAGAGCGAGGAGATCTTCGCGACGCTCTGCACCGTCGACATCGCCCCCGACGGCCGGCGCGCCGGACTCTGCCTGGCGGGCCACCCCGCCCCGCTGATCACTCGCCACGGCCGGGCGGCGCAGCTGCTCCCGAATGAGGATGGCGGCCCGGCACTGGGCCTGCTGCCGCACGCCCGCTGGCCGCGCCGTCAGGTCGAACTGGGTGGCTCCTGGAGCCTGATGATGTACACCGACGGGCTGATCGAGGGCCGCGTCGGGCCGACCGGAACCCAGCGGCTCGGCCAGGACGGCATGGTCACGATGATCAACCGCCAGCTGGCGGAGGGGCTCAGCGGCGAGGCGCTGCTCGAGGCGGCCGTCGCCGAGGTGCGCGAGCTGAACGGCGGCGAGCTCACCGACGACGTCGCCGTCCTGCTGCTCGACCGCGACCGGAGCACCGACCGGAGTCGCGGTGGTGACCGGGGCCGGAGCGCGTCCCTTCCGCGCCCCCGCCCCGGATCGGCGTCACCCGCGAGCGCTCAACGCCCGCCGTTGTAGGGCCCGTACGGCCCGTCGCTGCTGGAACCACCGGGTCGGCCGCCGCCGCCCGAGACCGCCTTCAGTGCGGGCCGTACGTCGACCAGGAAGACGATCGACGCGACCGCGCCCGCAAGCTGCAGGAACAGGATCGGCACGAAGAGGTTCACGGCAACGGTGATGCCGAGCATGATCAGCCAGAAGGACTTCTTCTGCTTGTCCGCGGCGCGGTACGCATCCGCGCGTGCCGTCGCGGCCAGGAACAGTGCGACCACGGCCAGGACGAGCATGATCAGGTAGAGCAGCCAGATGAGTGTGCTGAACCCCGTGAGCAACATGGTGTGCACCGCCTAATAAATGGATGAGCGCCTCGCCGCCAAGGTACCGGGACAACGAGCCGGCCACCCCGAAAGGTGCCCGCCCCGCGCCCCGGTACACATCGGCCGCGGCGCTACTTGGCGGTCGGCGGCGTGGGCTTCTTCGCTACGGGCTTGCGCGCGGGCGTCGCCGCCTTCTTGGCGGGGGTGCTGGGGGTCCGGGTCTCCGCCTTGGCAGCGCTCTTCGGCTCGCTCTTCGCGGCAGGCGCCGGCTTCGGCTCGGACTCCCGCCGCGGCTCGACCACGACGGCGATCTCGACAAGATCCTCGGCGGTCTCGCCACGCCACGTCTTCACGGTCTGCTCGCCGCGCTCGGCGACCTTCTCGTACGTCTCCCGGGCCCGGACCGCGTACTCCGCGGCCACACCCAGGCCCCGCAGCGCCAGGTCCTGGGCGGACTCGCCGAGCTTCTTCAGATCGGTGTCGAGCGAACCGAGCACCTCGGTGACCTTGGCCTGCACGGTGGCCTGCGCCTCCTTGGCCTGCGTGGTCACCTTCTCCTGCACGGCCCGCGGGTCGGTGTTGCGCACAGCCTCGAACCGCTCGGGCGCCTCGGCCCGCAGCTGCTCGATCAGTGCCGGGACCTTCCGCGCCTGCTCGACGGCGAGGTCGGCCGTACCGGCGGCGAAGTAGAGGGGGGTCGGGTCGGTGAGGGTCTTACGCAGGTCATCGGTGATGGCCATGACTGTGGTCCTCCCGGATCATCAGACTCAGTTTGAGGGTGGTGAAGGCTTTGAAGCTGTATCGGCATCTGAGCCGTCGGCGCTGAGGCCCGATGCGTCACCGGTGTCCCCGGGGCCGGATTCGAACCCGTTCTCCTTGCGGAAGGAGTCATAGATCTGCAGCAGCACGTTCTTCTGCCGCTCGTTTATGGACGGGTCGGCCAGAATGACCGCCCGGGTCTCCAGCTCCCCCCGCTCCCGCTCGTCCAGAATCCCGGCCCGCACGTAGAGCGTCTCCGCGGAGATCCGCAGCGCCTTGGCGACCTGCTGCAGCACCTCGGCGCTCGGCTTGCGCAGCCCGCGTTCGATCTGGCTGAGGTACGGGTTGGACACCCCGGCCGCATCGGCGAGCTGCCGCAGCGACAGCTGGGCATTGCGGCGCTGCTCGCGCAGATACTCACCGAGATTGCCGACGTTGAGTGATGCCATGACTCGATAGTGCCCCCTCACCGCTAACTATTGCAAGCACATGCTTGCAATAGTGTCCCGCATCACGCTACGTGACCGATTGAGCGCTTCGACTGCGGCCGGCCTACCCGAGCCCGAGGCGCTGCTCCGCAACACCGATCGGGCCGCTCTGGATCAGGCAAGGGCCGTCCGCCTGTCCGGCAAACCCCCCAGGCTTTGGCGCGGGTGCAGGAACGGTCGGCGCGGCTGCGACGGCCGCCCGCGCAGCGGGAGTTCGGCCCGCGGCGGGGGTTCCGGCGGCCGGGCCTTGGCTAGTCTGCACGGGTGACCACCGACCTGACCCTGCTGCCGCGTGTCGCCTATCGCGGACAGGAGGTCACCGCGCCCCGGCTCCGCAGCCTCCTCGCACTGCTCGCGGGCGACTTGCGCACGGGCTGCAGCACCGAGCGGCTTGTGGCAGGGCTGTGGCCGGACGAGTTGCCGGAGCGGCCGGGAAAGGCGCTGCAGGTCCTCGTGTCCAGGGCCCGGGCGCAGCTGGGCGCCGACGTCCTGGTAAGCACGCCGACCGGATACCGGCTCACCCTCGCCGAGGACCAGGTCGACAGCTCCGCCCTGCTGCTGCACGCCGCCGCGAGCGCGGACCGGGCCAGGGCCGGGGACCACGCAGGATCGCTGGCTGCGGCCGAGGCCGGGCTCGCGCTGTGGAAAGGCACCCCTGACGGGGCCGGCGACACCGACGACCCCGTAGCCGCCTTGCGCACCGAGCGCGCCCCCGTCCGCAACACGCTCGTACGCGCGCAGGCGCTCGCGCTCGCCCGGCTGGGGCGGCACGCCGAGGCGGCCGGGCCGCTGGCCGTGGCCGCCTCGGAGCATCCACGCGACGAGGAAATACTCGCCGAGCTGCTGCGCGGCGAGGCAACGACGGCGGGCCCGTCCGCGGCGCTGACGCGGTACGAGGCGTACCGCCGTGAGCTGCGCGACGGGCTCGGCACGGATCCGGGCGCCGGACTCAAGGCCGTACAGCAGGAGCTGCTGCGCGGCGAGACACCTGCGGTCAGGCACGGCGTACCGCACGAGCCGAACCAGCTCCTTGGCCGGGACGAGGACATCGCGGCGGTGGAGCGGCTGCTGCGCGCTTCCCGCGCCGTCACCGTCGTCGGCCCCGGCGGCCTCGGCAAGACCCGGCTCGCGCACGCCGTCAGCCGCCGGGCCGAGCAGCGCGTGGTGTATTTCGTGCCGCTCGCCGGCGTCACCGCGGACGAGGACGTGGCCGCGGAGGTGGCCTCCGCGCTCGGCACGGGCGAGGGGCGGCCCGGCGCCGTGAGCGGCCACGCCTCGGCCGACCCGGTGTCCGGCATCCTCGGTGTGCTCGGCTCCGGGCCCGTGCTGCTGGTCCTCGACAACTGCGAGCAGGTCGTCCGGGGCGCCGCCGACCTCGTACAGGCCCTGGTCTCGTCCTCCAAGGACCTGCGGGTGCTCGCCACCAGCCGGGCCCCCCTTGGCCTCACATCGGAGGCGGTGTACGGGCTGCCGGAGCTCGGTCTCGACACCTCGGTCGAGCTGTTCACGCAGCGGGCCCGGGCCGCCCGGCCCGGCGTTGAGCTGCCGCAGGACGCGGTGGCCGAGCTGTGCCGCCACCTCGACGGGCTGCCGCTCGCCGTGGAGTTGGCCGCGGCGCGGGTGCGAGTCCTTTCGGTTCCGGAGATCGCCCGCCGCCTCGGCGACCGGTTCGCGCTGCTGCGCGGCGGGGCGCGGGACGTGCCCGAGCGCCACCGCACACTGCACGCGGTCGTGGAGTGGAGCTGGAACCTGCTCTCGGAGGACGTCAGGGCCGCGCTGCGCACGCTGTCCGTCTTCCCCGGCGGTTTCTCCGGCGAGGCGGCGGAGCAGGTGCTTGGCGAGGATGCACTGTTCCTCCTTGAGCAGTTGGCCGGTCAGTCGCTGCTCACCGTCGCCGACACCCCGGTCGGCGTTCGGTTCCGGATGCTGGAGACCGTACGGGAGTTCAGCGCGGCCCGGCGTGCCGAGGCGGGCGAGGACGAGGAGGCCGTCGGCCGGTTCCTCGCCTGGGCACGGGACTTCGGGGTCGCGTACCACGACGTGCTCTTCGGCTCGGAACGGCCGGCCGCCTGGGTGCGGATCAAGGCCGAGCAGGACAACCTCGTGCTGGCCCTGCGGCACGCCCTGGCCCGTACGGACGGCCCCACCATCGCTGCCCTCACCGCCGTCCTCGGCGCTCTGTGGTCCACCGAATCCAACTTTCCCCGCCTCGCCGCCCTCGCCGCGGACACCGGCCCGCCGCTGTCGCACTACTACCCTGGGTCCGAATACGTCGAAGTCGCCCGCTCCGCTGCGGTGTTGGGCACGGCGACCGTGTTCATGGGCTACGGCCCGCGCGCCGTACGCCAGCTCGTCACCCTCCGGCGGCTGCCCCCGCCCCCGCCGGACACGCTGCTGCGCGCCACCGCGGTCGTGCTGAGCGCGGTCCCCGAGATGCTGCCTCCCGACTACGACGTGCTGCGGGGGCTCTGCGACAGCGAGCAGCCGCTGGTCGCCGGCCTCGCCGAGTGCATCGCCTCCTACGTCTGGGAGTACGAGCACGACATCGACCGCGCGCTCGCATCGGCTCGCCGGATGGTCGCCGAACTGGCGCCGGTCGACAATCCGTCCGTGCAGCTCACGGTGCATTCCCGGCTGAGCGAGCTGTGTTTGCGTACGGGGCAGGGCGAGGAAGCGTATGGGCATCTCAAGGCGGCGCTCGAGGTGCTGCCGTGGCTCGGCGACGGGCACGACTACATCGGCATCCGCTCGCTCCTCGTCCTCGCCTGCCTGCAGCGCGGCGACCCCGACGAGGCCGAGTACTGGCTGCGGCAGGCGGAGGGCGACGACACCCCGCAGCAGGACGCCTTCTACAGGCCCGATCTCGTCGGGCGCGCCGAGATCGCGCTCGCCCGCGGGCTGACGGAGGTCGGGCTCGGCCTGTGGCGCAGCGCCGTGGAGCGAATGCTCGCGGCCGGCTCGATGCACAGCAGCGACTCCTGGCTCGACCCGTGGGCGTTTCAGATCCAGTCGGCGCTGGTGACGGCGCACGCGCACGCCGGCCGTCTCGAGCTGGTCGCGGAGCCGGTCGGCCGGCTGCGGCAGAGGCTGCGAACCCTGCTCTCCGGTCCGTCCCGCTCGCACCTGGAGCTCCCTGTGTTCGGGACGGTGCTGCACGCCCTTGGCATGGCGGGGCTCGCGTCCGGCGACGCCTCTGCCGTACGGATGATCGCGCTGGCCGAACGGCTGCGGGTGTCGCGCGATTTCCAGCCGACGATGTCGGCGGCCCGCGCCCGGCATGCGGCGAAGGACGCCGACAGGGCGGCGTACGCCGACGCGGTGTCGGAGTACGCCGCCCTGGAGCGGGACGAGTTGCGGGAGGCAGCCCGCACGCTCATTCCGGGTCGCGGTTGAACAACGCCGTCGACCAGCGGTGGCCGAGCGCGGACAGGCCGACGCACCAGAGGATCGCGATCCACCAGTTGTTGCCGATCTCGGTGCCGAGCAGCAGGCCGCGCAGGGTCTCGATGGCGGGCGTGAACGGCTGGTACTCGGCGATCGGCTGGAACCAGCCCGGCATCGTGTCGGCCGGGATGAAGGCGCTCGAGATGAGCGGGAGGAGGATCAGCGGCATTGCCATGTTGCTGGCCGCCTCGGCGTTCGGGCTGGCCATGCCCATCCCGACCGCGATCCAGGTGAGCGCCAGGGCGAACAGCGCGAGCAGCCCGAACGCCGCCAGCCACTCCAGGGCCGTGGCGTCCGTGGACCTGAAGCCGATGGCCACGGCGACGGCACCGACGAGGACCAGGCTGGCGAGCACCTGCAGCACGCTGCCGACGACGTGCCCGATGATCACAGAGCTGCGGTGGATCGCCATCGTACGGAAGCGGGCGATGAGGCCCTCGGCCATATCGGTGGAGACGGACACCGCGGCCCCGATCACGGTGCTGCCGATGGTCATCATCAGGATGCCTGGGACGATATAGGCGATGTACTCGGAGCGATCGGCGCTACCGCCACCGATGCCCGCGCTCATCACGTCGCCGAAGATGTAGACGAAGAGCAGCAGCAGCATGATCGGCGTGAGCAGCAGGTTCAGGGTGAGGGACGGGTAGCGCCGCGCGTGCAGCAGGTTGCGGCGCAGCATCGTGTTCGAGTCGCGTACGGCGAGGGAGAGGGCGCTCATCGGACAGTCTCCTTGGGCTGGTTGGGGACGTTGGTGGAGCCGGTCAGGGCGAAGAACACGTCGTCGAGGTCGGGGGTGTGCACGGTCAGCTCGTCCGCCTCGATACCGGCGGCCTCCAGCCAGTCGAGGATGGAGCGCAGCTCGCGCTGGCTGCCACCGCTGGGGATCTGCAGCGACAGCGCCTCGTCGTCCCTGGTGACCTCGCGCAGCGCGACGGCGGCGGACTGGTACGCGGACGGATCGGTGAAGCGGAGCCGGACGTGCCCGCCCGGGATGAGCCGCTTCAGCTCCTCGGCGGTGCCCTCGGCGGCAATCTTCCCGTCGTTGAGCACGGCGATACGGTCCGCGAGCTCGTCGGCCTCCTCCAGGTACTGGGTGGTGAGGAAGACGGTGACGCCGTCGGAGACCAGCTCGCGGATGATCCCCCACATGTTGTGGCGGCTGCGCGGATCGAGGCCGGTGGTCGGCTCGTCGAGGAAGATGATCCGCGGGTTGCCGACCAGCGTCATGGCGATGTCGAGGCGGCGCTTCATGCCGCCGGAGTAGGTGGAGGCGGGCTTCGTCGCGGCCTCCACCAGGTCGAAGCGCTCAAGGAGTTCGGCGGCGGTACGGCGGCCCTCGCTGCGGGAGAGGTGGTGCAGGTCCGCCATGAGGAGCATGTTCTCCTCGCCGGTGATCAGGCCGTCGACGGCGGAGAACTGGCCGGTGACGCCGATCGCGGCCCGCACGGCCTGCGGGTCGGCAGCCAGGTCGTGGCCGCCGACGTGCAGGTCGCCCGCGTCGGCGGTGATGAGGGTGGAGAGGATCTTGACGGCGGTGGTCTTGCCGGCGCCGTTCGGGCCGAGCAGGGAGAAGACAGTGCCGGTCGGCACCGCCAGGTCGATGCCGTCGAGGACCGTCTTGTCCCCGTAGGCCTTGCGCAGCCCCTTGGCCGCGATGGCGAGAGAGTGCGGAGTCGTTGTCGTCATGCCGCAGAGGTTGCGGCAGGGCGCATTCAGCGCGGTTTCACGATGGTTTCAGTGCCCTGAAACCAGGGTTGCCTCGGGTAGCTGTGGTGCGCCGGCCCTCCGCGAGGAGTTCGCGGAGTTCATGCACCGCCTCCCGGATCCTGGCCGCGAAGGCGTGCATGCCTTCTGCCACCGCGAGCGGGGTGGACAGGTACACGTGGGAAGCGGTCCGGCAGGAACACGTACGCGACGCCGATTCAGCGGCTGCTGGTCGAGCCGAAGCCGAAGTACTGGATGTTCACGGACGGAGCCGAGATGGTGCTGAGGTAGTCGTCGCGACCCGAGGCGAAGGAGTTCATGACACGGTCGGGCGAGAAGTGGGGCGCCGCGTATGCCGCCTCGGGTGCGGACGCGGAGGACATGGCGGCCACGACGGCAGCGACGATCGCGTTCTGCACGGGGGCGTAGACGGTCTGCACGGGGGCGGGGGCCGAGGCCGAAGAGCAGCGGCACCTACCGTGCCCCGAGCTCAGGACGCCTGTCGGCCCGCCCGCCACTCCGGTGCGAGCACCGACCAGATCTCCTCGTCGTGCCGCTTCCCCCGGTACAGGTAACTCGCTCGCAGCACGCCGTCCTTCGTCATCCCGAGCCGCCGGGCCACGGCGATGCTGGCCTCGTTCGTCGCCGAGACCCACCACTCCACGCGGTGGATACCCCGCTCCTCGACGGCCCAATCGATGATCACGCGCACGGCCCGGGTCACGAGCCCCTTGCCCACCGCAGACGGCTCCAGCCAGCAGCCCGCCTCGGCGGTGCCCTGCTCGACGTCCATGGTCCGGAAGAGGACCGCGCCGACCAGCTTGCCGTCCGTCCAGATGCCGTGGAGCCGCCCGGCGTCGGCGGCGGTCTTCTCCGCGTACGCCTGGAGGAACGCCCGGCTCGACTTCAGGTCCGTGACGACGTCGGGCAGCGCGTTGTGCTGCCCGATGAACTCCCGCCCTCGGTCGATGTGGGCCAGGAACTCCTCGGCCCGCCACGGCTCGAGCGGACGCAGCTCGGCGCCGTCGTCGCCCAGGGATATCGCGTACATCGTCACCTTCCACAGCCGGAAGCAGCGCACACTGCTCGCGTGGAGCCATGGCAGCACACCACATCAGCCCTATTTGCAGGGGCAGTTGAAGGTTTATCTACGCGCGGAGCTATGCCTACCGAACGATCATTCGGGCATATCAGGCGGGTTCCTGCACGGCTATTACCGGCCGGTACCTGCAGCTGCTAGAAACGTGCTCGCTCACTCAACCCCCCACCCACCCCCCACACTTCGGAGGGCTGACAGTGATGTCAGTACGGAGATTCTGGGCGTCCGCATCCACTCTGGTCCTCGCAGCCGTGGCCGCACTGGGCGTTGCCCAGCCGGCTTCGGCAACCTCCACGGCCGCCGCCGGCGGGTACGTCGCTCTCGGCGACTCCTACTCGTCCGGCGTCGGCTCGGGAAGCTACCTCTCCGACAGCGGCGACTGCCACCGGAGCACCAAGGCCTACCCCTACCTCTGGGCCACCCAGAACTCGCCGTCCTCGTTCGCCTTCGTGGCCTGTTCGGGGGCCACGACGGGTTCGGTGGCGAGCAGTCAGCTGGGCGCGCTGAGTTCGTCCACCACCCTGGTCAGTGTCACGGCGGGCGGCAATGACGTCGGTTTCGCCGATGTCATGGAGGACTGCGTTCTGTACAGCGAGGCCACCTGCCTGAGCAGCGTGAACACGGCTGTCTCGCAGATGGAGAACTCACTGCCGTCCGGACTGGGTTCGCTCTACAGCTCCATCCGGTCACGCGCCCCACAGGCCCATGTGGTGGTGCTGGGATATCCGCGCTTCTACCGGCTGAGCGGGGACTGCATCGCCGGTCTCTCCGAGACCGAGCGCTCCGCCATCAACAACGCGTCCGACGTGCTGAACGGCGTCGTCGCCCAGCAGGCGTCCCATGCCGGGTTCACCTTCTCCAGCGTGGTCGACGAGTTCACGGGGCACGAGTTGTGCTCAGGCAGTCCGTGGCTCAACAGCGTGACCCTCCCTGTCTACGAGTCGTACCATCCCAAGTCCGCAGGACAGTCGGGCGGCTATCTGCCCGCCTTCCGCTCGGCCGCGTAATTCGCTCGTACGGTGCGCAGCACCGTGTGAGGTGGCGGTCCACCGGGAAGTCTCCGGTGGACCGCCACCTCGCTGTCCCCTCCCGTTCCGTTCCGTCGTTACGCGGTCAGGTGCGGCCCGCAGCGCCCGGCCGGGGCAGTGCGAGGGAGGTCGCCGCAGCCAGTGCGGCGATGGCGGCCGCTGCCCACCAGCCGTGCCGGAACGCGTCGAGCGCCTCGGCCGGGCCGTCCGGGGTGGCGAGCAGCGTGACCATCAGGGCGACGCCGAGGACCGAACCCGTCTGGCGGGCCATCGTGGTGACGGCCGATCCGGTCGCGAACCGGGTGGGCGGCAGGGCCGCCGCGGCCGCACCGACCAGGGTGGGCAGGGCGAAGCCGACACCGATACCGGTGATCAGCATGCCGGGCAGGAGCCCGGCCGCGTAGTGCGGGGCCGTATCGAGCGCTACGGCCCACCAGCCGAGGCCCACGGCGAACAGCAGGCAGCCGAGGGCGGCCGTGCGGCCCGCGCCGAGGCGGCGGACCACGGGGCCCGACGTGACGGCGAGCACCGGTACGACCAGGGGCCCGGGGGCGATGGCCAGTCCGGTACGGATCGCCGAGTAGCCCCATACCTGCTGGCACCAGAGCACCGAGGTCAGCAGCAGCGCCGCGAACGCGACGGAGAAGAGCAACGCAGCGAGGGTCGCGGCCGCGAAGGCCGGGGTGCGAAGCATCGGCAGTTCGACGATCGGGGCGCTGTACCGGGCCGAGCGCAGCCAGAACGCCCCGGCGAGGGCGACCGCGGCGACCAGCGAGCCGATCACCTCCGGCGAACCCCAGCCCCACGCATCGGCCTTGACCAGGCCGAGCGCCAGTACGCCGATGGCGAGCGTGAGCAGCGCGGCGCCGACCAGGTCCGGCAGCCGACCGTCGCGGTCCGGGCGGGCATCGGGCAGCAGCCGGGCCCCGGCCACCAGGCCGACCGCACCCACCGGCACATTGACGAGGAACACCCAGCGCCAGTCGGCCTCCACGAGCAGCCCGCCGATCACGGGACCCAGACCGGCGGCGATGCCTCCGATCGCCGCCCAGCTGCGGATGGCCTGCGGCCGGCGCTCCGGCGCGGTGTTGACCAGCAGCAGCGCCAGCGAGGTGGGCATCAGGGCGGCGGCCCCGGCCGCCTGCAGGGCGCGGGCGGCGACCAGCCAGCCGACCCCGGGGGCGACGGCGCACAGCGCGGAGGCCACGGTGAAGGCCGCCAGTCCGAGGAGGAAGCCGCGCCGGTGCCCGTACCGGTCCGCGAGCCGGCCGGCGACGACGAGCAGCGCGGCGAAGACGATCGCGTACGCGTTGAGCACCCAGGACAGCGAGGCGAGCGAGCTGCCGTCGAACGAGTCGCCGAGGGCGGGTACGGCCACGTTGACGATGAACAGGTCGAGATTCACGACGAAGACCCCGGCCGAGACGATCCAGGCCGAGGCACGGGATCCGGTGGCCGGACTCTTCGTGGACCCGTTCGCCGAGCCCTTTCCTGGTCTGTCCGCCGCAGGCGGCGCGGGCTCCGCGGGCGGCCTCGGATCGGCCTCGCCCGCGAGTGAGTTTGATTCTACAACTGACATGACGGCAAGGTAGCGCCAGTCAGTTTGATATGGCAACCTTGTAGAGGTGAGTGCAATGAAGCGTTCCGACAGCCGTATCGGCATCGGCGCACTGCCCGGGCGCCCGTGTTCCGCCGCCGCCACGCTCCAGGTGGTGGGCGAGAAGTGGGCGCTGCTCGCGGTGCGCGAGATTTTCTTCGGTAACCACCGGTTCGAGGCGATCGCCCGGAACACCGGTGCGCCCCGGGACCGGCTCGCGGCCCGACTGCGGTCACTGGAGCAGGCCGGCGTGGTCGAGCGGCGCCCGTACAACGAACGGCCGCCGCGCTACGAGTACCACCTGACCGAGGCGGGCCGGGACCTGGCTCCGGTGATCCGGGCCCTGCTGGACTGGGGCGACCGCTGGGTGCACGAGGAGCCGCCGGTCGTCATGGTCCATGAACCGGTGGCCACCACCGACGCGGAGGTCCCTGGGGAGGGCGACGGCGGCGCGGGCGACGGCGCACACGGGCACGACCTGGACGCCGCGTGGATCTGCCGCACCTGCGGCGAGGAAGTTGCGATGAGCACCCTCACCGTCGACGTCCGCTCCCCCGGCTGGGACCGGGCCGGCCCCACCCCCGCACCGGCGAGGCCCTGACAGCTCGTCAGTCCGACGGCGCGTGCGACGCCGAGCCGCACCCGGCCGGGGAGGTTATCCACAGGCTGCGGGCGATGCGGGCCACTTGTCCGCCCCCCGGCGCAGAATGGGGGGCATGACTGAGATCACTGGCGCGACGACCGATTCCGTTCCGGCGCGGACGACCGATTCCGTTCCGGAGTGGGAACAGCGTTTCCGGGCGCCCCGGGTGTCGTTGCCCGACTGGGCGGAGGACGCGGCGGACCGTGCGCTGTTCGTCTCCAATGCGACGGGGACGTACGAGCTGTATGCGTGGGACCGGTCGACCGGGAAGCAGCGGCAGGTCACCGACCGGCCGAACGGGACGACGGACGGGATACTGACGCCGGACGGCGAGACGATCTGGTGGTTCAACGACACCGACGGCGACGAGTTCGGGGTGTGGATGCGCCAGCCGTTCCACGGCGGCGACGGGAGCGGAGGGACGGTGGACGAGCCCGCGGCCCCCGGACTCGAACCCTCGTACCCGGCGGGGCTCGCGATCGGGCGGGACGGGACGGCGGTGGTCGGCCGGTCGACCGATGAGGACGGGACGACGATCCATGTCGTACGGCCCGGGGCTCCGCCCGTCGAGATCTACCGGCACCGCGAGTCGGCGGGCGTCGGGGACCTGTCGTACGACGGGACGCTGATCGCCCTGGAGCACACCGAGCACGGCGACGCGATGCATTCGGCGCTGCGCGTGGTGCGGCCGGACGGGACGACGGTCGCCGAACTCGACGACACCAAGGGCGGTACGCAGGAGCTGGGCCTGTCGGTGCTGGGCTTCGCGCCGGTGGCCGGGGACACCCGGCTGCTGGTCGGGCATCAGCGACGGGGCCGCTGGGAACCGATGATCTGGGACCCGGTGGCGGGGACGGAGACGGATCTCGCGATCGATCTGCCCGGTGATGTGGGCGCCGAGTGGTATCCGGACGGCTCCGCGCTGCTGATCGTGCACGGCTTCGAGGCCCGCAGCGACCTGTGGCGGTACGAGCCGGGGGCGGACAGCGCTCCGGTACGGGTGGAGACGCCGACCGGATCGGTCTCGGAAGCCACGGCCCGGCCGGACGGCACCGTGGAGTACCTGTGGTCGTCTGCCGCCCAGCCGCCCGCCGTGCGGTCCACGACCGGTGCGGTGGTGCTCGATCCGCCGGGTGCGAAGGCTCCGGCGTCGGTACCGGTGGAGGACGTGTGGGTGGACGGGCCCGGCGGCCGGATCCATGCGCTCGTGCAGCGGCCCGCCGCCCCGGCCGAGGGGCCGTTCCCGACCGTCTTCGAGATTCACGGCGGCCCGACCTGGCACGACAGCGACGCCTTCGCGTCCGGGCCCGCCGCGTGGGTGGACCACGGCTACGCGGTCGTCCGCGTCAACTACCGCGGCTCGACGGGGTACGGGCGGGCCTGGACGGACGCGCTCAAGCACCGGGTCGGCCTGATCGAGCTCGAGGACATCGCGGCGGTCCGGGAGTGGGCGGTCAAGTCCGGGCTGGCGGACCCCGCGAAGCTGGTCCTGGCCGGGGGCTCGTGGGGCGGCTATCTGACGCTGCTCGGCCTCGGCACACAGCCGGACGACTGGGCGCTGGGCCTGGCCGCGGTCCCCGTCGCGGACTACGTCACGGCGTACCACGACGAGATGGAGGCCCTGAAGGCGATGGACCGCACGCTGCTGGGCGGTACGCCGGAGGAGGTGCCGGAGCGGTTCGAGGCCTCGTCCCCGCTCACGTACGTCGACGCCGTACGGACGCCGGTCTACATCTCGGCGGGCGTCAATGACCCGCGCTGCCCGATCCGCCAGGTCGAGAACTATGTGGACCGGCTGAAGGCCCGGCACGCGGTCCACGAGGTGTACCGGTACGACGCGGGGCACGGCTCGCTCGTCGTCGAGGAGCGGATCAAGCAGGTCCGGCTGGAGCTGGACTTCGCCCGGCGCCACCTCGGGTAGCGGGTGCCCGGGCCGCCTGGGTTGTGGCGCGGGCGGCCCCCCGCTCCGGGGTTCCGGAGCGGGGACCGTACCGTGGAGGGGTGTACCGGTTCCTGCTGACCCCGCGATGGTGGGGGATCAACCTCTTCGCCGTACTGGCCATCTCGCTCTGCGTCTTCATGGGCACCTGGCAGCTCGGCCGCTTCGAGGACCGCGTGCAGACGCACGAGCAGGCCGCGAAGCAGCCGTCGCCGGGGGCGAGAGCGGCAAAGCCTCTCGATGATCTGCTGCCGGTCGACACGGTGACGTCCGGCCGCCCGGCCACCGCCACCGGCCGGTACGCCGACCAGTTCCTGGTGCCCGGCCGGGAGTTGGACGACAAGAGCGGCTTCTATGTCCTGAACATGCTGCGCACCGATGGCGGCAAGGCCCTGCCAGTGGTCCGCGGCTGGCTGCCCGGCAAGCCCGGGCACACCCCGGTGCCCGCCGCGCCGACCGGCGAGGTCACGGTGACCGGCGACCTCCAGGCGTCCGAGAACACGGGCACCGACGGCGTCGACGCGGCGGGAGGCCTCCCCGACGGGCAGCTCGGCATCATCAGCGCCGCGTCCCTCGTCAACCTCGTGCCGTACGACGTGTACGACGCGTGGGTGACGCTCCAGGGCACCGACAGCAGCGGCGACGCCAAGGACAGCGCGCTGCGCCCCGTACCGGCCGTGGCCCCGCAGGGCAGCGGGCTCGACCTGAAGGCGTTCCAGAACCTCGGCTACACCGGCGAGTGGTTCGTCTTCGCCGCCTTCGTGCTCTTCATGTGGTTCCGGCTGGTCCGCCGTGAGGCGGAGGCCGCGCGGGACGTGAAACTGGGCCTCGTGTCCGATACGGATACGGGCGCGGGCACAGCCTGAGGCGTCCCGGCATACGCACGCACGTGAGGGGGCCCGCCGGTCGAAACCGGCGGGCCCCCTCACGTATGCGTCATCGCGCTAGGCCGTCGGCGCGAGCACGCCCGTCCGGTAGATCGTGCCCGCGCAGGCGTTGGAGATCTTCGTCTCCGCGACCGGCGCCCCGGGCTCCGGTGTGTGCGTCACGGCGACGCTGCCGTCGAGCGTCGTGCCACCGTCCTCGCTGCCGAGCTGTACAGCCGTCTGCGACGTGCCGTCACCGGTGCCGTCCGAGGTACCCGCCGCACCGTCGGTCGGGGTCGGGGTCGGCGACCCGCCGGAGGTCGGACAGGTGTCATTCGGGACCCAGGCGAACTGCACCTCGTACGCCATGGCCGGCTTCAGCAGCACTGCGCCCGCCTCCTGCGACGGGTCGGGCAGTCCGGTCGCCGCGTCGCCCGCGGTGTGCTGCACGACATCGATCTTGGCCGGGTCGGCCGCGCCCATCGCCTGGAAGCCCACGGTGCCGCTGGTGGTCACCGAACAGTCCGTGCCGGAGATGTTGGAGATGCGGAAGCTGCCGTACACCGTGCCGTCGGTACCGGCCGCACCTGTCTGGGCCGAGGCGACACCGAGCTGTCCCGGGTCGCAGACCGGCATCGAGGCCGCCGCACTGTTGGCAGGGCCCGCACCGCCGCCGGCCACGTCGCCGTCGCTGCGCCGGCCAGCGGTGTCCGAGGGGCTGCTGGTGCTGTTCGGGTGGCCGTTGCCACCGGTGCTCTTCCCGTTGGCAGTACCGCCACCGGCCTTCTCACCGGCTTCCGAGCTGGTGTCGGAGCCGGTGCCGCCCTGCGCCTGCTCGCCGTGCGCGGCGATGGCCGGGTTGGCGGTGTTCGAGCCCTCGGAGCCGGCGACGTGTACGAACGCGGGGACCGCCGTGCCGATGAGCAGCGCCGCCGCCGCCATTCCGACGAAGGCCTGCCGCTTCCTGGCGCGCCGGGCCGGGACGGCGCGCTTCAGATGGTCGAGGGTGCCGTCGCCGGGTTCGAGGCCCTCCACAGCGCCGCGCAGCATACGGCGCAGGGCGACCTCGTCCATGTCCGAACCGGAGCCGTCGGAACCACCGAAGCCCCCGAAGCCACCGGAGCCGCCATCGGGACCCGAGCCCGAACCTGCACCACCTGCACCCGCACCCGATACCGCGCCGAAGAGGGCCGTCAGACCGGCGAGCCGGTCCGTTTCGGCGGAGTCGTCTCCCTCGCCCTGCCCTTCCGGTGCTCCCTCGACGGACACGGCGTCCGTATCCGAGTTCCCATCCGAGTTCACGTTCGGCGTGCTCTCCGGCCCGTGATTCACAATTCCGTTTCCAGTCCGGTCGATCTCACGCTCGTGCGTGCGTTCCTGCGGAGGGTCCTGCTTGCGCTCGCGCCAACTCATGTCTGGGCCTCCATCACGACGCGCAGCGCCGCGATACCGCGGGAGCCGTACGCCTTGACCGAACCCAGAGATATCCCCAGCGTCTCGGCCACCTGGGCCTCGGTCATGTCCGCGAAATAGCGCAGCACCAGCACCTCCCGCTGGCGCCGTTGCAGCCCCCGCATCGCTTTGATCAGCGCGTCCCGCTCCAGCTGGTCGTACGCACCCTCCTCGGCACTCGCCATGTCGGGCATCGGCTTGGAGAGCAGCTTCAGCCCGAGGATGCGGCGGCGCAGCGCGGAGCGCGACAGGTTGACGACCGTCTGGCGCAGGTACGCGAGTGTCTTCTCCGGCTCACGTACCCGGCTCCGCGCCGAGTGCACGCGGATGAACGCCTCCTGCACCACGTCCTCACACGACGCGGTGTCGTCCAGCAGCAGGGCCGCGAGGCCGAGCAGCGAACGGTAGTGGGCGCGGTAGGTCTCGGTGAGATGGTCGACCGTGGTCCCGGCTGCCACGCTCTCCTCAGCGCCCCCGCGCTGTGACGGCAGCTGGGCGGGTCGCGCAGCGGGCATGGGCGCAATCACCGGCATACCGCCGGGTGCGCGGGGCCGCCGGAGCGGACGCACGGAAGCGCCTCGCAACGGGCGCACCACTGTGATGTCGAGAACCTCTGCCACGCCTGTTGGACACGCGTCCCCCCGTCAGGGTTGTACGCGTGCGGCACCGCGTTTGGCGCTGTGCGACATACCCTCATACGTACCTGCTCTTCCACAAATGCCCCGTTTTCGCGCCCCACCCGCACGAAGTGACGGCATAGACGCGTAGTGCCCGGCTACTGGTTCCAGCGGGCCGAAAGGTCATCGTCGGACACCGCAACGCCCCAGCTCAAGAGGTTCAGACCAGCAAGTTGCTCACGGGGCATTCACAGAGCGTACAAAACAGGTTCGATCAGGTTCGATCAGCTTGGATCACGCGCGGGGAAACTCGGCGGCCACTGATTCAGCGATCTGCGCCACGTTCAGCGCCGTCCCCTTGCGGAGGTTGTCGCCGCATACGAACAGTTCCAGGGCGCGTGGATCGTCCAGCGACCGTCGCACCCGCCCGACCCAGGTCGGATCGGTGCCCACGACATCGGACGGCGTCGGGAAGTCGCCGGAGGCCGGGCTGTCGAACAGGACCACACCGGGTGCGGTCGCCAGGATCTCGTGCGCCCGGTCGACCCCGACCTCGTTCTCGAAGCGGGCGTGCACGGACATCGAGTGCGTCGCGATGACGGGCACGTACACACAGGTCGCCGACACCGGCAGGTTAGGCAGCTCCAGGATCTTGCGGCACTCGTCGCGGATCGCCAGCTCCTCGGACGACCAGCCGTCCCCTGCCTCCGTTCCGGCCCAGGGCACGACGTTGAGGGCCACCGGCGCGGCGAAGGGCGAATCGTCGGTGTCCCCGAGGGCCCGGCGTACGTCTCCGGGCTTGGTGCCCAGTTCCGTACCGGCGACCATCGACAGCTGCTCGCGCAGCACCGCGACACCCTCGCGGCCCGCTCCGCTCACTGCCTGGTACGAGGAGACGACGAGCTCCCGCAACCCGAACTCGGCGTGCAGCGCACCGACGACGACGATCAGCGACGCCGTGGTGCAGTTGGGGCTGGCGACAATGCCCCGGGGCCTCATCCGTACGGCGTGAGGGTTGATCTCGGGCACGACCAGCGGCACGTCCGCGTCCAGCCGGAACGCCGCCGAGTCGTCGACGACGACCGCGCCCTTGGACGCGGCGATCGGTGCCCACCGTGCGGACACGTCGTCGGGCACCAGGAAGAGGGCGACGTCCACGTCGTCGAACGCGTCCTCGGTGAGTTCGAGGACTTCGGTCTCCTCACCGCGAACGACCAGCTTGCGGCCGGCCGAACGCGGCGAGGCGATCAGCGACACTTCGCCCCAGACGTCCGCGTGCTGCGAGAGGATCTGGAGCATGACACCGCCGATCGCCCCGGTCGCTCCGACGACCGCGAGCGAAGGGCGGCGGGGTGTCATCGGCCGGTGCCCCCGTAGACGACGGCCTCGTCGGAGTCGCTGTCGAGGCCGAAAGCGGTGTGCACGGCGCGCACGGCCTCGATGACGTCGTCGGCGCGGGTGACCACCGAGATGCGGATCTCCGACGTCGAGATCAGCTCGATGTTCACACCGGCGTCGGACAGCGCCTCGAAGAAGGCCGCGGTGACCCCGGGATTCGTCTTCATACCCGCGCCGACCAGGGAGATCTTCGCGATCTGGTCGTCGTAGCGGAGCGACTCGAAGCCGATCGTGCCGCGGTTGCGCTCCAGGGCGTCGATGGCCTTGCGGCCCTCGGCCTTCGGCAGCGTGAACGAGATGTCGGTCAGACCGGTCGACGCGGCGGAGACGTTCTGCACCACCATGTCGATGTTGACTTCCGCGTTCGCGATGGTGCGGAAGATCGCGGCGGCCTCGCCCGGCTTGTCGGGTACGCCGACGACCGTGATCTTGGCCTCGGAGACGTCATGGGCGACTCCGGAGATGATCGCGTGCTCCACCTTCTGGTCCCCTTGCGGCTCGTTGCTGACCCAGGTGCCGCGCAGTCCGGAGAAGGACGAGCGGACGTGGATCGGAATGTTGTAGCGGCGTGCGTACTCCACGCACCGGTGCAGCAGCACCTTGGAGCCGGACGCGGCCAGCTCCAGCATGTCCTCGAAGGAGATCCAGTCGATCTTCCGGGCCTTCTTCACGACCCGCGGGTCGGCGGTGAAGACACCGTCCACATCGGTGTAGATCTCACAGACCTCGGCGTCCAGCGCGGCCGCGAGTGCGACCGCGGTGGTGTCGGACCCGCCGCGGCCGAGGGTGGTGATGTTCTTGCCTTCCTGGCTCACCCCCTGGAACCCGGCGACGATGGCGATGTTGCCCTCGTCGATCGAGGTCCGGATGCGGCCCGGCGTGACATCGATGATGCGCGCTTTGTTGTGGACCGAGTCGGTGATGACGCCGGCCTGGCTGCCCGTGAACGACTGGGCCTCGTGGCCCAGGTTTTTGATCGCCATCGCCAGCAGGGCCATGGAGATCCGCTCTCCGGCGGTCAGCAGCATGTCGAACTCACGCCCGGCAGGCATCGGTGACACCTGCTCGGCAAGATCGATCAGCTCGTCCGTCGTGTCGCCCATCGCCGACACCACGACAACCACCTGGTTGCCGTTCTTCTTGGCATCGACGACTCGCTTGGCGACGCGCTTGATGCCTTCGGCATCGGCTACGGAGGAACCTCCGTACTTCTGCACGACAAGGCCCACGTGCGCTCCTCGCTCAATCCATTACTTCGGTCGCCTCAGTTTAACGAGCAGTCCGGAAACGCCCCGCAGATATCACATCGTGAGATGTCCCGCTCACCACGTGATCATCGACGTGTCGCTCCGAACTGCTCGTACAAGGCTGCTGCCCGGCGCAACGGAATCCACTCCCGTATGTGCCCCAGCCCACACGCCGGGCCGGCCGCTCCGTGCAGCCGGGACGGCTACTTCACCGGGCGCAGGCCCAGCGGTCCCGCGATCTCCTCCGCCATGACCCGGCCCGCCTCCTCGGCCAGGTCGTCCTCGCCCGCGTCCTGGTCCGTGTCCAGACCGTCCAGCTCCTGGAGGGGCTGATTCAGCCGGATGTGGGCGACCAGGGACTGGATGGCGCGCAGGGTCGCGGAGGCGGTGGAGCCCCAGTTGGAGAAGTACGAGAACTGCCACCACCACAGCGCCTCGGTGGTGCGGCCCGCCTCGTAGTGGGCCAGGCCGTGGCGCAGGTCCGTGACCAGGTCGGCCAGGCCGTCGGAGATGCGGCACGGAACCGGGGCCTTGCGGGGCTCGTACGGGTCGAAGACCTCGGAGTAGACGTCGATCGGTTCGAGGAGGGTCGCGTAGCGCTCGCGCAGGCCGTCCGCGTCCGGTTCGGCACCCAGGTCCGGCTCGTAACGCTCGTCCGGGACGACGTCCTCGTACGCGCCGAGCCGGCCCCCTGCCAGCAGCAGCTGCGAGACCTGGAGGAGCAGGATCGGGACGGCCTGTTCCGGCTCGTCGACCTTGGACACCTCGGTCACGGCGACGATGAACGCCTTGATCTGGTCCGCGATCTGGACGGCGAAGTCGTCCGGGTCCTGCGTGACGGAGTTCAGCGTGGCGTCAGACATCGAGGGGACCTCCCGTGGGCACGGTCGCGAACGGTGAGTAGAACATAGCGGCGCTGAACGTAAAACCGACGTGAGACGTGGTGATACGGGTACTACACATCGAGCAGCCGCCTCCCCTCGAACGCGCGGCCCAGAGTGACCTCGTCCGCGTACTCGAGGTCACCGCCCACCGGCAGCCCGCTGGCCAGCCGCGTCACCCGCAGACCCATCGGCTTGATCATCCGCGCCAGGTATGTCGCGGTGGCCTCGCCCTCCAGGTTGGGGTCGGTGGCCAGGATCAGTTCCGTGACGGAACCGTCGGCGAGCCTCGCCAGCAGCTCACGGATACGCAGATCGTCCGGGCCGACGCCCTCGATCGGGCTGATCGCCCCGCCGAGCACGTGATAACGGCCCCGGAACTCACGGGTCCGCTCGATCGCCACGACATCCTTCGGCTCCTCGACCACACAGATCACCGTCTGGTCGCGGCGCGCGTCGCGGCAGATCCCGCACTGCTCCTCCTGCGCGATATTGCCGCACACCGAGCAGAACCGGACCTTGTCCTTGACCTCCAGGAGGGCATGGGCGAGACGGCGCACATCGGTGGGCTCGGCCTGCAGGATGTGGAAAGCGATCCGCTGCGCGCTCTTGGGACCGACGCCGGGTAGTCTGCCCAGTTCGTCGATGAGGTCCTGAACCACGCCTTCGTACAACGGGACGCCTTCCTGAGCTGAGACCCGCGGCTGTTGCCGTCGTGGTACGTACGGTAGTTGGTCTGCTGACGGATCAGAAGGGCAGACCGGGCATGCCGCCCAGCCCCTGGGCCAGCGGGCCCAGCTTCTGCTGCTGAAGCTGCTGCGCGTTCTCGTTCGCTGCCTGGACGGCGGCGACGACGAGGTCGGCGAGCGTCTCGGTGTCCTCGGGGTCGACGGCCTTGGGATCGATGACCAGGCTGCGGAGCTCGCCGGAACCGGTCACGGTCGCCTTCACCAGACCGCCACCCGCCTGCCCCTCGACCTCGGTCCTCGACAGCTCCTCCTGGGCCTTCGCGAGGTCCTGCTGCATCTTCTGGGCCTGCTGCAGCAACTGCTGCATATTGGGCTGGCCACCACCGGGAATCACGGTCACTCCTGGCATTTCGACGACAAATTGTTTCGGTATGCCGAGCCTACGTGCTCCCCGGGCACCGCGCCCCACCCACTGGTGAGCAACTCTTTCGGGTGAGATCCCGTCAACGGCAGCGAGACTCCTATACCTGATCACAGGCCCTGCACACCCGGGAATACCGCGATTTCGACCCCACGGCCCACCATTCGGCGGTAGGAAGGGCATGCGTATCAGTACGCACACGTGCACCGTCCGTCACGCAGGGTTACGCAAGCGGGACCGGTCGGCCACGTCGAAAGTCCGCCCGCCGTCGAGTGCACGCGTCGAAACACGCGTTGGTACGTCGATACGCAGAGTGCAGAGGAGTGCCCCGGTGAGTCAGCCGGAGATGCAGCCCGAGGGGGCGCCCCGCAACGAGCCCGGTGCGCCCGGCTCGGCCGTTCCGCCGGGTTCGGGCCCGGGCTCCGGCCCGGAGTCGGGCCCAGGCCCGGACCCGGGCCCGGGCCTGGGCTCCGGTGCGCGGGGCCGGGATCTGACCGGGCAGCCGTTCCCGCTCGGAGACTGGGGCGAACCCGCGGAACGCCTCGACGAGCTGTACCGCTATGTCGAGGCCGACGCGCTGCGCACCGCCCGCTGGTACCTGGCCGACCGGGTGTGGAAGCGGCGCGGCGCGAGGGTGCTGCGGATCGGCACGGCGGCCGGGGTGGTCGCAGGCGCCGCGCTGCCGCTCCTCGATCTGACGGGGGCGCTGGACGGCGCGGCCGGCTGGGGCTATCTGTTGCTGTTGCTGGGCGCCGCGTGCATGGCCTGCGACCGGTTCTTCGGCCTGACCTCAGGCTGGATAAGGAACCTCGCCACGGCCCAGGCCGTGCAGCGCCGGCTCCAGGTGCTGCAGTTCGACTGGGCGTCGGAGTGCGTACGGGAGGTGCTCGGGCCGACCGAGGGGACGGCGAGCGAGGCGGCGGAGCGGTGCCTGGGGGTGCTGCGACGGTTCTCCGAGGACATCACGGAGCTCGTGCGGTCCGAGACCGCGGACTGGATGGTCGAGTTCCGGGCCGGGCCGGCGCCGATGGGGATGCAGGCACTGGTGTCCGGCAGCGGGATCGGGGGGCGTACGGAGCAGTGGGTTCCGCCGGGGCGGTTCCCGCTCCAGTCGATGACCCGGCCGAACATGCCGCGCCAGCGGCCCCCGGAGCCACCGCGCTGATCGGTGATCGGCGATCGGTGGCTCCTGAAGGGCCCGTGACTCCGGGGCGGGGGCCCGGCCGTCGCGTCAGCTGAAGATGATCATTGAGCCCTGGGCGAGACTGCGGGTCACCGCCGCGTGCAGGCCCAGCCAGACGTGCCGCTCGCGGGCGAACGGACTGTCGTCGTACGGAATCGGGCTCGCCGGCTCCTCCAGCGAGGTCGGCGCGGTGGGCGGTGCGGGGGCGGCCGGCGGGTTCGCCGGGTCGATGCCGATGGAGGGGGCGACGAACTCCAGCTCCCGCAGCAGCCCGTGCGCCGAGCCCAACGGGCCGCCGCCCGCCAGCAGCTCGTCGTTGGAGAGCGGGGAGGGGAAGTCCACGGGGACGTATGCCCCCGCGTGGTCGTAGTGCCAGACCAGATGGGACTGCTGCGCCGTCGGCTCGAACATCTCCAGCAGCTGCTCGTAGTCCCCGCCCAGTTCATCGACGGGTGTGACGGCGAGGCCGCTCAGCTGCAGCAGATAGGCGCGGCGCAGGAAGTGCAGCGCGTCGTAGTCGAAGCCCGCCACCGGGGCCACGTCGCCGGTCAGGCCCGGCATGTAGGCGTAGACGGGTACGGCCGGCAGTCCGGCATCGCCCAGCGCCTTGTCGTAGATGGCTATCTCTTCGGCGAACGGATTGTCGGGGCTGTGGCACAGCACATCGACGAGGGGGACCAGCCACAGGTCACAGGCCACGAAGACTCGCTCTCCAACGGGTGCTCGCAAGGGTGCGTGCGATGGTCGGGACAGCGTAATGCGATCGGCACGTTGCGCACAGTGGTCCCTCATGACCGGCTCGCGAACACCTCGTTGCCGGGGCCGCTCGCCCCTACGACGCCTTCGGCTTCTCGGCGTGTCCCGGGTGCGCCGGGTCGCCGGCCGCGAGCCGGTCCGCCCACATCAGCGCGTGGGCGTTGTACTCGTCGATCGCCGCACGAACCGCGTCGTGCTCGCCCAGCGTGATGGCCGCGACCAGGGCCGGATGGCCGTTCCAGAGCCAGTCCCGTACGTCCACGTCGCTGCGCAGATACGGCACGGCGAACACCCAGCACTGGACGCGCAGCCGGTGCAGGAAGTCGGTGATGTACGTGTTGCCGACGAGCGCGCCGAGCTCACGCCAGAAACGCAGGTCGTAGCCGATCAGGATGTCGAGGTCGCCGCAGCGCGCCGCCCGCGCGGCCTCGTCTGCCCTGCGGCGGACCGAGACCAGTGACTCGCGGTACTTCGCCGCCTGCGCGCGCGAGGGCGCGGGTCCGGAGAAGATGTCGCGGATGACTCCGTCCATGACCAGGGTGCGGGCCTCGACCATCGCCCGGTAGTCGGCCACGGTGAACTCGTGCACCCGGAAACCGCGGTGCTGATCGGAATCGAGCAGCCCCTGCGCGGAGAGGTCGAAGAGAGCCTCGCGCACGGGCGTCGCGGAGACCCCGTACTGCTCGGCGATCTGCTTGACGGTGAACTCCCGTCCCTGCTGCAAACGCCCGGCGAGCACCTCGTCACGCAGCGCGTCCGCAATCTGCTGCCGCAGCGTACTGCGGGTCACCGTTCCGCTCGCGCACATGGCGACCCTCCCTGTTCGGCTGCGGCCACCTTAAGCCAGGGCCGGTGTGCCCGGTTCCGGGCACAGGGAGGGGCGCCATACGGAATGCGTACGGATGCGTCGGACGGATGCGTCAGACGGTGTGCTCGTCAGCCACCGACAGGGCCACGTCCAGTGCCGCCAGTCCCTCCTTGGCCTCGGCCTCCGTGACGTTGCAGGCCGGAACGGCGTGGGTGCGGTTCATGTTGATGAAGGGCCACAGGCCGTTCTTCCTGCACGCCGCGCCGAAGGCCGCCATCGGAGCGTTGGCCTCGCCCGACGCGTTGTACGGGACGAGGGGCTCGCGGGTCTCCTTGTTACGGACCAGGTCCAGCGCCCAGAACGCGCCGAGGCCACGCACCTCGCCGACCGACGGGTGGCGCTCGGCGAGATCGCGCAGGCCGGGGCCGAGAACCGTCTCCCCGATGTGGGCGGCGTGCTCGACGACCTTCTCGTCCTCCATCACACCGATGGTGGCGACGGCGGCGGCGCAGGCCAGCGGGTGCCCTGAGTAGGTGAGTCCGCCCGGGTAGGGGCGGGTCTCGAAGGTGGCGGCGATCTCGGCGGAGATGGCGACACCGCCGAGCGGCACGTAACCCGAGTTGACGCCCTTGGCGAAGGTCATCAGGTCGGGCGTGACATCGAAGTGGTCGGCGGCGAACCACTTGCCGGTGCGCCCGAATCCGGCCATCACCTCGTCGAGGACGAAGACGATGCCGTACCGGTCGCAGATCTCGCGGACACCGGCGAGGTAGCCGGGCGGCGGCGTCATGATCCCCGCCGTGCCGGGGATCGTCTCCAGAATGATCGCGGCGATGGTGGCGGGGCCCTCGAAGGCGAGGGTGTCCTCCAGGTGCTGAAGGGCGCGGGCGCACTCCTCGGCCTCGGTCTCGGCGTAGAACGGCGAGCGGTACAGGAACGGGGCCCAGAACCGGACGACGCCCGCCGAGCCGTTGTCGGACGGCCAGCGGCGCGGGTCGCCGGTCAGGTTGATGGCCGTCGAGGTGGCGCCGTGGTACGAGCGGTAGGCGGACAGCACCTTCGTACGGCCGGTGTGCAGCCGGGCCATCCGGACGGCGTTCTCCACGGCCTCGGCGCCGCCGTTGGTGAAGAAGATCTTGTCCAGGTCGCCGGGGGTCCGCTCGGCGATGAGGCGTGCGGCCTCGGAGCGGGCCTCGATCGCGAATGCGGGGGCGAAGGTGGCGAGCTTGCCCGCCTGCTCCTGGATCGCGGCGACGACGGTGGGGTGCTGGTAGCCGATGTTGGTGTAGACGAGACCGCTGGTGAAGTCCAGGTAGCGGTTGCCGTCGTAGTCCCAGAAGTACGCCCCCTCGGCGCCGGCGACGGCGAGCGGGTCGATCAGGCCCTGGGCGGACCAGGAGTGGAACACGTGCGCACGGTCGGCGGCCTTCACGGCCGCACCGGCCGCGGAGTCGACCTGCGGAGCGTGGGATCCATGGGAGGCATGAGGGGTCATGCGGCGAGCGTAGGTCGTGCGGTGAGCGGCTCGACATGGCCATCTTGTATGGCGTGGGGCGGTTTGGTGAGCAGGGTGTCGGGTCGGCTGGCAGCGGTGTCCCGGCTGGGTCTTCCGCCGAACGCTATTCTCAAGCCGCATCGGCGGCGCGTCGCCGGAGGGGGAAGGACTGCACACCATGGACAAGCTCGGCTCCGGGGATCCGCAGCGCATCGGCGCGTACCGCCTGCTGGGTCGGCTGGGCGCGGGCGGCATGGGGCAGGTCTATCTCGCCCGTTCCGACCGGGGCCGTACGGTCGCGATCAAGCTGGTACGCCGGGAGCTCGCCGAACAGCAGGAGTTCCGCGACCGCTTCCGCCAGGAGGTGCAGGCCGCCCGCCGGGTCGGCTCGGCCTGGACGGCCCCCGTACTCGACGCCGATACCGAGGCCGCGGTGCCGTGGGTCGCGACCGGGTACGTCGCCGGGCCGTCCCTCCAGGCCACCGTCTCCGGTCACGCGGGCGCCCCGGCGCGTCCGGGTCCGGGGGCCTACGGTCCGCTGCCCGGGCGTTCGGTCCGCATTCTGGGGGCCGGGCTCGCCCGCGCACTCCAGGGCATCCACTCCGCCGGCCTCATCCACCGGGATCTGAAGCCGTCCAACATCCTGCTGACGATCGACGGTCCGCGGGTCATCGACTTCGGCATAGCCCGGGCACTCGACACCGTCACCGACGGAGGCCTCACCCGCACCGGCTCCCTGGTCGGTTCGCCCGGCTTCATGGCACCGGAGCAGGTGCGGGGTGAGCGGGTGACCGCGGCGTGCGATGTGTTCTGCCTCGGCTCGGTGCTGGCATACGCATCGACGGGCCGGCTTCCGTTCAGCGGGGCGGACAACGACGTCCATGCCCTGATGTTCCGGATCGCGCAGGAGGAGCCGGACCTGACCGGTGTCCCGGCGGACCTGGCCGGCCTCGTCCGGGACTGCCTCCTCAAGGCCCCGGCCGCCCGGCCGTCCACGGACGCGATCCTGGAGCAGCTGGTGGAGGACGAGGCGGCCGAACCGTGGCTGCCGGGCGCGCTGATCGCCCAACTGGGCCGCCATGCGGTGGAGTTGCTGGATTCGGAAGATCCGGAGGAGTCGGCGGGGGCGGTGGCGGCCGCAGGGCCCCAGGACGCGGTGCCTCCTGTGGGCAGCCCGCAGCCTCCGTCGGCCCCGGCGCCCGGCGCAGTGCACGCGCTGCCCACTGTGATCGGCCCTCAGCCCCCTGCACCCGGACCGGTCCCGGCCCCGGTCCCTGGGTTCGGACCGCCGCCGCCCGGACAGCCCGCCCCCGCGTACGGCTACCCGCAACTGCCCGCCCAACCGCACCCCGGTCAGGGCTACGGGTACCCGCAGCAGCACCCCGGCTTCGGCCCCACACCCCCGTACGGCCCGCTCCACCCCGCCGTCGCGCCCGGCGCGCAGCCCGCGCCGGCGCGGCGCGGCGTGGGGTCGACCATCGCGCTCGTCGCGGTCGCGGTGCTCGTCGCGATCGGTGCAGGCGGCTCGGTGTACGCGCTCATGAACGACGACGGCACGAAGCCCACCCCGTCGCCCGCCGCGTCCGCCTCCGACTCCGCCGCCCCGTCGGACTCCCCCACCCCCGACGACTCTCCGTCGTCCTCCACCGACCCGTCCCCCAGTGACGATTCGAAGAACGGCGACGGCCCCATCCCCGAGGCCTACGTGGGCACCTGGTCCGGCACCATCGACAACGCCGCAGGCCACTCCACCCGCGAACTCGTCATCCAGCAGGGCAAGGTGGGCCAGGCCGTCCTCACCCTCACCGCGGAGGGCCCGATCGACAGCGGTGGCACCTACCGCTGCGTCTTCCAGGCGGACCTGACCTCCGAGCCCTCCCCCGACGAACCGATCCGCATCGGCCCCTCCACGGTGACGCTCGGCGAACCCATGTCGTCCTGCACCCCGGGCAAGGCCACCACACTCACCCTGCTCCCGGACGGCACCCTGCGCCGCGAGAACACGGAGACCGGCGAGCAACTCACGTACACGAAGAGCGACTGACCCACCGCCGGACCGGTCCGGCGCCGGACCTCACGCCGTTCCGGTGCCGCCCGCGACGTCCAGCGTGCGGAACGCCAGCCACAAGTCGTAACGCGCGCTGGGGGTTTGGAGCAGAGAGCGTTGAAGCACGGCTTCGAGCCGAGTGAGGCGTTTGCGGACACCCGGTACCGAGATGCCCAACGCGGCTGCGGTCGGGCCGAGTTGGGCCTCGCACTTCAGCCAGGTGCGCAGGGTGGTCTCGGCCGCCGTACCGGTCGCGGCGAGCGGGCGCAGCTGCTCGGCCGCCCACTGGCGGACGGCGGGGCGCCGCAGGATCTCGTCCAGGGCGCCGACCGGTACGGGCTCCGTGGGCCGGACGGCACGTGCGGGTGCGGCCCGGATGCGCAGAGCCAGGTCGAGCGCTGCCTGATCGGCGACCCGGCCCAGGTCCAGGCCGAGCAGCTCGCCGATCAACCGCAGCCGGGCGGCAAGGGTGTTGCGATGGATCTTCAGGTGCTGCGTCGCATGCGACGAGAACGCCAGCAGGAGGAGAGGGTTGCCGCCAGCTCCTGGCTGCCGGGGTCCTGGCTGCGTCGTGGCAGGTGGGTGAGGAGCGGTGCCAGCAGGGTGTCGGCCCACTGCGCACCCGCGGCGCCGACGACCAGGGCCGGTTCCGGTGCCGAGCCGAACCGGGCGTGGCGCGCGGGCAATCCGCGGGCCACGGCCAGGGCATGGAACGCCTGCCGGTATCCGGTCGCCGTGTCGCTCAGCGGCACGTCCTCGCTCACGCCCACGACACAGTCGTCCACCACGGCGGCGACGTCGAGGCCGAGTTGCGGATCGGCACCGTCCGGCCCGGCGGGCACGACGAGGATCAGGTGGCGTGCGTACACCGGACACCGGACGATCCAGGACCGGCCGCCGGAAATGTCCGCGCACACCCGCACCACCTCGTCCCGCCGGCCGCCCGAGCACTGCACCACGCACACCTGGACGGGGTCCGGCAGCGTGGGTTTCAGCGCGCCCGCCACCTGATGGGCGATGGAGAGCTGGCCGGTCATCAGCAGATGCAGCACCGCTTCGCGTCCGCGGGACTCGGCGAGGTCCACACGGCGGCGTTTGCGTTCGACCGTCTCGGCCGCCCAGCACATGGTCAGGGGCATCGCCACATCGGCGAGGAGCGTGGCCAGTCCGTCCGGCAGCGGCCGGCGGGCGACGACGGCGAGGATCGGGGCCGGGGCGTCAGGAGTGCCGTCGAGGGGGAACAGCAGCGCGGTGTCCGGGCCCTTGTCGAGAGCGAAGGAGCGGGCGCGGAGAGCTGTCAGCTCCTTCACGCCCTCGGTGGCCAGCGCCAGGGCCGAGGCGCTCGTGAGGTCCGGGGTACGGGCCACGCCGCGCAGGACGGTGCCGTCGGTGTCGAGCAGTCCGGCCCAGCCGCCGGCCCGCCCCGACACCCAGCGCAGCAGCTCCTGCGAGCCGCCGACGCGGGCCAGGCGATGCATCCGCAGCACGTCGTCGGCACGTTCCCCTGCTCGCACCGGTCCCCTCGCTCCCTACCCGTCCTGCACTCCGCAGAAAAGCGGAGTGAAGCCTACCGGTTCGACTGTGCGGACTGATACCCCTGCAACGTCCACACAGTGCGAATTGAATCTCCCCGTCGTCTACCCCCAGCCCTAGAGTCCGAACGTCTTCCGAGTGCGTCGGGGGAACACGGGGGCCACACGGAACTCGGGGGACGACGGGGAGGCACGGCGGCAGCGACCCACGGGGGTGGTCGCTGTCGTCGGCCGCACCGGCCCGGGGCCGATTGTCAGTGGCACCGCCTAACGTCGGGTCATCACCTGGACCGACGGAGAAGGGCCCCGCCATGGAGTTCCGTATCGATCGCAGTGCACTGACCGATGCCGTGGCCTGGGCAGCCCGGGTGCTGCCTACACGCTCGCCCGTGCCGGTGCTCGGCGGGCTGCTGCTGGAGGCGGACGGCGGGTGGCTGCGGATCTCCGGCCTCGATTACGAGGCGTCCGCCTGTATCGAGGTCGAGGCCGAGACCGTACGGGCCGGGCGGGTGCTGGTCATGGGGAGACGGCTGCTCGATGTGTGCCGGGTGCTGCCCGAGAGCCCGGTGGTGTGCGCGGTGGAGGGTTCACGGTTCTCGGTGACCGGCGGCGGCGCCCGGTTCGGACTGTCGGTGCTGCCGCTCGACGACTACCCGGCGCTGCCGGCGCTGCCCGGGGTGCTGGGTGCGGTGGACTCGGAGGAGTTCGCCGCGGCCGTCGCCCATGTGACAGTGGCCGCGGGCCGGGACGACACACTGCCGACCCTCACCGGGATCCGGCTCGGGCTCGACGGCGACACGATGACGCTGGCCGCCACCGACCGGTACCGCTTCGCGGTGCGCACGCTCGCATGGAAGCCGGCGGTGGCGGACGTCTCGGCCGATGTAGTGGTGTCCGCCCGGCGCCTGACGGAGATCGCCCGCTCCTTCGGCCGCTCCGGCATGGTCAGCGTCGCTCTGGACGCCGGATCGGTCGGCTTCGAACTCGCCGGAATGCGCACCACGGTCCGGCTCCTGGACGGCCGGCTCCCCCGGCACGACAAGCTGTTCGCGATGGCGGACCCGACGACCGCGGTGACGGACCGGGCGCCCCTGGTCGAGGCCGTCAAGCGCGTCGCGGTGGTCGCGGACGGCGACAGCCCGCTCCACCTGACCTTCGCCGGCGACTCGGTGCTGCTGCAGGCGGGGTACGAGGACGATGTCGCGTCCCAGCGGCTGCCCGCCGTCCTGGCGGGCACCGATGAACTGACGGTCGCGTTCAACCCCTCGTACCTGATGGACGCCCTGGCCTCGTTCGACGCGCCGGCCGTCCAGTTCCACCTGATGGGTCCCGGCCAACGCGCCCTGATCACCGGCCGGTCGGCCGAGGACAGCCGGCCGGAGGCGGACAAGGGCGCCGCACCGCATCCGACGCACCGGCACCTGCTGATGTCGGTGAAACCACTGGTCTGAGGAAGACCGGAGCGGGGACGTGTCCAGGCCGTGGCCGGGCACGCCCCCGTCGGGCGGCGATCCACAGGCTGTGGATCAGTGGGTCAGTTCACCGGCTGATCAGCAGCTCAGGTTCGCGCCGGGGGTGGTGCCCAGGATCTGCACGAAGGCCTGGTACCGGTCGATGCGGCTCTGGACCTGGGCGGGGTTGCCACCGTTGCACTCCAGCGAGCCGTTGATGGAGCGGATCGTCTCGCCGAAGCCGGCGCCGCCCACCATGGCGTTGTGGGCGGTCATGGTGCCCGGACCGTTCTGGGTGTTCCAGTACCAAAGACCCGTCTTCCAGGCCACGGACGCGTTCTGCTCGACCAGGTACGGGTTGCCGAGCAGGTCGATGCCGAGTGCGTCGCCCGCTGCCTTGTAGTTGAAGTTCCAGCTGAGCTGGATCGGACCGCGGCCGTAGTACGCGGCCTGTCCGGCCGGGCAGCCGTAGGGCTGGCCGGTGTCGCAGTAGTGCGGGTAGTTGGCCGTGTTCTGCTCGACCACGTACACCAGACCGCCCGTCTCATGGCTGACGTTGGCAAGGAACGCCGCCGCCTCCTGACGCCTGACCGTGTCGCTGCCGGTGTTGGCGAAGCCCGGGTAGGCGCTCAGGGCCGCGGTCAGTCCGCTGTACGTATAGAAGGGGTTCCGGTTCGGGAACATCTGGTTGAACTGCGCCTCGCTGACGACGAATCCCGTCGGGGTGCCCGGATCCGTGCCGCCACCGCAGCTGCCCTGGTCCGCCCAGACGTCGGAACTGCCCGGCCGCTCGTTCTGCGTCCACCACTTCGCGGTCCAGTTGTGCCCGTTGTACGAGACCGCTCCGCCGCCCGTGTAGACGGACGAGGCGTTCCAGGGTGCCGCGCACTCGGCCGCCGAGGCGGTGGAGGCGGGGAGAACGACGAGCATCGCGACGACCGCGCCCAGCGCGGCCAGCATGCCCATGACGCGCCTCATCATGTGATCACTCCTTCGGCGCGGTGCACCGAACTCATCGGTGCACCGCTATGGGGGGTGACCGTCACTCAAGCGCCGCTGGTCTGCACCTGTCAAGGTCTAGACCAACACCGGGAGCCTTCCCGAAGAGGCGCCCCGATGCGCGTTCGCAGCGAATGCGCCGCGCCGGGGCGGCCCTCAACAGCAGTAATTCCGGAAGGAGTGCATCCGGATCACCGGCCGGACACACGGCCGGGCCCGAACCAAAAACCTCCCGGCCGTCCAGCATGCGGAACAACCGGCCGGCCGGCCCACCGAGGCCGACCGCTGCGCGAACGGCAGGCGAACGTCAGCCGAAAGGATCCGGCTGCCCACCCCAACTCCCCTATCGCACACATACGGTGACCCGAACCGGGGACCGGTACCGCACCGATGCGCCTACGTGCGTGCACGCGTTCGACGAGGGGAGCGCGAGAAAGCCGTGGAGTGGTTCAGCGCCGAGAACATCGTGGCCGTGTGCACCGCCGTGCTCGGTGTCCTGGCCTCCATCGGAGTGCTCTGGTACGAGCGCCGCGTACCCCGCCGCAAGCGCATCGGCTACCGGGTCCAGATGGACACCCCGATCGGCAGCGACGTCAGCGAGGGGCGGGCCAATGTCCGGCTCGGGCTCTTCAGCGAGACGCCCGACATGGCCGATGCCACGCTCGTCCTGCTGCGCGTCGAGAACGACGGCTCGCAGTCCATAGCCGACAACGACTACACGGGCCGTGAACTGCACGGACTGACCGTGGAGTTCACCGGCCGCACCGTACGCGGCATCGCAGTCACCCAGGCACCCGGCGCCGACCATCTGATGGAGCACTTCACCCCGGCGGGCGGGATGCGCCACAGCGGCCGGCTCATCCGGCTGCCGCGCGTCCCCCTCAACCGGGGCGAGCACTTCAAGCTGCTGGTGCTGCTCACCGGCTCGCACGTGGGCAGCCCCATCAGGATCACCGGCGGCATCCGGGACGGCGAGGTGACACCCAACACCGCTGTCCGTCCCGACGAGAAGCCCCCGATGTTCGGCCGGGCCGCCCGGCTCATCACCGTGGCACTGACCGTCTGCGTCGTCACCCTGGCCTCGATCATCCTGGTCCGCGACGACACCCCGCCCCCGATGGGCTGCGCCCGGGGCACCCTGGTGGTGACCGGCTCCACCGCCTTCGAACCGGTCGTGCGGGAACTGGCGCAGAAGTACGAGAAGGAGTGCGAGGGTTCCACCGTCACCGTCGATGCGCACGGCAGCAACGCGGGGATACGGGAGCTCGCCGACCGGGGCGCCACGGCCGGGAAGTCCGGCTCCCCCGCATTGATCGCCCTCTCCGACGGACCCAAACCGGACGGCTATCCGCAGCTGCGGGAGAACCGGGTCGCGGTCTCGCTCTTCCGCCTCGTCGTCAACGACCGGGTGCCCGTCAAGAACCTCTCCCTGGCCACCATCCGGAAGATCTACCGGGGCGACATCCGCAACTGGAAGGCGCTCGACGGGCCCGACCTGCCGGTACTCCTGGTCAGCAGGGACGCCAACTCCGGCACCCGCGAGGTCTTCCAGCGGCGCGTCCTCGGCCACAACGAACCCGCCCAGTCGTCCCGCGACTGCGCCACCAAGGACGACGCCGCGGCCCGGGTCATCCGCTGCGAACTCGACTCCACCGACCAGGTCCTGGCCACCGTCGGCCGGCTCGACGGCGCGATCGGCTACAGCGAGCTGCGCTCCGGAACCGCGCTGGAGGGGGCGCACCAGCTCGCCATCGACTCCACCGTCCCGTCCGTCGACACGATCGGCTCCAGCACCTACCCGTACCGGGAGATCGAGTACGCCTACACGTACGGCCAGCCGCCCGCCGACTCGCTGGCCTCCAGCTTCCTCGGCTATCTGAGCCGCGGCAACGGCCAGGACGTCATCCGTACGCACGGGCATCTGCCGTGCGCGACGCCGAAGGGGCTGCGGATCTGCGGGGAGGAGTGAATGCGCGGAGGGGGGCCGGGGCGCACCAGCCGCCCCGGCCCCCCTCCGCGTGGTCCCGTCCTACAGGAACGAGTTGATCTCGATGGTCTCGGTACGGCCGGGGCCGACACCGATCGCGGAGATCGGGGCGCCGGACATGTCCTCCAGCGCCTTCACGTACGCCTGCGCGTTCTTCGGCAGGTCGTCGAAGGTCTTGGCCTTCGTGATGTCCTCGGACCAGCCCGGCAGCATCTCGTAGACCGGCTTCGCGTGGTGGAAGTCGGTCTGGCTGTACGGGAGTTCCTCGACCCGCTTGCCGTCGATCTCGTACGCGACACACACCGGGATCTGCTCCCAGCCGGTCAGCACGTCCAGCTTGGTGAGGAAGAAGTCGGTGAGGCCGTTGACCCGGGTCGCGTACCGCGCGATCACCGCGTCGAACCAGCCGCAGCGGCGGTCACGACCGGTGGTGACACCGCGCTCGCCACCGATCCGGCGCAGCGCCTCGCCGTCCTCGTCGAGCAGCTCCGTCGGGAACGGGCCGGCGCCGACACGCGTGGTGTACGCCTTGAGGATGCCGATGACCCGACTGATCTTCGTCGGGCCCACGCCGGAACCGGTGCAGGCGCCGCCCGCGGTCGGGTTCGACGAGGTGACGAAGGGGTACGTGCCGTGGTCTACGTCGAGCAGTGTGCCCTGGCCGCCCTCGAAGAGGACGACCTTGCCCGCGTCGATGGCGTCGTTCAGGATCAGCGTCGTGTCGGCGACGTACGGCTTGATCTGATCCGCGTACTGGAGCATCTCCTCGACGATCTTGCCGGCCTCGATGGCGCGCCGGTTGAAGACCTTGGCGAGGAGCTGGTTCTTCTGCTCCAGCGCAGCTTCGACCTTCTGCTCCAGGATCGACTCGTCATAGAGGTCCTGGACGCGGATGCCGACCCGGTTGATCTTGTCGGCGTACGTCGGGCCGATGCCGCGGCCGGTCGTGCCGATCTTGCGCTTCCCGAGGAACCGTTCCGTCACCTTGTCGATCGTGACGTTGTACGGGGTGATCAAATGAGCATTACCACTGATCAGCAGCTTGGACGTGTCCACGCCGCGGTCGTTCAGCCCACTCAGCTCGGAGAGCAGGACAGCCGGGTCGACGACGACACCGTTTCCGATGACCGGGGTACACCCCGGTGAAAGGATTCCGGAGGGGAGGAGATGAAGTGCGTACTTCTGGTCGCCGACGACCACCGTGTGGCCGGCATTGTTGCCGCCCTGGTAACGCACCACATAGTCCACGGATCCACCGAGGAGGTCGGTGGCCTTTCCCTTGCCCTCGTCACCCCACTGAGCACCGAGCAGCACAAGTGCGGGCACAGGCGTACACCCCTTCCGGGCGGGGCATGTCCAAGGTCAGGGGGCGTACGTAAACGTCGTACATGCCGTACGACGATGTACGACGAAGCCTGAACCGTCGAACCGGGTGCCCCGGAATAGACGAAGCCCCTGGCGCAATAGCGCAAGGGGCTCTTGCACCAAGATGCTACCCGAGGAAGGACCGAGGTGTCGGCTGCCCAGCCCCCCGGCAATGGTGCGCACCAGTTGCTGGTGGTGATCGACCCGGTCGCCCGCCGGACCGACGGCGAGTCCGTCCGTATCGCGAAGGACGTGCTGAGCGCCGGTTCGCACGCAAAAATCTGCCTGCCGGACGGGCCCGAGGAGTTCGCGCGGGCCTTGTCCCGCCGGGGCGGTCGGCGTCCCGTGGTCATCGGCGACGACCGGACGCTGCTGCGCGCCGTGACGCTGCTGCACCGGGATCGGGAGCTGACCGGTGAGACGCTCGCGCTGATTCCGGTGGGCGCGGCGGCCGCGCTGGAACTCGCGCATTCGCTCGGTGTGCCCAGGGGTGCGGTGGCCGCGGCGCGCGCGGCGCTGGACGGAGCCGTGCGCCGGCTCGACCTGCTGGTCGACGACAGCGACGGTGTCGTCCTCGGCTCCCTTCACATCCCCGCCCTGCCCACGGCGCCGGGCGCCGCGACCGCGCACACGGGTGTCACGGCGGTCTGGGACACCTGCCGCTCCCTGGTCCGCACACTGGTCCGCCCCGCCCCGCCCACCTCGCCCGCCACACCTCGCACCCATCGACTGCGGGTCGAGACGGACGGGGTGGTGCTGAACGATCTGGACAGCCCGGTCGAATCGGTGACGGTGACCTCGCAGGGCGGCGACGGAGGCCTCGCGGACGTGGTCGTCCACACCGCGAAGGGTGAAGTGCTGACGGCGGAGGCCAAGGCGGTCACGGTCTCCGGCGCGGACTTCCGCTACCGGGCGGACACCCGGGTCGCCGGCCCGGTCCGGACGCGGACCTGGACGGTGCGGGCGGGTGCGTGGGGACTGATGCTCCCGGTGGCCGAGGGGTAGCGCCACACGTCGCGGGGCCGACCGTGCGCGGGCGCGGGAACGGGCGCACTCTGGTAAGAGGTCCCGGAGGTGATGGTCATGATGAAGACCGCAGTCGGATGGCACATCGAGCTGGAATTCGAGGAAGACAACCACCGCACCCGCGCCGCCGCCCTCGTACGGCTCCCTGACGGCAACGAGGTACGTGCGCACGGGTACGCCAGCCGCCACCCCTCCGACTCCCAGCAGCCGAGGGTCGGCGAGGAGATCGCAGGAGCCAGAGCAATGAACGAACTCGCGATGAACCTGCTGACCAAGGCGCACGACGAGATCGACGAGGCGTCCGGCCGGACGTCGCACCCGCTGGCCTGAGCCGCCCCGGAGCTCAGGGCCCAGCGCCCCGTCCCCAGCCGTTCCGTTACGGGAGGTCGAACTTCTTGCGGTAGTCGCGCCAGCGGTCCATCAGGCCGACCAGCTCCGTCTGCAGGAACTCGAAGAACTCCGCCGTCTCCGCGAGCCGCGCACCGGCAGGCGTGTCCTGGCCCAGGGTCCGTGCGCCCTCCCTCAGGGTGTGCTCCCAGCGGGTCAGGACCCGGTCGCGGCTGGCGAAGGTGGCGTACGCACGTACTCCAAAGGCAACCGGCAGAAAGTCGCCCTCGTCGCCGCCTTCGCCTCCGACGTCGATGTGCTGATCCTGGACGAACCGACCAGCGGACTCGACCCGCTGATGGAGGAGGTCTTCCGGAGCTGCGTCACCGAGGCACGCGAGCGCGGGCGGACGATCCTGCTCTCCAGCCACATCCTCAGCGAGGTCGAGTCGCTCTGCGACCGGGTGAGCATCATCCGGCAGGGGCGGACGGTGGAGACCGGTTCGCTGGCGGACCTGCGGCACCTGACCCGTACGAACATCACCGCCGAACTGGCCGGCGCACCCAACGGACTCGCCCACCTGCCCGGCGTGCACGACATCGACATCCAGGGCATGCGCGTCAAGCTCCAGGTCGACACGGACAAGCTGGACGCCGTCCTCAGGTCGCTCACCGAGTCCGGCGTACGGTCCCTGACCAGCACCCCGCCCACGCTGGAGGAACTCTTCCTGCGGCACTACGCCGCCGACACCGACGAGCCCGCGGGGGTGACGGCACGATGACTGCCGTCACCGTGGCCGCGACCCGGGCCGGACGCCCCGCCGGGGGCGGGCAGCTCGCCGGCGCCGGCCCTCTGCTCAGGCTCGCGCTGCGGCGCGACCGGATCATGATGCCGATCTGGGTGCTCGTGCTGGGAGGGTCGTTCTCCTCCATCGGGAAGTCCATCTCCTCGCTCTACGAAACCGCCGCCCAGCGCGCCGAAATCGCCGCGTCGATGAACGGCAACAGCTCCCTGCGCGCGATGTACGGCCCCGTCTTCGACGACTCCGTCGGCGGGCTCGTCGCCTGGCGGATGGTCGGCTTCGGCGCCGCGATGGCAGCCGTCATGAGCCTGATCATCGTCATCCGGCACACCCGTGAGGAGGAGGAGACCGGCCGTCAGGAGATGCTCTCCTCGGCCATGGTGGGGCGCCGCGCCCCCCTGACGTCCGCCCTGCTCGCCGCCCTGATCGCCAATGCCGCGCTCGCTCTGCTGATCGTCGCCTCGATGGCCGGCTCGGGGGCGGGCGGCGCCGGGGCGGTGGCGCTCGCGCTGGCGGTGGCCGGGGTCGGCGTGCTGTTCGCCTGCACCGCCGCGATCGCCGCCCAGCTCACCGAGAGCGCGCGGCTCGCGAAGGGACTCGCGGCAGCGGTGATCGGCGCCGCGTTCGTCCTGAAGGCGGCGGGCGACGCATCGACGGACGACGCCTCGTCCGTACTGAACTGGCTCTCGCCGATCGGCTGGGCCGAGAACGTCCGGGCGTACGCGGACGAGCGGTGGTGGGTCCTGCTGGTGATCGGCGCCGCCGTGCTGGTCCAGGGCGCCCTCGCGTACACCCTGGCCGGGCGGCGCGACGTCGGCATGAGCTTCCTCCCGACCAGGCCCGGACCGGCGGTGGGGCGGATCTCCACCGCCTTCGGCCTGGCGGTGCGGCTGCAGCGCGGTGCGCTGATCGGGTGGACGCTGTCGTTCGCCGCGGTCGGCGCCGTCTTCGGCGGACTGACCGGCGGGGCGGCGGATCTCGTCGGCGACAACGAGAAGACGAAGGAGATCTTCGAGCGGATGGGCGGACAGGCCGGTCTGACCGACGCGTTCCTCGCCGCGATGGTCTCGATGCTGGGGATGGTCGCCGCGCTGTACATCGTCGCGTCGGTGCTGCGGCTGCTCGGCGAGGAGACCGCGGGGCGCGCCGAGCCCGTGCTGGCCGGCGGTGTCGGCCGGATCGGATGGGCGGCCGGCCATCTGGTCGTCGCCTTCGGCGGCGCGGCACTGATCATGATGGTCGGCGGGCTCGGCCTGGCCGCCGGCTACGGGCACGAACTCCCGGCGGTGCTGGGTGCGTCGCTGGTGCAACTGCCCGCGATCTGGCTGCTCGGAGGGCTCGCGGTACTGCTGTACGGGGCGCTGCCGAAGGCCGCGGTGGCTTCGTGGGGCGTGGTCGGAATCTGCCTGGCGCTGGGGTGGATCGGCCCGGCGGTGAACGTGCCGCAGCCGGTGATGGACCTGTCGCCGTTCAGCCACCTCCCGAAGCTGCCGGGCACGGAGATGCAGTGGCTGCCGGCGCTGTCGCTCACCGCGGGCGCGGTGGTCCAGGTGGCGGCGGGACTGGGGGCGCTGCGGAGGCGGGACGTACAGGGATGACCGGGTGACTGTTCTTGTCCTCGATCTCCCCCATGGCCTCAAGGGCATGGGGGCTTGAGGCCAGGAACGGTCACAGCTCCACACGCAGCTCCTTCACGCCCCTGATCACGTAACCCGGGTTCCACTCCGGTTCGGCCGCCAGTCGCATCCCGGGCGCGCGGCGCAGCAATTCGCCGAAGGACGCGGTCAGTTCGACCCGCGCCAGCGGCGCGCCCAGGCAGAAGTGGATGCCCGCGCCGAACGAGACATGCGGATTCTCCCGCCGGGACAGGTCCAGCGTCTCCGGGTCCGTGAAGCGGGCCGGGTCGCGGTTGGCGGAGCCGAAGAGCAGGGCCACCTCGGAGCCGCGCGGGATGACTGTGCCGTCGATCTCGATGTCGTCGAGGACCCAGCGCTCGAACATCTGCAGCGGAGTGTCGTACCGCATCAACTCCTCCACGGCCGTGGGCAGCAGCCCGTGGTCGGCCCGCAGGGCCGCCAGCTGCTCCGGGTGGCGCAGCAGCGTCCACCAGCCGTTGACGGTGGTGTTGACCGTCGCCTCATGGCCCGCGTTCAGCAGCAGCACACAGGTGGAGACCATCTCCTGCTCGCTCAGCCGCTCCCCCTCGTCGTGCGCGGCGATGAGCGCGGAGATCAGATCCGTACCGGGGTTCTTGCGGCGCTCCGCGATCAGCTCCCGCAGATAGGCGGAGAATTCCACCGAGGCGCGGACGGCGGCGCTCGCGGTCTCCTCGGACGGGTTCAGTTCGAACATCCCGCAGATCGCGGCCGACCAGGGCCGCAGCGGAGCGCGGTCGGCCGCGGGGATGCCGAGCATCTCGGCGATGACGGCGACGGGCAGCGGTTCGGCGACCGCGGTGAGCAGGTCGCCGCCGCCCGCCTCGACGAAGCTGTCGACCAGCTCGGCGGCCAGCCGCCGCACCGTCGGGACGAGCTGCTCCACCGTACGCGGGGTGAATGCCTTGGAGACCAGGCGCCGGATCCGGGTGTGGTCGGGGGCCTCCAGGTCGAGGAGCCCCTGCCCGTTGAGGGTGGTGAAGGGCTCGTACGCGTCGGGCGGGGGCGTGCGGCCGAACTCCTCGTGGGTGAAGCGGTGCAGATAGGTGCGGCCCAGGCGCCGGTCCCGCAGCAGCGCCGACACGTCGGCGTGGTGCGGGACGAGCCACTGGTCCGTGGGCTCGAACCGGTGCACCCGGCCGGTGGCCCGCAGCGCGGCGTAGGCGGGGTACGGGTCGGCGACGAACGCCGGCGACCAGGGATCGAACGAAGCGGCGGACTCGGGCTGCGGAGACGGGTGCATGGAAGGACGCTAACCGCCCGCCCGCCGGTGGGGCAGCTCAGGCCGGGGTGACCAGCCGCGCCTCGTACGCGAACACCGCCGCCTGCGTACGGTCCCGCAGCCCCAGCTTTACCAGGATGCGGCTCACATGCGTCTTGATGGTGGACTCGGCGACCACCAGATGCGAGGCGATCTCCGCGTTCGACAGGCCCTGCGCGATGAGGACGAGCACCTCCGTCTCACGCTCCGTAAGATCGCCGATCCGGGCGAGCGCGGGCGGCCGCGGGGCCCCGGCGAGCCGGGAGAACTCGGTGATCAGCCGCTTCGTGACGGTCGGCGCCAGCAGCGCCTCCCCGCCCGCCACCACCCGTACCCCGTCGGCGAGCCGGCGGGCGGAGGCGTCCTTCAGCAGGAACCCGGACGCCCCGGCGCGCAGCGCCTGGTACACGTACTCGTCGAGGTCGAACGTGGTCAGCACGAGCACCTTGGCGGCCGCGTCGTTCGCGACGATCTCACGGGTCGCCTCGATGCCGTTGAGCTCCGGCATCCGGATGTCCATCAGCACCACGTCGGGCCGCAGCGCGGCTGCCTGGGCGATGGCCTGCCGGCCGTCGACGGCCTCGCCGACGACCTCGATGCCCGGCATCGCCCCCAGGAGCACCGAGAAGCCCTCGCGGACCATCATCTGGTCGTCGACGATCAGAACACGGATGTCGTTCATGAGGTCTCGCTCTGCGTCGGTTCCTGGGCCAGGGGTACGGGGATGAACACGGCGATCTCGTACCCGCCGTCCGCCGTCGTCTCGGCGGTCATCTCGCCGTTCAGCATGGCGACCCGCTCCCGCATCCCCGTAATACCGTGCCCGGCGCCCGGCGAGGACTTCACCGGACCGGTCGGCGGCCCGTTGACGACCCGCAGCCCGAGCCCGCCCAGCACATAGCCGATCTCGACCTTGGCGGTGGCGCCGGGCGCGTGCCGCAACGTGTTGCTGAGGGCTTCCTGGATGATCCGGTACGCCGACAGCTCGACGCCCTGGGGCAGTTCGCGTACCGCGCCGGTGACCGTCTTCTCCGCCACCAGGCCCGCGTCCGCCACATTGGCGAGCAGTCGGTCGAGCTCGGCGAGGGTGGGCTGCGGGGCGTCCGGCGCCTCGTAGTCCTCGGCCCGCACGACGCCGAGGACCCGGCGCAGTTCGGTGAGGGCGGCGACGGCGTTCTCCCGGATGGTGACGAAGGCCTGCTCCAGCTCGGGCGGCGGGTTCTCCACCCGGTACGGGGCGGCCTCGGCCTGGATCGCGACGACCGACATGTGGTGGGCGACCACGTCGTGCAGCTCGCGGGCGATGGTGGTGCGCTCCTCCAGCAGCGTGCGCCGGTCGCGTTCCACGGCGGTGACGGTGCGCTGCACAGTCACCTCGCGCTCCGCCTCCCGGCGGGTCTGCACGACGGTCACCACGAGCAGGGTGAACGCGGAGGCCACGGCCATGGGCCCGGTGGTCGTCGAGTAGTGCCAGCCGAAGTTCTCCAGGAAGGTGCCGAGCACCACGGTCAGGACCCACATCCAGGCGGCGGTACGCGGCCGGGTCCGGGCCGCGACCACGACGAGCACCACCAGGTGCGAGAGGAACATGCTCGGCACCCACGGCCAGTCGCCACCGGTGATCATGGCTGTCACCGGAGTGAGCGCCAACGACATCCAGAACGCGCCGACCGGCCGGAACAGCGTCATCACGACGGTCAGCGCCGGGAGCAGCCCGGCCACGATGATCTCGATCCCGGACCGGATCCCGGAGCCGTCCGCCGCGCCGATGCCTATGAGGACTGTGATCAGCGCGGCCAGCCCGACCAGCGCGTGCGGCGTCCGGGCGGTCCGCGCGCGCATCCGCTCGGACAGCCGCCGGGTCCGCGCCCCGTCGGTCCGCATGGGCGCCAGCGGACGGTAGGCGAACGCATCATGGAAGAGGTCCTGCCGCAGGCCGCCTATCGCCCCTGCGGCCAGCCGGAACTCGGGGCTTCTGGTCCTGTTGGTCTCGGTCACGCTCCCAAGGTAGGCGGCCGGGCGCACCACGTCGTCAGCAGTGATACGGATCCTGCGGCATCCGTCGCAAGGACTACTGGACCCGGGAAATCAGTGACACATGCGAGCGCCGGGTGCCCTCTGCGCCCCCTGTCACCACGCCAACTGGGCGATCTCCTCCGCCACCACCGCGCACGCGTCCGCCGCCGGATCGATCAACGGGAAGTGCCCGACCTCCTCCAGCAGCGTCAGCCCCACCGTCTCGCCCGCCTTGGCCGCCGCGTCCACGAACGCCTCGGCGACCACGTGCGGCACGGTCAGATCGGTGCGTCCCTGTACGACCGCGGTGGCGATACCGGTCGGCAGCAGCGCGGCCGGATCGGCGTACGGGCTCCGCGCGGCAAAATCCTCTTCCCGCCCCAGGAGTTGACCCACCGCGCCGGAGCAGACATCCAGCTCCACCGCCGTGGCGAAGTCGGCGATCGGCGCAAGGGCGACGACCCCGCGCAGCGGCGGCGCCGCGGCCAGCCGCCATGGCGACCCCTGCGGCAGTACGTGCCGGGCCGCGGCCCACAGCGCCAGCTGCCCGCCCGCGGAGTGCCCGGTGACGACGATCCGCCGTGCATCGGCCTCCGGAAGCGCGGCGGCCAGCAGCCCGGGCAACGCGTCCATCGCCGCGGCGACATCGTCGAACGTCTCCGGCCAACGGCCCGCGACCGGACCGGAACCCCGCTGCTGCGGGAGCTCGCTGCCGCGCCGGTACTCGACGTTGGCGACGGCGAAACCGCGCCGGGCCAGGAAGTCCGCGAACGGCGTCACATGGAGCCGGTCGTACGGCCCCCGCCACGCACCACCGTGCAGGACGACCACGACGGGCGCCCCGGCCCGCCCGTCGCGCGGAGCGTAGAAGTCGATCACTTGGTCGGGATGGTCGCCGTAGGCGGCCGAGGCGTCGGGGGCGACGGCCGGATGCGAGAACGCCGACTCGGTCTCGACTGCGTCCCGATCACGCGCGGCAGAATCCGACATGCTGCTCCAACCATCCGACTGCGGCACCCAACTGGCCTGACCAGCGGGGACGGTACCAGCACGCAAAGCCGCGTCCCCACGGGGATTCACCGTGGGGACGCGGCAGGCGTCACACCTCGCCGAGCGCCCCGTCGAGCGCCCCGCCCGACATCTCGCTCAGCACCTCACCCAGCACCCGCGCAGCCCGCTCCACATCCGCGAACCCCACATACAGCGGCGTGAACCCGAACCGCAGCAGATCCGGCCGCCGCAGATCCCCGACCACACCCCGCGCGATCAGCGCACGCATCACCGGCTCGGCGATCCCCGCGTCCACGCACCGCAACGACACCTGGCTGCCGCGCTCCGCATGCGCCTGCGGCGTGACCGCAGCGACCGCACCTTCCGGCGCATACGCCCCCACGCACTCCAGGAAGAAGTCCGTCAGGGCCAGCGACTTGGCCCGTACCGCCTCGACCGGCACCCCGTCCCACACGTCCAGCGCCGATTCGAGCGCCAGCATGGACAGGATGTCCGGGGTTCCGACCCGGCCGCGCACGGAACCGTCCGCGGGCGCGTACCCGGGATCCATCGCGAACGGGTCGGCGTGCGACGTCCACCCCGGCAACGGCGAGTCGAAGGCCGCCTGATGCCGCTCGGCGACGTACAGGTACGCGGGCGAACCGGGTCCGCCGTTCAGGTACTTGTACGTACAGCCGACCGCCAGGTCCACCCCGTGTGCGTCCAGGCCCACGGGCAGCGCGCCCGCACTGTGGCACAGGTCCCAGACGGCGAGGCCGCCCGCCGCGTGCACAGTGGCGGTGAGGCCGGACAGGTCGTGCAGCCGGCCGGTGCGGAAGTCGACGTGGTTGAGCAGGACGGCCGCAGTACGCGGCCCGACCGCGCCCGGCACGTCCCCGGGTGCGACGGGGACGAGCCGGTGCCCCGTCATCCGGGCGGCGGACTCCGCGATGTACCCGTCCGTGGGAAACGTCGTCGCGTCGACGAGGATCTCGTCGCGCCCCTCCGGTGCCAGCCGGCTCGCGGCGACGACGGCCTTGAAGACGTTCACGCTCGTCGAATCGCCGACGACTATCTGTCCCGCTGCGGCCCCGACGAGCGGGGCGATCCGGTCGCCGATCCGCTCGGGCGCGGTCCACCAGCCGCTCTCGTCCCAGGACCGGATGCGCAGCTCGCCCCACTCGCGGGTGAGGACCTCCTGCACCCGGGCGGGTACGTGCCGCGGCAGCGCGCCGAGCGAGTTGCCGTCGAGGTACACACCGTCGTCGAGGGTGAACAGCTTGCGCAGATCGGCGAGTTCGTCGGCGGCGTCGAGTGCCGCGGCCCGCGCGGCGAAGGTCTCAGACATGGCTGCGCGCCGTCCACAGCTCGGGGAACACGTTCTTCGTGGCCCGCTTCTCCAGCCACGCGACCCCGGCGGAGCCGCCGGTGCCGGTCTTCGAGCCCATCGCGCGCCGGGTGGCGACGAGGTGGTCGTTGCGCCAGCGCCACACCAGTTCACCGACGTCGGTGAGCGCCTCGCCGAGCCGGACGAGCTCGTCGTACCGCTCGGGGTCGGAGTAGATCTCCGCCCAGACGGCCTCGACCTCGGAGGACGGCTCGTACTTCTGCGTCAGGTCGCGGCCGAGCACCGACTGCGGCACCGCGTGACCGCGTCGGGCGAGCAGGGCGAGCACCTCGTCGTAGAGGCTCGGCTCGGCGAGCGCCTTCTCCAGCTCGGCGTGGACGCGGGGCGCGCCCCGGTGCGGCACGAGCATGGACGCGGATTTGTCGCCGAGCAGGAACTCCATCCGCCGGTACATCGCCGACTGGAAGCCGGAGCCCTCGCCGAGTGCGGCGCGGTAGGAGTTGAACTGGGCGGGGGTGAGCTGGGCGAGCGGCGTCCAGGACGCGTTGAGCGCCTCCAACTCCCGTACCGACCGCTTCAGCGCATCGCGCGCCACCGGCAGCCGGTCCTCACGCAGGGCGTGCGCCGCGGTCTCCCACTCATGGACGATGACCGTGAACCACAGCTCCATGACCTGGGTGGTGACCAGGAAGACCATCTCGCCCGGGTCGTCGGAGCGCAGGTGCTGGAGGTGGGTCAGGACATCCGCCTGGACATAGTCCTCGTACGGAGTCGTTCCCGCGAAGTCCAGGTGCGGGGTGTCCGCACCGGTGGCTTCGGGGTCGGGGTGGATCGTCGACATTGCTGTCTCCTCGACACGAGCTTCCGGGTAGCGGTCCGCCCCTTCCGTGAGGTGATGGAGCTCCGGTCCCCTGCCCGCATCCTAAGCGGACCCCGGGGAAACGTGCAGGCCCCGCAGGCGGCGGTACGTCTGCGGGGCCGGAACACCTTCTCGGAGGTCTTAACCCAGGATCTCGGCGGCGGTCGGCGAAGAGTCGCGGAGGAACGTCGAGCAGCGCTCGTACTCCTCCTGCTCACCGATCGACTGGGCGGCGCGTGCGAGGGCGTGCAGGGCGCGCAGGAAGCCGCGGTTCGGCTCGTGCTCGAACGGTACGGGCCCGTGGCCCTTCCAGCCGGCCCTGCGCAGCGCGTCGAGACCACGGTGGTAGCCGGTGCGGGCGTAGGCGTACGACTCGATGACACGGCCGCCCTCGAACGCCTCGTCGGCGAGCTGTGCCCAGGCCAGCGAAGAGGTCGGGTACTTCGCGGCGACATCGGCGGGAGCCGTGCCGTTCGCGAGGAGCTCGCGCGGCTCGGGGTCGTCGGGCAGGTGGGTCGGGGGAGGTCCCCCGAGCAGGTTCTCGTGGATGGACATGGGTTCAAGTGTGCCTGGCACATGCGCGCCGGGGGTAGCCGGGCGTCCCCGGAGCGGTCAGGTCCGGCCCGGGTCCCCGTTCTCGTCCCGAGCGGGCTCCAGGGGAGGCGCCACGACACCGCAGTGCACGGCGCATACGGGACGCGCCTTGCTCTTGCGGACCGCGGGCGGTGTCCGTACGGTCGCCCAGGCGATCACCGAGCCCAGCACCATCAGGCCGGCACACATCGGCATGGCCCTCTTGAAGGCCGCGGCGAACTGACCGGCGTCGCGGTACGCCTCCGGGCCCATCCCGGCCAGCAGCGGCAGCGCGGCCACGGCGATCAGGCCGGCGGCGCGGGCGGCGGCGTTGTTGACCCCGCTGGCCAGCCCGGCCCGCGCGGTGTCGACGGAGGCAAGGACGGTCGCGGTGAGCGGCGCGACCAGGGTGACCAGGCCGAGTCCGAGCACGGCGACGGCGGGCAGCACGTGCTGTACGTACGCGGAGACGGAGGCGTCGCCGGGCCCCACCCGCAGCATGAGCAGCATCCCGGCGGCGGCGAGCAGCGGCCCGACGGTGAGCGGGATACGGGGCCCGATCCGCTGCCCCAGCTCGCCCGACGAGGCGGAGAACAGCAGCATCAGCACCGTGGTCGGAAGGAGAGCGGTCCCGGCGCCGAGGGCGGAGTACCCGGCCACGACCTGGAGCTGGATGGCGGAGAGGAAGAAGTAGCCGCCGAGCGCCGCGTACACACAGAGCGTGACGACATTGACGGCGGTGAACTGCCGGGACTCGAACACCGACGGCGGCAGCATGGGGTGTGCCCGCCGCCGCTCCACCTGCACGAACGCCACCCCGAGCAGGACTCCGCCCACGCCCGCCCCGATCACCGCAGCGGACGCCCCCTGCCCGGGCGCCTCGATCAGCGCGTACGTCACCAGGGCAAGAGCCAGCGCGCCGAGCACGGCCCCCAGAACATCGAAGCGCCCGCGTGCCTGCGGGTCCCGCGACTCGGGTACGTGGCGCAGCGCCACCGGCACGCAGACGGCGGCGACCGGCACATTGATCAGAAAGACCCACCGCCACCCGGGGCCGTCGACGAGCCACCCCCCGACGAACGGCCCGATGGCGGCCCCCACCCCTCCGAACCCCGACCACAGCCCCACCGCGCGCGCCCGGTCGTCCGGATGAAAACTCGCCTGGATCAACGCCAGCGACCCGGGGGTGAGGAGCGCCCCGCCCACTCCCTGGAGAGCGCGGGCACCGATCAGTACGGCGGCATTCGGCGCAACGCCGCACAGCAACGAGGCACCGGCGAACCAGATCACCCCCACGACGAAGACCCGTCGCCGCCCGTACCGGTCCCCGAGCGCCCCACCGAGAAGGATCAGCCCGGCGAGCGTCAGCATGTAGGCGTTGACGGTCCACTGAAGGGCGGCCAGGTCGGTGCCGAGGTCCTTGCCGATGCGGGGCAGGGCAACGTTGATGACGGTGGAGTCCAGCATCGCCATGCTGGACCCGAGAACGGTGGTCAGTACGACCCAGCGTCCCGGTGCGGAGGCAGCACGGATCTCACCGGCCGGTGTCTCACCCATGCGAGCAGCATCGCCGCTACGGGGCGCTCCGGCCAGTCCGGGTCCGGCCGCTCTGCCCGCCGCCCGCGCCCGCAGCGGATGAGCACTGAGTAATGTGTGCGGAAATGTCCAGATTCCGGAGATGGATTCCATGGATGACGACGAGACCTGCTCCGCAGACGCGGGTGCCGGCGCGGGTGTGGGCGCAGGCACCGGCCCCGCCCCCCACCGCAGCCGCAGCGCCGCCATCAGCCAGGTGGTGCCGAGGACCGCCGTCATCGCCGGCGGCGGAGCGCTGGCGGTCTGGGAGCCCGCTTTCACACTCGGCGCCTACAACGTCGTCTTCTACTACCAACTGCTCACGCTCTGGGCCGTGTCGACCGCCGTGATGCTGACGGCCCTGCTGATGCGCGGACGCGGGCCGCGGCACGGCTGGGTGTACTGGGCCTGTCTGGCCCTGCCCAGCGTGTGGATCGCCATCGCCGCCGTTGTGCCCCGCCACGACGGCTGGCCGGACAAGACACTCTTCCTGGCGGGCGGCATCCTCAGCATCGTCGGCACCCCGCTGCTGGTCTGGGTGCTCCTGCACCTCCTGCTCTTCGGGGAGTCGGAACTCTCCGCACGCCAGCGAAGGACGGTCATCGGCGTCGTCGTGATCGTCGGCGCGCTCGCCTACGGGCTCGGCCAGTTGAACCACGTCTTTCTCACCTGCGGGGACTTCAACATCAGCGGAAACAGCATCCCTTCCGGATGCCGGCCGGGACACGCCTCCCCGCTCGGCTGATGCACGGCGCCCGGCGGCGGGCGGCAGGGAACGCGTTCGCCCTTCGCCGCCTGGCGGGCAGCCGTCCGCTACCTCACGACCTCCAGCGCCCGCACCAGCGCCTCCACGCCCGCCTCGACCTTGCTCCGCGGGCACCCCACGTTCAGCCGCAGGAACCCCTCGGCGCCGTACACCGCACCCGGCATGATCGCGACCTTCTCGCGCTCGATCAGCACCCGCTGCAGCGCTTCGTCGTCCACACCCAGGGGGCGCAGATCGATCCACGCCAGATAGCCGGCCTGCGGGGGCTGCCAGGACAGTTCGGGGAACGCCCCGTTGAGGCCTTCCGCGACCAGGGCCAGGTTCCCGGCCACGTACGCGCGTGCAGCGTCCAGCCACGGCCCGCCCTGCCGGTACGCGGCTATGTGGGCGGTGAGCGACAGCACCGCCGGGGAGGCAAGGCCCTCCGCCGTTTCCATGCGGCGCAGGAACTCGGTCCGGTCGGCCGGATCGCCGATGATGCCGTACGAGCCGGTCAGCGCCGGGAAGTTGAAGGACTTGGACGCGGACGAGATCACCGCCCAGCGGGTGTCGCCGGCCACCCGCGTCCACGGCACATGCCGGTGCCCGTCGTGCACGAAGTCCGCATGGATCTCGTCGCTGATCACCGCGACCCCGTGGAGCGCTGCCAGAGCGGCCATGTCGACCAGCTCGGGCTCCGTCCACACCCGGCCGGTCGGGTTGTGCGGCGAGCAGAGCACCAGCACCTTCGCGTCGGGGCGTGCCAGTTCCCGTTCCAGCGCCCCGGTGTCCCCCAGCGGCACCCCCCGCAGCTCGCGGCCGAGGCCGGTGATCGCCTTGCGGAAGCCGTCGTACGTGGGGGTGTGGACGACCACACCGTCGCCCTCGGCCGTCCACATCTGGAGGAGCTGCGAGAACTGGCTGAGCACGGACGGGCCGTAGACCAGCCGGCCGGTGTCCAGCTCGGTGCCGTACCGGGTCCCGTACCAGTGCGCGATCGCCGACCGGAAGTCGTCCTGCTGCCAGCTGGTGTAGCCGAGTACGCCGTGGTCGAGGCGGGTCCGCAGTGCGGTCAGGACCTCGGGGGCCGTCTCGAAGTCCATGTCGGAGATGGTGAACGGGAGCAGCCCGTCGACCCCGAACCGGTCGGCGACCCCGTCCCACTGGACACACCAGGTGCCCCTGCGGTCGATGACGGTGTCGAAGTCATAGCGCGCGTTCGCTTGCACAGTGGGCTCCTCGTTCTCGTTCGCGGACATGCCGTGGGCCCGGCACCCCAGGGAGTACCGGGCCCACGGCCGCCGTTCGTACCTACTACTACTTCAGCTTGGTGCCGGTGGACCGCAGGTTGGCGCAGGCCTCCGTGACGCGCTTGGCCATGCCCGCCTCGGCGGACTTGCCCCAGCTGCGCGGGTCGTAGACCTTCTTGTTGCCGACCTCGCCGTCGACCTTCAGCACGCCGTCGTAGTTGCGGAACGCATGGTCCACGATCGGGCGGGTGAAGGCGTACTGGGTGTCGGTGTCGAGGTTCATCTTCACGACGCCGTTCTCCAGCGCGGTGGCGATCTCCTGCTCGGTGGAGCCGGAGCCGCCGTGGAAGACGAAGTCGAACGGGGCCGACTTGCCGTACTTGGCGCCGACGCCCTCCTGGAGGTCCTTGAGGAGCTCGGGACGGAGCACGACGTTGCCGGGCTTGTAGACGCCGTGCACGTTGCCGAAGGAGGCGGCCAGCAGGTAGCGGCCCTTCTCGCCCAGGCCGAGCGCCTCGGCGGTACGCAGCGCGTCGTCGACGGTCGTGTACAGCTCGTCGTTGATCTCGTGGGTGACGCCGTCCTCCTCGCCACCGGTCGGGGTGATCTCGACCTCGAGGATGATCTTGGCGGCGGCGGCCTTGGCCAGCAGTTCCTGGCCGATGGCCAGGTTGTCGGCGAGGGTCTCGGCCGAACCGTCCCACATGTGGGACTGGAACAGCGGGTTCAGGCCCTTGGCGACGCGCTCGGCGGAGATGTCGAGCAGCGGACGCACATAACCGTCCAGCTTGTCCTTGGGGCAGTGGTCGGTGTGCAGCGCGACCGTGACGTCGTACTTGGCGGCGACGATGTGCGCGAACTCGGCGAGGGCGACGGCGCCCGTGACCATGTCCTTGTTGTACTGGCCGCCCAGGAACTCCGCCCCACCGGTGGAGATCTGGACGATGCCGTCGCTCTCCGCCTCCGCGAAGCCGCGCAGTGCAGCGTGCAGGGTCTGGGTCGACGTCACATTGATGGCCGGGTAGGCGAACTTGCCTGCCTTCGCCCGGTCGAGCATCTCGGCGTAGACCTCGGGGGTTGCGATGGGCATCTGTCCGCTCCTTGGGATGTGCGGGTGTGCGTTGCTGGTTCCCTGACCTGGGGGCGACGTCATCGTCGCCCCCATCTTCCCAGACTCTCGCTCCGGCTCCACCCGGCGTACTCCCTCAACGTTCCGGCCGGGGAACCGAAGGCGTACGACAAGGGCGGACGGTTTCACGTGAAACCGTCCGCCCTTGAAGAAAATCGCAGGTCAGGCCAGTGATCAGGCCAGGTCGAGGTCCGCCGCCGTGTAGGCGTGGACATACGGGAGACCGGCCTCGGCAATGGCCGGAGCGGCACCCCGCTCCACGATCGTGGCGACGGCGACGACCTCGCCACCGGCCTCGCGCACCGCCTCGACGGCCGTCAGCGGCGAACCGCCGGTGGTCGAGGTGTCCTCGACCACCAGACAGCGGCGGCCCTTCACGTCCGTGCCCTCGATCCGGCGCTGCATGCCGTGCGCCTTCTGCGCCTTGCGTACGACGAACGCGTCCAGGGTCTGCCCGCGCGCGGCGGAGGCGTGCAGCATCGACGTGGCCACCGGGTCGGCGCCCAGCGTCAGCCCGCCCACGCAGTCGTAGTCCAGCTCGGCGGTCTCGTCGAGCATGACCTGACCGACCATCGGAGCGGCGGTGCCGTCCAGCGTGATGCGACGCAGGTCGATGTACCAGTCGGCTTCCAGACCCGAGGAGAGGGTCACCTTGCCGTGCACCACGGCCTTGTCCTTGATCTGCTGGAGCAGCTCAGCGCGTACGTCAGTCATGGATACGAGCTTAGGGCGTGTCCGGCTCAGAGCCTGCGCCAGCTCCAGGTCGTCGCGATCTCCAGCGGCTCGATCGGGGTCACATACCGGGGCGCGGTGTTCAGTCCGTTCGGCGGGCCCGACTGCGGCTCCACACAGACCGCCTCGGCCTGCTCGTCGTAGACGACGACCCACTCGGCCCGGCTCTTCACCTTCAACTCCAGTTGCTCCGGCCAGGTGAGCGTCACATCGACCCCGTCGGGCATCCCGAAGCAGTCGTCCCACGGGCCGGGCATGGCCGGGATCCGGCGGCCGGTCGGCAGATGGTCCTCGCCCCGCTCCTCCTGCCAGGCGGCGTCGAAGGCGATCTCTACTTCGCCCCCGGTTCCGAGGTTCCGCAGGAACCACGGGTGCCAGCCGGCCTGCGCCGGGAACGAGTCCCCGTACGTCTCGATACCGAACGCGAGCGTGAGCGAGTCCTCGGCCAGTTCGAAGGTCTGGGTCACCCGGCCCGGATACGGCCACGGCTCGGCGAGGTCGTAGTAGAACGCGGCCTCCGACCCGCTCGCCTTGCCGGTGCGCCAGGCCGTGTCGCGGCCGGTGCCGTGAATGGCGTGCGGCGGGGAGTTCAGGGGCAGCTGATGAGGCACATCGCCGTTGAGGAAGTGACCGTTCCCGGTCCGTCCGCACCACGGCACCATCGGGAAGCAGCCGTACCGCTCCCCCTGCCGCAGCAGCTCGGTACCGCCGATCCGGAGGCTGCTGATCCGGCAGCCGTTGGCGGGGTTCACGGTCAACTCGGTGTCGCCGACGGACAGCCGGACGCTCTTCTCGCTACTGCTCACACGACGACACTACTGGCGCCGCTACCTCCGGCGCCGCAGCGCCCGGCCCACCACGACCGCCGAGGCGATCGCGAGGGCGGCCGCCGGGGCAACCCAGCGCAGGGTGGCGCCCGCGGTGGTCGAGTCGGGCGACGGCACGGGGGCGTAACGCCCGCGCGGCGGCGCGTGGTCGACCTCCTCGGCACTGCGCCCGATCATGGTCCGCCGGGCGTGCGCGGCCTCGGCGGGCGGTCCGTCGGGGACGGTGAACTCGATGTCCGCGACGGGGTCGAGCGACGGCGGGGGGACGGGCGCGTCGAAGACCGAACCGGTGCCGGGGACCGTCCCGGTGGCGTCGTCCTCGGTGGACCCGCTCTCGGGGGACTCTTCGGGGGTCTCCCCCGCCCTCGTCTCGTCCGCCGTCTCCGCGGCCTCCTCGATGGCCCGGTCCACGGCTTCGTCGACGGCCCGGTCCACAACCGCCCCGGCCGGCCCGTCGGACTCGCCGGCCGGGCCGTCGGCAGCCGGTCCATGGGCCGCCAGCGTCTCCGTCACCAGCTGCTGCGTAAAGCGGTCCAGCAGCCGGTGGGCCGCCGCGAGCGTCGCCTCGCGTTCCAGTTCCACGATGCGGCCCTCGCCGCCCGCCGTGCCCGTGAACCCGATCGTCGTACCGCCGTCCGTCTCCGTCAGGCGGATCGTCAGAGCGAGCTTCGCCGAGCCGCTGCCCCGCGCCTCCACGCCTTCGCCCGCTACGGAGATCCCGGCCCCGTCCGGCAGCGCGGCCGATGTCAGCGTGCCGCGGTATGTGATCGTGTGGCCGCCGATCCGGACCTTGAGCCGGCCGGACAGGGGGCCGGCGGACGCGTCGGCGTCCTGCTGGAGGCCCGGCACACAGCGCGCGACCCGGGCAGGATCGCCCAGCGTCCGCCGAAGGGACGCGACCGGAACCGGAACGAACACCTCATGCTCCATGGAAACCGAGCCTACTCAGGCCCGGCCGCCGCGTCAGCGCTTCCGCACCCGCAAGCGGCACTCAGCACCCAAGACCTCCCCCGCCCCCTCACGGCTCCTCCCAGTACCGCGGATGCACCAGCGTCGACGGCGCCTGCTCCGGCGGCCGCCCCCGCTCCGCGTCCCGGACCGCGCCCGCCAGTACCCCTTCCGTCAGGGAGCGGAGCTCCGGTGCCCGGGGGGACAGACCCGGCGCCGGGGCGCGCGGTCCCGGTCGGGCAAGGACGAAACCCCAGCCGTGCGGGGCCTTCGCTCGGTCCGTCGTCCGGTCCGGGCCCGCCGCGAAGCCGGTGCGGCGGCCGCTGACGGAGTACGAGCGGGTGCTCAGGCCCGCCGCCCGTACCGATGCCTCGACCGTCCAGAACGTACGCGGCCGGGTGCCCGGCGGACCCCCGTGCACCACGAGGCGGCCGCCCGGGGCCAGGGCCTCGGCGATCAGGCCGTAGAACTCCGCGGAATACAGTTTCGTGCTCGCCGTGATGCCGGGGTCGGGCAGATCGGAGATCACCACGTCGTAGCCGCCGTACCCCGCCCGCAGCCAATTGAACGCGTCCGCCGTCACGGCCGTCAGCCGCGGGTCGCGGTACGCATGCGCGTTCAGCGCGGAGAGCGCCGGGTCCGTACGGGCCAGTCGGGTGACGCCGGGGTCGATCTCGACGATCGTGACACTCCGTACGTCCGGGTAGCGCAGCACCTCGCGGGCGGCCAGACCGTCGCCGCCGCCCAGGATCAGCACCCGCGCGTGGCGCCCGTTCATCGCCGGGTGGACCAACGCCTCGTGGTATTGGTACTCGTCCTGGGCTCTGACCCGCAGCCGCCCGTCCAGGTAGAGGTCCAGGGAGCTGCGGCCCGCCCCGGTGAGAACGACCTCCTGCACATCGGTCTGCACAGCGACCCGCACCTCGTCCCCGTACACCGCGCGCCGCGCCGCCCGCTCGAAGTCGTCGGCCAGGACCGTGGCGGTGGCCAGCAGGGCGATCACCGACACATTGACGAGGATCAGCAGCCACCGGGAGCGCGGGGTGAGGTCCCGGCGGAACACCCACAGCACCAGCGCCCCGCCCGCCGCCGCGTTGACCATGCCGGTGAGCAGCGCCCCGGTGAGCTGGCCGAGGACCGGCAGCAGCAGGAAGGGGAACGCCAGCCCGCCGACGAGCGCCCCCACATAGTCGGCGGCGAACAGATCCGCGACCGTCCCGCCCGCGTCCTGCCGGTCGACGCGCTGGATCAGGGTCATCAGCAACGGGATCTCCGCACCGATGAGGATGCCTATCGCGAGCGAGAACCCGACCAGCGCGAGCCGGGACTCCCCGATCCAGGCGAATGTCGCGTACAGCACGAGCGCGGAGGAGCCGCCGATCAGTGCGAGCCCCGCCTCGATCAGCCCGAAGCCCACTGCGGCGTGGCTGCGCAAACCTTTCGCGAGCAGCGAGCCGATACCCATCGCGAAGACCATCACGGACAGCACGACGGAAGCCTGGGTGACGGAATCCCCGATCAAGTACGAGGCGAGCGCGACCAGTTCGAGCTCGTACACCAGTCCGCAGGCGGCGCAGATGAACACGGCGGCCAGCACGAGAAGCCGGCCGGTCCGCGGCCGCACAGGGATCCGCGCCGCGCCCCCTCGCAGCGACACCTGCTGGTCGATCATGATGCGAACGCTACGTCACGACGGCGTCGCCACCTGTCACCCACAAGGGTGCAAGTGCCGCGTACGCAAAGGAGTTTGGGTGACTCAGTGAGCCACCGCCGGCATCCGCACGCCCACGCGGGTACGGGTCACCACCAACCGGCCCTCCTGCGGGTACGCATGCCAGGTGCGCCACCGCACCTGGTCCTCCGTCCGCTGCGCGAGCATGGCGGTGAAGGCGTGCGGACTGCCGGGGAACGTCCCGGCGAGGCCGTGCGGATGGTCGGTCACCAGCGCGAGGAGTTCCTGCGCACGCGCCGCGAAGGAGCCCGCGGAGAGCGTCTCGACGCGCGCCGCGAATGCGTATTCCCACTCCCCGAGCCGTTTGGCGACTCCGAGCGGCAGTGGTGTGCTGCTGCCGGGGATACAGGCCACCGTCTCGGAACAACTGCCGCCGTTCTCTTCGAGAAGTACCTGATGGGAGGCACCGAGCAGCCGCAGTTGCAGGTGGGCACCGCCGAGCTGGAGGTCGAGTACGGCCAGGGCGGGGAGCGGTTCGCGCCCCAGCGCCCAGGCCAGATCGGCAGCACGGGTGTCGGAATAGGCCGTCTGGAGGGTCGTGAGCATGGGTCGGCTCCGCAAAACACACATGGACACAGGGACAGGGGACGCCCCCATGGCGATACACGTGGGAGGTGGGGAGCGCCCGATCAGGTCCAACTGGGGTCCGAGGGCTGGATGTTCTCTCCAACGAGGGAATCACGAAGCGCGACGATCCACAGCGTTTTTGCCCAACTTGACGTGGTTTCCATCCCCTCGGGGGCCCTACGGTTCACGTGTTCACCGGGTACGCGCCGCCTGACCCAACAAAAAGGTGCCCGGCGGGAGTTCACCCGCCGGGCACCCGGTGACGCGGACCAGCTGCCCCGTGTCAGCTGCCTCCGCCGCATCCGCCCCCGCCGCCGCACGAGGAGCCGCCGCCGCACGAGTGACCGCCGGAGTGACCGCTGCTTCCGCAGGACGAGCTACCGCCGCCGCCCGCCCACCAGCTGCCACCGGCGGCCGCGCCGCCGCCCGCGCCGCGGCGCCCGGCACGCCGGGAAACCGGCTTGCTGCCCTTCGCCGCCCGCACCAGCACGACGACGAAGGCGACCACCACGATCGCGACCACTACCCCGAAGAAGGCCCCCACTGACCTCACGTCCTTCCGTCCCCCGAAGCGGATCCCCCCGCTTCACGTTCTTGACGCCTGCCGCCGATTCCGGCGTAAGAGGGGGATGCCCGCGGGCCCGCGGAGCCAAAGCAGACTTGAGCAACTCCAGAGCTTCGGCACAGGATGGCGGTCATGACACAGGAACGACCGCTGCTCAACCGCCGCCTCGCCGAATTCGGCACGACGATCTTCGCGGAGATGTCGGCGCTGGCCGTACGGACCGGCTCCATCAACCTCGGCCAGGGCTTCCCCGACACCGACGGCCCCGAAGAGATCCGGGAGGCCGCGGTCCGCGCGCTGCGGGCCGGGCACGGCAACCAGTACCCGCCGGGCCCCGGCGTTCCCGAACTGCGCAACGCGATCGCCGCCCATCAGCAGCGGCGGTACGCGCTCACGTACGACCCCGACTCCGAGATCCTCGTCACGGCGGGCGCCACCGAGGCCATCGCCGCCACCCTGCTCGCCCTCGTGGAGCCCGGTGACGAGGTCATCGCCCTGGAGCCGTACTACGACTCGTACGCCGCCTGCATCGCCATGGCGGGCGGCGCCCGTGTCCCGGTCACCCTGCGCCCGGACGTGGAGAGCGGTACGTACCGGCTCGACCTCGACGAGCTGCGCGCCGCCGTCACCCCCCGCACTCGGCTGATCCTCCTCAACACCCCGCACAATCCCACCGGCACCGTCCTGACCCGTGAGGAGCTGGCGGCGATCGCCGCACTCGCCTGCGAGCGGGATCTGCTCGTCGTCACCGACGAGGTGTACGAGCACCTGGTCTTCGAGGGCGAGCACCTGCCGATCGCCGGGTTCCCCGGAATGCGCGAGCGGACCGTGACCATCGGGTCGGCGGGCAAGACGTTCTCGTTCACCGGGTGGAAGGTCGGGTGGGTGACCGCGAGCCCCGGGCTGGTGACGGCGGTCCGTTCGGCCAAGCAGTTCCTGACGTACGTCTCCGCAGGCCCGTTCCAGTACGCGGTCGCCGAGGCACTGAACCTCCCCGACAGCTACTTCGAGGGGCTGCGCGCGGATCTGCGGGCCAAACGGGATCTGCTGAGCGGCGGGCTCGCCGAGGCCGGTTTCGAGGTGTACCGGCCGGCCGGGACGTACTTCGTCACCACCGACATCCGCCCGCTCGGCGGCGGGGCCGACGGCTTCGCCTTCTGCCGCGCACTGCCCGAGCGGTGCGGGGTCGTCGCCATCCCCAACGCGGTGTTCTACGACGATCGGGAGGCCGGCCGCAGCAAGGTCCGATTCGCCTTCTGCAAACGCGAGGACGTCCTGCGCGAGGCCGTTTCACGCCTCAAGGGTCTGTAGGCCCCACGGGAAATGCACCCTGCCGGAGCTCGCCTCCCTCCGGCGCACGGAATGACAGAAGCCCGGCCGGAGGCGGCGGTCGTGGTGACCGCCGCCTCCGGCCGGGCTGTCGTTCGCAGGCGCTCCGGGTCAGGCGCTCGGCGCCGCGTCGTCGCCCTCGGCCTTCTTCTCGGCCGGCTCCAGGCCCAGACGCTCCAGCAGCCACTTGTCGAACTCGATCGAGGCCCGCACCCAGCTGACCGTCGACGAGACGAAGTGCTCCAGGCTGACGCCCGTACCGATGAGCATCTGCGCCTCACCGATCAGACGGACCGAGGTCTCGGTGTCCTCGGCGCCCTCCTCGGCCTCGTGGACGTGCGTGTAGACCTTGGGCCACAGCGTGCGGCGGTTCCAGTCGTCGATCGCGTCGAGGAGGACCGGGCGCTGGTCCATGGCGTGGGGGCGGTCGTAGAACGTACGCACCGAGAAGACCTGCTGCTCGTCCTCACCACGGAACATGAAGTACGTGCGGAACTCTTCCCACGGCGCCGCGAGGTCGCCCTCGTCGTCGACGACGTACTTCAGCTCCATCTGCTCGAGGAGCTGCTTGACGAGGTCCTGGTCAGGGACGACGGGGCCCTCCGGCCCTGCCGCCTGCGGTTCGGGCTGGCCCCCGAAATTCGGAATCGAGGACGGGTCGATGCTCACCGTGAATATCCCTTCGTACGGTTGCCGCCATCCTCTCCCATGGCAGGCGGGGGATGGCAACCCCCAACTGGGCCGATCAGCTACAGGCTGACATGATCCGGCCCGCGCTGAGGCCCCGGGAGGGGCCGATCCGGAGGGAGCGCATGCCATGGAGGGAACACGCGGACGGACCAATCGGGCCTGCTCCTGGCGATCCTGGCCCCGTCCCACGGCAGTCGTGTGCGAGGACGAGGCTCCGCCCTCGTCCTCGCACACTTCAGCCCGTTCGGCGTCCGACGCCCGCTCGGTCCGTCACCGCACGGCGCCCACGATCAGGCCGGCCTCGTCGCCCTCCCCGAACACGTCCACCCGCACGGTGTCCCCGTCCGTGACCTCGCCCGCGAGGATCTCCTTCGCCAGCCGGTCGCCGATCGCGGTCTGGATGAGGCGACGCAGCGGCCGCGCTCCGTACGCCGGGTCGTTGCCCTCCTTCGCCAGCCAGGCCAGCGCGGCCGGGGTGACGTCGAGGGTGAGCCGCCGGTCGGCCAGCCGCTTGGCGAGCCGTTCGACCTGGAGCGCAGCGATGTGCGCGAGCTCGTCGCCGGAGAGGGCGGAGAAGACCACCAGGTCGTCGAGCCGGTTGAGGAACTCCGGCTTGAACGAGGCGCGTACGGCCTCCAGGACCCGCTCCTTCTTCGCCTCCGGCTTCATCAGCGGATCGACCAGGTACTGGCTGCCCAGGTTCGACGTCAGGATCAGGATGGTGTTGCGGAAGTCCACCGTCCGGCCCTGGCCGTCGGTGAGCCGGCCGTCGTCGAGCACCTGGAGCAGGATGTCGAAGACCTCGGGGTGGGCCTTCTCCACCTCGTCCAGCAGGACGACGCTGTACGGGCGGCGGCGGACCGCCTCCGTGAGCTGGCCGCCCTCCTCGTACCCCACATAGCCGGGCGGGGCACCGACCAGCCGGGCGACGCTGTGCTTCTCGCCGTACTCGCTCATGTCGATGCGGACCATGGCCCGCTCGTCGTCGAACAGGAAGTCGGCGAGCGCCTTCGCCAGCTCGGTCTTGCCGACACCGGTCGGGCCCAGGAAGAGGAACGATCCGGTGGGCCGGTCCGGGTCGGCGATACCGGCCCTGGTGCGGCGTACCGCGTCCGACACCGCCTGCACGGCCTCGGTCTGACCGATCAGCCGCCTGCCCAGCTCCCCCTCCATGCGCAGCAGCTTCTGCGTCTCGCCCTCCAGGAGCCGGCCGGCCGGGATGCCGGTCCAGGCGCCGACGACATCGGCGATGTCGTCCGGGCCGACCTCGTCCTTGACGAGGTTGTCTTTGGGCTCCTTGGCTGCAACCTGCTCCGCCTCGTCGGCCTCCGCGAGCTCCCGCTCCAGGCCCGGGATCTCCCCGTACAGCAGCTTGGAGGCGGTGTCGAAGTCGCCGTCGCGCTGGGCGCGCTCGGCCTGTCCGCGCAGGTCGTCGAGGCGCTCCTTCAGCTCACCGACGCGGTTGAGGCTCTGCTTCTCCTTCTCCCAGCGGGCGGTGAGGCCGCGCAGCTCCTCCTCCTTGTCGGCGAGGTCGCGGCGGAGCTTCTCCAGACGCTGGACGGAAGCGGCATCGGTCTCGCTCTTCAGCGCCAGTTCCTCCATCCGGAGGCGGTCGACGGCGCGCTGCAGTTCGTCGATCTCGACGGGCGAGGAGTCGATCTCCATGCGCAGCCGGGACGCCGCCTCGTCGACCAGGTCGATGGCCTTGTCGGGGAGGAAGCGGGAGGTGATGTAGCGGTCGGACAGCGCCGCGGCGGCGACCAGCGCGGAGTCCGCGATCTGCACCTTGTGGTGTGCCTCGTACCGCCCCTTGAGCCCGCGCAGGATCGCGATGGTGTCCTCGACGGACGGTTCGGCGACCAGGACCTGCTGGAAGCGGCGCTCCAGCGCGGCGTCCTTCTCGATGCGCTCGCGGTACTCGTCGAGCGTCGTCGCACCGACCATCCGCAGCTCACCACGGGCCAGCATCGGCTTGAGCATGTTGCCTGCGTCCATGGCGGAGTCCCCGCCGGCCCCGGCGCCCACGACGGTGTGCAGCTCGTCGATGAACGTGATGATCTGCCCGTCGCTCTCCTTGATCTCGGAGAGGACGGACTTCAGCCGCTCCTCGAACTCGCCGCGGTACTTGGCCCCGGCGACCATGGCCCCGAGGTCCAGCGAGACGAGCCGCTTGTTCCTCAGGCTCTCGGGCACATCGCCCTTGACGATGCGCTGCGCGAGCCCTTCGACGACGGCGGTCTTGCCGACGCCGGGCTCGCCGATGAGCACGGGGTTGTTCTTCGTGCGCCGCGACAGCACCTGCACGACGCGCCGGATCTCGTGGTCACGCCCGATGACGGGGTCGAGCTTGCCCTCACGCGCGGCCGCCGTGAAGTCGGTGCCGAACTTCTCCAGGGCCTTGTACTGACCCTCCGGGTCGGGTGTGGTCACTCGGCGCCCTCCCCTGCTCTTCTCGAATGCGTTCAGCAGCTTCTTCGCACTGGCACCCTGCTGGGTGAGGATCTCACCGGCGCGGCCGCCCTCGGCCGCGACGCCGATCAGCAGATGCTCGGTGGAGAGGTAGTCGTCGCCGAGCTCCTTCGCACGCTGTGCGGCGTCGGAGATGACGGCGAGCAGCTCGCGGTTGGGCTGCGGCGGGGCGACGGTCGCCCCGGTGACGCTGGGCAGCGATGCCAGCAGCCGGTCGGTCTGGGTCCGTACGGCGACCTGGTCGGCGTCGACGGCGGCGAGCAGGTCGGTGATGTTCTCGTTGTCCTCGCCCTCCAGCAGAGCGAGCAGCAGATGCCCCGGGGTCAGATCGGCGTGCCCGTCCTTCACGGCCCTGCTGGTGGCCGCGTTGATGGCGTCCCGGCTCTTGTTGGTCAGCTCGGCGTCCACGTGCGCTCTCTCCTCCTTGCGGTGGCTGGTCCGTCCACTTCGTTCACGACAACTGATTCAGCCAACGTCCACAAAGTTGAGTCTATTCCACTCAAGGCGAGAACATGGCGAAAGCCGCCGCCCTCCGGGGTAAACCACCGACAGACCCCGTTCCCGTCCGAGTCAACCGGCCGGACAGTACCTGCGCCACCGCAGGACGCGGCGACTGCCTACCCTTTGTCCATGGCCGAAGACGTACGCAACCCCAGCCCCGAGTACCTCGCCTTCTGGCGCGAGTACCACGTGTGCACCCTGACCACCCTCCGCCCCGACGGCACGCCGCACGTGGTGCCGGTCGGCGTGACGTACGACCCCGAGGCCGGGCTCGCGCGCATCATCACCAACAAGAGCAGCAGAAAGGTCGCCCACGTCCTGGCCGCCGGCCCGGACGGGGCACGGGTGGCGGTCTGCCAGGTGGACCGGGGCCGCTGGGCGACGCTGGAGGGCCGCGCGACGATCCGCACGGAACAGGACGTGGTCGCCGACGCGGTACGCCGCTACGCGGAACGCTACGAGCGGACCCCGGCACCCAACCCGGACCGGGTCGTCATCGAGATCGCCCTCGACCGGGCCCTCGGCCGGGGCGCGCCGGTCCGCACCTGACCCCGGACAGCACAGCGGCGCCACCGTGTTCAGGTCACGATGGCGCCGCTGTGTGGGGGAGTGTCTGAGCGACATGGAACGACGGGGGATCGCTCAGGCACTGCGGGGGGTGGCGGTGATGGTTTCGGGTTCGATCAGCTGATGGTCACGCTGATCGAGGTTGACGAAGATCATTCCGTACCGGATGGCACAACGAACGGGCTGCGGCGCCCCACGGGGGCGACGAAGGCATCGGTAGGCGCGGACCTCTTCGTCGTCCTCCAGGACGACGACGATCGGCTCCCCGAGCAGGGTGACCATCAACGAATCGCCATGGCGGGGAAGTGCCGTGAGCAGATCGATGAAGTGCCACCCTGAGCGGTAGGCAGAGGCCATCTCCCGCCGGAAAACCCGGTCGTCCGGCGGGATGGTCATGCGCCCGCCAGATTCGCCGGGATGCTGTCCCACCCGACATCGGAACCCTGGACGCCGATGGCGGAGCCGGACTGCACGCTGTCCCAGCCGACATCCCCGGGAGACATATTTGCCGCGAGCAGCAGCGCAGCAGCGGCAAAAGCAGTGGCAAGCACTGAGCGAAGCATTCGCTTGTACATAGTCGGCTTCGTCCTCACTTGATGGTTTCCTCTCCCCCGCCTGACAAGACGATGGCTCATTCAGGCACGTCAATGCCACAGGAGCGATGCATCATGTTCCTGCACGTACAGGACCCTGGGGGGTGGAGATTTGCCTACAACCAACACGAAACCGACACATACTCACCCGGTCACGGACCTGTGCACCGAGGGGGCTCGGCTGTACGCCAGCGCACTGAGCGTCGGACGCATCGCTCGCGCCGAGGTGGAACCCGCACCCTGCCTCATCGAGCTCGGGCTGCTGCTGCCCGACCCGGACGACGCCTCGTGGCTCCGCCCGGTTCCGCCCTCCGCCGCCCTGGCGCAGCGGCTCCATCCGCTGGAACGCGAGATCCAGGACCGCCGACGGACGTCCGTGGAACTGGCCGAGGCCTTCGAACCGTTCATGGCCATCAGCGCCCAGAGTCCGGCACCCACGCACGCGATCACTGTGCTGGAAGGCATCGACCGGATCAACGGAGCACTCGATCTGGCCATCGCCGAGAGCCGCACGGAGGTACTGACCATCCAGCCCGGTGGCGGACGCAGCGAGGATGTCCTCAGCGAGGCCCTGACCCGCAGCAAACCCCTGATAGACCGTGGCATCAGCGTCCGCACCCTCTACCAGCACACGGTCAGGCACAGCCAGCGCACGTTCGCCTACGTGGAACTGATGGCCGGCGCCAAACTGCAGATACGCACACTCGAGGAGCTCATCGAGCGTCTCATCATCTGCGACGAGACCGTCGCCTTCATTCCAGCCAGGGACGACCGCCGTATCGCCCTCGAGCTACGGCATCCCGGTCTGGTCGCGTACCTGACGAAGGTCTTCGAACAACTCTGGCGCCGGGCGCTTCCATTGAACGAAGCAGCCCCGTACAACCCGGCCCCCGACGGCATCACGGGCGTCCAGCGTTCCATTGCGACCCTGCTGGTCGAGGGGTACGTCGACGAGGCGATAGCCCGCCGCCTCGGCATGAACGTCCGCACCTGCCGTGCGCATGTCGCCAAGCTGTCCTCCACTCTCGGCAGCAGCAGCCGAGCCCAACTCGGCTATTTGATAGCTCGGTCAGGAATCCTGGAACAGGGTTCCTGACCGTTCGCAGCCACACCGTCCCGGCCGCCGGCCGGCTGCGTGGTCACGCAACGGGGGAGAGCATGGTGGGGTCGGACCCATCTGGGCGCGCTCATCATCCAGTCGGGCATCGTCGGTCCGGACGGTGCCGCTGCCCGCCCCGACGCGGAAGGCCCGCCACCCGTTTCCGGGTGACGGGCCTCGGCCGTCCGTGCGCCGTAACCGCGCCTACTCCTTCGGCCTCTTCGGCCGCCAGACCACCAACGCACTGGTCTGCTGCACATCCTGATACGGCACCAGATCGCGCCGGTACGACGCATGCACCTGCGCCTCGCGCTGCTGCATCGCCGCCGCCGCGCCGTCCACCGCCGCCGAGAGTTCGGCGACGCGCTGCTGGAGCGCGGCCACCTGGTTCTCCAGTTCGATGATGCGCTTGATGCCCGCCAGGTTGATGCCCTCGTCCTGCGACAGTTGCTGCACGGTGCGCAGCAACTCGATGTCGCGGGCCGAGTAGCGCCGGCCACGGCCTGCCGTGCGGTCCGGGGAGACCAGGCCGAGGCGGTCGTACTGGCGCAGTGTCTGCGGATGCAGGCCCGAGAGCTGGGCCGCGATCGAGATCACGTACACCGGCGAGTCATCGGTCAGTTGATACGGATTACGTCGTCGGCCGTCCACATCATGCTCCCTTCGCGGCCTGGAACAGCTCCGCCCGCGGGTCCTCCCCCGCGGTCGCCTTCCGGTAGGCCTCCAGCGCGTCCTGCGCCTCGGGGCCCAGCTCCTTCGGCACGGCCACCTCGACGGTGACCAGCAGGTCGCCCCGGGTGCCGTCCTTACGCACCGCACCCTTGCCCCGGGCGCGCATCGTACGCCCGTTGGGGGTACCGGCAGGGAGTTTCAGGGTGACCGGGGGCCCGCCGAGCGTGGGGACCTTCACCTCGCCACCGAGCGCCGCCTCCACGAAGGTGACGGGCACGGTGACCGTGAGGTTGTCGTCCCTGCGGCCGAAGACCGGGTGGGCGTCGACATGGACGACGACGTACAGATCGCCGGCCGGTCCGCCGCGCTCGCCCGGAGCGCCCTTGCCGCGCAGCCGGATCCGCTGGCCGTCGGAGACGCCCGCCGGGATCCTGACCTGCATGGTGCGCGACGAACGCGCCCGCCCGCTGCCCTTGCAGACATCGCACGGGTCCTGGGCGATGAGGCCCCGGCCCTTGCAGTCCACGCAGGGATCGGTGAGCGAGAACCCGCCGCCGCTGCCGCGCGACACCTGGCCGGTGCCGACACAGGTCGGGCAGACCCTCGGGGTGCCGTTCTTGTCGCCGGTGCCCGAACACGCCTTGCAGGGTGCCTGGCTGGACATCCGCAGCGGGACCGTGGCCCCGTCGACCGCCTCGGTGAAGCTGAGCGTCACCTCGGACTCGATGTCCTGACCGCGGCGCGGCTGCACGCGTGTCCCCGCACCGCCGCCCCGGTTGAACAGGCCGCCGAAGACATCGCCGAGACCGCCGCCGCCGAAACCACCGGGGCCGCCGGCTCCGCCGCCCTGGGTGCCTCCGAAGAGGTCGCCCAGGTCGAAGTTGAAGTTGCCTCCCGCACCACCGGGACCGGCCCGGAAGCCGCCGTTGCCGAAGAGTGCTCGCGCCTCGTCGTACTCCTTGCGCTTCTTGGAGTCGCCGAGGATGTCATTGGCCTCGGAGATCTCCTTGAAGCGCTCCTCCGCCTTGTCGTCACCCTTGTTGGCATCCGGGTGGAACTCGCGGGCGAGCTTGCGGTACGCCTTCTTGATCTCGGCGTCGGTGGCGTCCTTGGGGACGCCGAGGACCTTGTAATAGTCCTTCTCGACGAAGTCCTTCGTGCTCATCGACGTCCCTCCTTCCGGACGATCGGCCGGGCGACCGGCCCGAGGGCCGGTCGCCGGGGCAGACGGTGGGCCCCGCGGTGGTCGGACGAAATGTCAGACCTCCTCGGTGCCACCGCTCTCCTCGTCGTCTGTCTTCTCTTCCTTCGCCGCCGCGGGGGCCGCCCCCGGCTGGGGCTCGGCCACCGCCACCCGCGCGGGGCGGATGGTGCGCTCGCCGATGCGATACCCCGGCTGGAGGATCGCCACGCAGGTCGTCTCCGTGACATCCGGCGCGTACGAGTGCATCAGCGCTTCGTGGATCGTCGGGTCGAAGGGCTCGCCCTCCTTGCCGAACTGCTGCAGGCCCAGCTTGGCGACGACCGTCTCGAGCGATTCGGCCACCGACTTGAACCCGCCCACGAGCTCGCCATGCTCCCTGGCGCGACCGACGTCGTCGAGCACGGGCAGGAGCTCGGACAGGAGACCCGCAACAGCGATCTCCTTGACCGTTACCCGGTCCCGCTCGACGCGGCGGCGGTAGTTCTGGTACTCGGCCTGGAGCCGCTGGAGGTCGCCCGTGCGCTCGGCGAGCGCGGTGCGGACCTGGTCCAGCTGGGCGGTGAGGCCGGCTGTCTGTACTGCGTCCCCGGCCGGGGACGCCCCCTCCTCCGAAGAGGGGGCGACGTCCTTCGGCTCAGCTCCGTCAGGGGTGGCGCCGGAGGGGACGTCAGGCTTCTCCTCGAAGCCCGGAGTCTCCTCGGTCACACCGCACCGCCCTTGGCGTCCCGCTCGTCGTCCACGATCTCGGCGTCGACGACGTCGTCCGCGCCGTCGGCGTGCGCCTGGCCGGGCTGCGCGTCACCCTGCGGGCCGCCCTCGGCCTGTGCGTTGGCGTACATCGCCTGGCCCAGCTTCTGCGAGACGGCCGCGACCTTCTCGGTGGCGGTACGGATCTCGGCGGTGTCCTCGCCCTTGAGCTTCTCCTTCAGCTCGGTGAGCGCGGCCTCCACCTCCGTCTTCACGTCACCGGGAACCTTGTCCTCGTTGTCCTTGAGGAACTTCTCCGTCTGGTAGACGAGCTGCTCGCCCTGGTTGCGGGACTCGGCGGCCTCGCGACGGCGGTGGTCCTCCTCCGCGTACTGCTCGGCCTCCTCACGCATCCGGTTGACCTCGTCCTTCGGCAGCGAGGAGCCACCGGTGACGGTCATCTTCTGCTCCTTGCCGGTGCCGAGGTCCTTGGCAGCGACGTGCATGATGCCGTTGGCGTCGATGTCGAACGCGACCTCGATCTGCGGGACACCACGCGGGGCCGGCGGCAGACCGGTCAGCTCGAACATGCCGAGCTTCTTGTTGTACGCCGCGATCTCGCGCTCGCCCTGGTAGACCTGGATCTGCACCGACGGCTGGTTGTCCTCGGCCGTCGTGAAGATCTCGGACCGCTTGGTCGGGATCGTTGTGTTGCGCTCGATGAGCTTCGTCATGATGCCGCCCTTGGTCTCGATACCGAGGGACAGCGGCGTGACGTCGAGGAGCAGGACGTCCTTGACCTCACCCTTGAGGACACCGGCCTGGAGCGAGGCACCGATGGCGACGACCTCGTCCGGGTTCACACCCTTGTTGGCGTCCTGGCCACCGGTCAGCTCCTTGACAAGCTCGGCGACGGCCGGCATACGGGTCGAGCCACCGACGAGAACGACGTGGTCGATCTCGGAGAGCTGGATGCCCGCGTCCTTGATGACGTTGTGGAACGGGTTCTTGCAGCGCTCCAGGAGGTCCGCGGTGAGCTGCTGGAACTGGGCGCGCGTGAGCTTCTCGTCCAGGTGCAGCGGGCCCTCGGCGGATGCCGTGATGTACGGCAGGTTGATCGTGGTCTCCGTCGAGGAGGACAGCTCGATCTTCGCCTTCTCCGCGGCTTCGCGCAGACGCTGGAGAGCCATCTTGTCCTTGGACAGGTCCACACCGTGACCGTTGGCGAACTGCTTCACCAGGTAGTCGACGACGCGCTGGTCCCAGTCGTCACCACCGAGGTGGTTGTCACCGTTGGTGGCCTTCACCTCGACGACGCCGTCGCCGATCTCCAGGAGCGACACGTCGAAGGTGCCGCCACCGAGGTCGAAGACGAGGATCGTCTGGTCGTCCTTGTCGAGCCCGTACGCCAGCGCGGCGGCGGTCGGCTCGTTGACGATACGCAGGACGTTCAGGCCCGCGATCTCGCCGGCCTCCTTCGTCGCCTGACGCTCGGAGTCATTGAAGTACGCCGGGACGGTGATCACCGCGTCGGTGACCTTCTCGCCCAGGTACGCCTCCGCGTCGCGCTTCAGCTTCTGCAGGATGAAGGCGCTCATCTGCTGCGGGTTGAAGCTCTTGCCGTCGAGGTCGATCTTCCAGTCGGTGCCCATGTGGCGCTTGACCGACCGGATGGTCCTGTCGACGTTGGTCACCGCCTGACGCTTGGCGACCTCGCCGACCAGCACCTCGCCGTTCTTCGCGAAGGCGACGACGGACGGCGTGGTCCTGGCGCCTTCGGCGTTGGTGATGACGGTGGGCTCGCCGCCTTCGAGAACGCTGACGACGGAGTTAGTCGTGCCCAGGTCGATGCCGACCGCACGTGCCATTTCAATTCCTCCAACTGACTACTTGAGTGGATCTGACTCAAGGATGCATGACACCCGCCTCAGAGTCAACAGACCTGAGTCGATGCGACTCAACTATCGTGCACACACCACACGCGACCTGCGGTTTGTCCGAGATGCGGGGGGTGCATTTCCGGGCACACACCCGGTGATCCCTACCGCCGATCGAGGGTGACACCTGCCGACCCGGCGGCCCACACGCCCCGCTCCATCATCGCCGCGTGGGATCGTTCTGTCACAAAATGCCGTGAGATGCACAAAACCGGCACCGACCCGTCCAACCCGGCAGGTGTGAACGATGCAGACGCAGATGACGGCGAAGCGCGCGCTGGATCTGGCCCTCGGCTCGGTCCTGCTCGTCCTGGCCGCCCCCCTGCTCGCCGCAGGAGCCGTCGCGCTCGCCGCACGGCGGCCCCCCGGCGGCGCACTGACCCGCTCCGTGCGGATCGGCCTGGCCGGCCGGCCCTTCGTCCTGCGCACCCTGCGCACCCGCCGGCTGCGCCTCGACCTGCTCTCCCGGCTGCCCCATGTCGTACGGGGAGAGCTCTCCCTCGTCGGACCGGAACCGCTCACTCCGGACGCCGAGCGGACCGGTACCGCCGACGGAACGACCGGCGCTACCGGGGACGGGACCGGCGCGCGACACTGGCGACAGGAACTGAGACCCGGCCTGACCGGCCTGGCCCAGGTCCGCTCCCGCTCCGGAATGCCGTGGGACGAACCGGCCCTGCTCGACCAGCACTACGCCGAGCATCACTGGCTGGGGCTCGACCTGGCGATCCTGGCGGCGGCCGTACATATCCCGCTGCGCGCCACGGTCCGCGGGCTCACCCACCACGGCAAGGCACACCTGAGCGACACAGATCACCGACTGCGCGGCTACAGCGCGGCGGAATAAGTGGATAGTGTCAGCACAGACTGATTAAGTTACTGCTTAGTAATCGCTGGTACTCCGGCACGTCCCGCACATGCTGGATCCCACCCTCGCAGGCCCGAGGAGCCCCCAAATGCAACTCGCCGCGATCATCGTGTCGCTGGTGCTGACTGTGGTCGGCGTTGCGCTCATCGCCCGAGCCGTCGCGCAGATCTACCGGTTCGTCAGACTCGGACAGCCGGTCCCGGCAGGCAGCCGCACCGACAACCCGAAGCAGCGCACGATCACCCTGGTCAAGGAGTTCCTCGGCCACACCCGGATGAACCGGTGGGGGATCGTCGGCTTCGCGCACTGGTTCGTTGCCATCGGCTTCCTGACGCTGCCGCCGACGCTGCTCCAGGCGTACGGACAGCTCTTCCAGGCCGACTGGGTGCTGCCGGTCGTCGGCGGCTGGCTGCCGTTCGAGATGTACATCGAGTTCATCGGCATCATGACCGTGCTCGGTATCGTCACGCTGATGGCCATCCGGCTGCTGAACCTGCCCTCGCGGGCCGGCCGCAAGTCGCGCTTCGCCGGCTCGATCGCCTGGCAGGCGTACTTCGTCGAGTACGTCATCCTCGTCATCGGCCTGGCGATCCTGACCCTGCGCGGTCTCGAGGGCGCGATCCACCACGTCGAGGGCTACGACGCCTCGTACTTCGTCTCGTACCCCCTGGTGCTCGCCTTCAAGGGCCTCGCCCTCGGCTCGCTGCAGAACCTGATCTACTTCACCGCGATGATCAAGATCGGCACCTCGCTGATCTGGATGATCACGGTCTCGCTCAACACCAACATGGGTGTCGCCTGGCACCGCTTCCTCGGCTTCCCGAACATCTGGTTCAAGCGGAACGCGGACGGCGCGGACGCGCTCGGCGCGCTGCAGCCGATGACGTCCGGCGGCAAGGAGATCGACTTCGAGGATCCGGGCGAGGACGACGTCTTCGGTGTCTCCCAGGTCGAGCAGTTCTCCTGGAAGGGCATCCTCGACTTCTCCACGTGCACGGAGTGCGGTCGCTGCCAGTCGCAGTGCCCCGCCTGGAACACCGGCAAGCCGCTCTCCCCGAAGCTCCTGATCATGTCGCTGCGCGATCACGCGCACGCCAAGGCCCCGTACCTGCTCGCCGGTGGCGGCAAGGACATGGAGGGCAACGAGAAGGCGACCGAGGAGCAGCTGAAGGACGTCCCCGCGGCGGCCCTCGCCGAGGCCGAGCGCCCCCTCATCGGCACGGTCGAGGAGAACGGCGTCATCGACCCGGACGTGCTCTGGTCCTGCACCACCTGCGGTGCGTGCGTGGAGCAGTGCCCGGTCGACATCGAGCACATCGACCACATCGTCGACATGCGCCGCTACCAGGTGATGATCGAGTCCGCGTTCCCGTCCGAGGCGGGCACGATGCTCAAGAACCTGGAGAAGAAGGGCAACCCCTGGGGGCTCGCCAAGAAGCAGCGCGTCGAGTGGACCAAGGAGGTCGACTTCGAGGTCCCGATCGTCGGCAAGGACGTCGAGGACCTGTCGGAGATCGACTACCTCTACTGGGTCGGCTGCGCGGGCGCCCTGGAGGACCGGGCGAAGAAGACCACCAAGGCCTTCGCGGAGCTCCTCCACATCGCGGGTGTCAAGTTCGCGATCATGGGCGGCGACGAGAAGTGCACGGGTGACTCGGCCCGCCGTCTGGGCAACGAGCCGCTGTTCCAGCAGCTCGGCCAGGAGAACGTCGCGATGCTGAACATGGCGTTCGGCGAGGACGACGAGGACGAGACGACGAAGAAGCCGAAGTCGTCGAAGAAGATCGTCGCGACCTGCCCGCACTGCTTCAACACCATCGCGAACGAGTACCCGCAGCTCGGCGGCGAGTACGAGGTCATCCACCACACGCAGCTGCTCCAGCACCTCGTCGACGAGGGCAAGCTGATCCCGGTGACCCCGGTCGAGGGCCTGATCACGTACCACGACCCGTGCTACCTGGGCCGGCACAACAAGATCTACACGCCGCCGCGCGAGATCATCGCGAAGGTGCCGGGTCTGCGGAACGAGGAGATGCACCGCCACAAGGAGCGCGGCTTCTGCTGCGGCGCCGGCGGTGCCCGGATGTGGATGGAGGAGCGGATCGGCAAGCGCATCAACAACGAGCGCGTCGACGAAGCCCTCTCCCTCAACCCGGACATCGTCTCCACCGCCTGCCCGTTCTGCCTGGTCATGCTGACCGACTCGGTCAACGGCAAGAAGAACGACGGCAAGGCGAAGGAGTCGATCCAGGTGGTCGACGTCTCGCAGCTGCTGCTGGACTCGGTGAAGACCCCGGCGGACCCGGCGGGCGAGCCGGAGTCCGCGAGTGCGCCGGAGCCGGAGCCGGTGAAGTAGCTTTCGGCCGCAGGAGGGGCTGTTGGGGAACTCCCCATCAGCCCCTCCTGCCGTATCCGGCCCCTGCGCCGATCCCAGGTCCTCCGGCGTTGAGGAGCGGGGTCCGGGGCGGAGCACCATGCCCCGGACCTGGGTCACGTGAACCAGGCAAACCCCTGCCTCTGCCCCTCCTCCGCCCCACCGGCATCATGGCGAATTGCAGTCGAGGCACGGGCGGGGTCACAGCTGATGGTGCACATGGCTGTACACCCGGGCGCCGAGGGTGGCGGCTTCGTCGCCAAGAAGCCTCGCGTCAGCTTCTTCACGGAGGAGTTCACCGCCTGATGCGTCCGTTCCGCCCACTGGCGGCGCCCCGCCGCCCGCTGTCCGCGTCCTTCCGCCCGCGTACGTTCCTGGCGGCGGCTGCCGCCCTGTCCGGCGCCGCCCTCCTCTCCGGCTGCACCGCCGACCCGGGCCCGCCGGCCTGGTCGAAACCCGACGCCGGGAAGCGCTCCGCGCACCCGGACTCCGGGGACTTCAACGGCGACGGGTACGACGACTACACGACCGTCGTGAGCTCGACCTCCCAGGACAAGAAGCGCTTCAAGTCGACCCTGGTCGTGGTCTACGGGTCCCGGGACGGTCTGCGCACCGACTGGTCGGACCGCTTCCCGGCCGACCGCAAGGACTGGCACTACGAGGGCCCGCTCCTGCGCGCCGACCTGAACGGCGACGGCTTCACCGACCTGGCCGGCACCCGGGCCATCGCGGAGCAGCGCTACGGCTTCGTGATGTACGGCGGCGCGCGCGGCCTCGAACCGCCACGACGGGTCGGCGGGCCCGAGCCGTTCCACCCCCTCGCCGCCGCCGATTTCGACGGGGACGGCCACACCGATCTGCTCGACGGCGGCCACGGCGGGAGAGGCGACCCCAACTACGGTAAGCCGGGCGGCAGCGGACGCATCCTGTACGGCCCGTTCGACCACGACGGCGGCCACCGGCGCTCGGTGGAGGTGGACCTCTCCCAGGAGGGCTACGCGACGCCGTACTCGGCGACGACGGGTGACTTCGACGCGGACGGCCGCGCGGAAGCGGTGCTCACGTACCAGTTCGACTCCGAGGAGGACGAGAGCGCGCCCGACGGCCTCACCTCGGTGGCGTACTACGAAGGCGGCGCGGAGAAGGACGGACCGCAGGGCGCCTTCGTACGCGACCGCGGGCCCGAGGCGGCGCTCGGCCGGGCCATCTCCACCTTCGACGGCCCCGCCACCCCGGGCGCCGGGGACGCCGACGGGGACGGCGTTCCCGACCTGCTCCTGCCGACACCCGGCGCCCGGGGCGGCGTCACCGTCCGCTACGGCGCCACGTCCGGCCTGGGGACGGGTCGTTCGGACACGCCGCTCGGCACCGGGCGCCGCGAGGACTTCGGTGGCGGGCCCGTCGTCGGCGAGGTGAACGGCGACGGCAAACCCGACGTCCTCGTCGACACCCCCGGCTTCCGCCGCCACGACGGAAAGATCACGCTGTTGCCGGGCGGCGCGTCCGGTGTGCCGTCCGCCGACGGCGAGCAGTCGGTCGACGCGGAGAGCGACGGACTGCCCGGCAGCCCGAACCCGCACTACTGGAACTACTTCGTCCACTCGGGTCCGCTGCTCGACGTCAACGGCGACGGACACGATGACGTGATCGTGTTCGGGGAGCTCTACAACAAGCGCAAGGGCCAGTACATCGTGCTGCGCGGCACGGCCGACGGCCTCGATCCGCACCGGTCGCAAGGGTTCACACCGCACGACATCGGCATACAACTCCGGATCGAATAGCCGCGCCTGGCTCGACGCTGCGCGGACGTGGCGGCGGGAGCGCCCGGAGCGAACGCGAAGTCGGGGGGATCCGGTACCGCGAGGCCGACGAGGAGCCGCCGTGCCCGGGCGCGGTCCCGGTGACGCCGGGGGCTTTGGTGCGGTTTCGTACAGGGCTGTGCTCGGCCGGCAGCGGGAGCCTCCGGGGAGGGCCTGCGCCTCCTCCCTCCCGCCTCCACCTCCCGCCCCAGAAATAGTTGCGCCCTCCATACAACCCTCCGGCCCCACCGCGAGTCTCCTGTTCGCCAACCGCAGGGCTACACCTGGGACAACTCCCGGCAAACGCTCGCGGAACGCACCCCATTGACTGCGGATGCCCGCCAGGCATCCCCGCATGCTGCAGGAGAACCCGCATGCAGAAGCACAAGCGCACCCCCGCTCCTTCACCCACGCGTATACGCCTCGCTACCGCGACGGCAGCGGCCGCCGCGCTGACCGCGGGGCTGCTCGCCGTGTCGGCGGGCAGCGCGTCCGCGGTGACCGGCGTGGCCCGCGCCGACGCCGATGCCGACTTCAACGGCGACGGCATCGGCGACACCGCCGTCTCCGCCTCGCACGCCTATGTCGGCGGCCACACGGAAGCCGGGCAGATCGCCGTCGTCTACGGCGGCACGGTCTCCAAGAAGTACGCGACGATCAGCCAGAACACGGCAGGCGTACCCGGCAACGCCGAGAGCGGCGACGTCTTCGGCGCAGACTCGGCGTACGGGGACTTCAACGGCGACGGGTACGACGACCTGCTGGTCAGCGCCCCCGGAGAAGACGTCGGCTCCGACACGGACGGCGGCACGGCGGCCATCCTCTGGGGCTCGCCCTCGGGCCTCACCGGCGGTACGACGGTCGCCGACCCGCGGCCCACCAAGCACGACGGCTTCGGCGGGCCGGCCGAGGCCGGCGACTTCAACGGCGACGGCAAGGCCGACTTCGCGATCGCGTCCAACCATGGTTCCGCCACGGTGGACATCTTCACCGGCCCGTTCACCCGCACCAACACCACAGGCCGGCACACCACGCTTTCCGCCGCCGTCTACAGCGGCGACGGCGCGGGCATCTGGAACCTCCACTCGGGCGACGCCAACGGCGACGGCAGCGACGACCTGATCGTCAACGGCTACTCGACCGAGACCGACTACAACGCCAACCTCTGGATCCCGGGCAGCACGTCGGGCCTGAGCGCGACGGGCTCCCAGCGCCTGCCCACCGGTGTCATCACGGATCTCGGCGACACGGACAGCGACGGCTACGACGACGTCGTCATCGGCAACTTCTGGGCTGACTCCAACAGCAAGGCCGAAAGCGGGGCAGTCTCCGTGGTGCACGGCACCGCGTCGGGCCCGTCCGCCGGCGACACCCAGAAGTTCACGCAGGAGACCCCCGGCGTCCCCGGCGGCAGCGAGGGCGGCGACGGCTTCGGTGCCGAGGTCGACCTCGGCGACGTCAACGGCGACGGCCACCTCGACCTGGTCGTCGGCACCCCCGGCGAGGACCTGACCGGCGGCGCCAACGCCGGGGCGGCGACGGTCCTGTACGGCGCCGCGGACGGCTCCGGAATCACCGGCTCGGGCGCCCTGTTCCTCGAGCAGAACAACGCGTACGTCCCCAACACCAATGAGAAGAACGACCAGTTCGGCTCGGACGTCCACCTCGACGACCTCAACGGTGACGGCCGCGACGAGGTGTACGTGGGCGCGCTGGGCGAGAACGGCTCCAACGGCGCGCTCTACCCGGTCCGCGTGAACGCCGACGGCACCCTCGCCTCCTCCTCCGGCATCTACACCTCCACCCTCGGTATCTCCGCCACCGGCACCCCGCGTCTGGGCGCCAACTTCACGGACTGACGCCGACCCCGCACCACAATCCGGCCGGGCCCGCGCATCTGTCGTGGGTCCGGCCTCCCCCTCTCCCGGAAGCCCGACAACATGCGCAAGCGCACCATCGCGACCGTTGTCGCGCTCACGGCGGCGGCCTTCACCCCCTGACTCTCCCGACCACCCCGGCGACGGCCGCGCCCGCGAAGTACGCAGACGACTTCAACGGCAACGGATACGCCGACCTCGTCGTCGGGACCGGCGGCGAGGACGTCGGCGCCGACACCAACGGCGGCACGGTCGTGGTCCTCTGGGGCAGCACCCCTGGTCTGTCCTGCGGGACGACCATCAGCGATCCGGACCCGTCCGGCCACGATCTCTTCGGCAAGTCCCTGGCCATGGGCGACTTCACCGGCGACGGCGGAGCCGACCTCGCGGTGGGCAGCACGGGCAGCGCAGTCTGGATCTACAAGGGAGGATTCACCAAGTCCTCCGGAGCCGCTTCCAAGTTCAAGCTGAGCACCGACCTGGAACCCGGCACCTCCCGCGGGGCGAGGACGCTCACCTCCGGTGACCTCAACGCCGACGGCTACGACGACGTGATCGTCAGCTGGGCCTGGGGTGGCAGCCCGGGCTACGCTATCGGCTCCATCGTTACCTACCTGGGAGGTGACGATGGAGTGCGTACCGACACGGAACAGGTCATCGACCAGGACACCCGGGTGTGCCCGGCGACGACGAGTCGAGCGACTACTTCGGTAACGCGATCTCCACCGGCGACATCAACGGTGACGGACACGACGACGCCGCCGTCTCCAGCTGTTACGAGAGCATCGGCGACGCCGCACTGGTCGGCAGCGTCACCGTGTTCCGCGGGAAGTGGGGCGGCCTGTCCACGGAAGGGGGCAAGGTGTTCCACCAGAGCACCACCGGGGTCCCGACCGCCCCGTAGGCACCCCTTATTGCTGGCTCGGGACACCCTTAGGGGATGTCACAGCTCGGCCGCAAAGCCGGGCCCGATCCTCCGGGCCCGGCACCTCACTGCCCCGGACCAGGTACGTTCGATTACGTGGCTGGATTCAGGATCGGACGCGGCCGGGACAACCGCACCCCGCAGCAAGGGCAACAGCAACCGCGGCAGCAGCCGTACGGCACGCAGGCACCACCGCCGCCGTACGGTCAGCAGCCATACCCGCCGACGGGAGGCAACGGCACGCCGTACGCTGCCGGCCGGACCGGCGGCCATCAGGGCAACGGCGGCTACGGCGGCGCACACGGCGAGCCCGAATACTTCGGCGACCCGTACAACCAGCCCCAGTACCCCCACCGAGGCGACCCGTACGCCAACAACGCGGGTCACACGCAAGCGTTCAGCATCAACGAGGACCCGTACGGCGACGGCAACACCTACCGCGCCGGCCAGGCCCCCGCCCAGCCCGCAGGCCCCCGCCTGCACTGGAGGGACCTGCTGAGCGGCATCGTGCTGCGCCCCGCCCCGACGTTCTGGCAGATGCGCGACTACCCCGTCTGGGGCCCGGCGCTCATCGTCACGTTCCTCTACGGCCTGCTGGCGCTCTTCGGCTTCGACCAGGCCCGCGACGACGCGATCCACGCGACGATCTCCACCGCCGTCCCGTACGTCATCCTCACGGGCGTCGGCTTCGTCGTCGGCGGCCTGGTCCTCGGCGCGGTCACCCACACGCTCGCCCGCCAGCTCGGTGGCGACGGCGCCTGGCAGCCGACGGTCGGCCTCTCCATGCTGATCATGTCGATCACGGACGCCCCACGCCTGATATTCGCGCTGTTCCTGGGCGGCGAGAACTCCCTGGTCCAGATCCTCGGCTGGGTGACCTGGCTGGCCTCGGCCGCACTCTTCACCTCGATGGTCAGCAAGTCGCACGACCTGCCGTGGCCGAAGGCACTGGGTGCATCGGCGATCCAGCTGATCGCACTCCTGTCGATCATCAAGCTCGGCACGATCTGACGCACTCACCACCCGCACCACAGAAATGACCCCCGGCGCCGCGGCACCGGGGGTCATCCACTTTTCACTGCTGTTCCCGCCTCAGGCGTCGAGAACCTGCCCACTGCGCCGCACGACAGGCTTCTCCACACTCCAGACCGACTTGACTCTATGACGGTGGTAGTCATGCTCTGCTTTGAGAAGCAGGGCAGGCCCGTTCATCGTGGCGCGCAAGGTGGGGATCTACACCCGAATCTCTCCGGACGATGAAGGCGACGCCATGAGCCGGAGACGGCATGCGGCCAGAGGGGTCCCGGGCGGGTACCGCATCTGGGACAACAAGGGGCGCCGGTGGTGGGGTGATCACTACGAACTCTGCCCTCACTTGAGTTGCTTCCAGGTGCCACGAAAGCTACTCGGGCCGTCTCTGGGCCCCCGGGGTGCCCTGAGGCCACGAAGCACCACCACAGCGGACTCGGCGACAGCCCTGCCGATATCTCGCATCGAGAGGATCGGCTCGTGCCACAACCGCGCCAGAACGGGCGGGGACTCACGGGGAACGATCATGCTCGACCCCGGACCGGGCAGGCCAAACCCGTTCCGCCGACCTCAATGCGAATGCGCAGGCCATTTCTCGACTAATCAATCTTTATGAGTACGTGGCGCGCATCCGAGCGTCATTTGAATGAAATTTCAATATACACTCATAGGTTTAATCCAGGCTCGACCAGTGCGGTGAAAGATGCAATCACCAACCTAGCCAGTCACCTTTCTTTCGGGGCGCGTGCTTGAATGTGGCCGATCTATCTTTCGGGGTGCATAGCAAATTGTTCGGGCCGCCTTATATATGCCCATGTTCACTGTTGCTTGTACGCCTGATGACTGGAAAAGAGGTGGCGACAATTTCCGCAGTGAAGCTTTCCTGGTGCACGCGCACTGCATCGGTGTCCCTGGTGGCACTTGCGATCGCGAGTACTCTTCCTGCCGCTCAAGCCCAAGCTCTGGCTGCGTCGGCAGGAGTGAACGCCCTTCATGCGCCCGGCACTCCGGGGGTCCCGCAGGCTCCGGCCACGGTGTTCCTCGAGGACTTCGAACAGGCAGGCGAGACCCCGGTCTTCCTGGAGGACTACGTTGGGGCTCCACCGCTGAACGAGACGTACACGGCCGACCCACCGTGGCTTGACCACGGACAGTGCAACGGCATCATCCTGAACCAGACCGGTGCTGATCAGCCTGGCTGCCGGTGGGTGCCGCAACTGAAGGACATGGCCAATGTGCTGGGGCAGATCGGCGGGACGAATCCGCCGACCAACCACGCAGTGTCGGCGTACAGCGACAATGTAGACCCTGGTGCCGACCGGGTGGAATTCCGGACCGAGCAGCCGATCCCGATCGCGAAGCCGAACCGCTACTTCACCTTCGCGGTGGACGTAGCGGCAGATAATTGCGATTACGAGGATTCGCTGCTGAAGTTCTACCTCACTGGCAGCGGTCCGGACATCCCGACCTTCACCACCCCCATCAATCCCTGCACCGACCCCAACTCCCACCCCTACCCCGGAGGAAGAAGTGGGCTCATGGCCGGGTCGTTCGCCAGCGACAGGGCCGTACTGTTCAACGGCACCGAGTTGGGCATCAAGATGGTCAATGGGCAAGGCAGCTGGGGCGGTAATGACCACGCCTTCGACAACATTCGGATCCTGGATGCGACTCCGCAGCTGAACAAGGCGTTCAGTCCTGCCACCATCGACGAGGGCGGCACCTCGACGCTCACGATGACGGTGACCAACACCAGTGAACTGGCGGCGAAGAACGACTTCGGCTTCACCGACAGCCTGCCCGCCGGCGTGAATGTGGCCTCGGACGCGAACGCGTCGACGACCTGCGGCGACGGCACCGTCACCGCTGAGCCGGGCGGCTCGTCGGTGGCTCTGGACGGCGGCGACCTGGCCGTCGGCACGGAGTCCTGCACGGTCAGCTGACAAGGCGGGAACCTATGTCAACGGCCCTGACGGGATCACCACGGTCGGCCTGAATCTCCCCGACCCCACGACCCTGACCGTCAAGGCGAAGGACTCAGCCGTGGGCACCGCGACGGGCTCGCCCGGTCTGCTGTCCGGCAACGTCGTACAGGCCCCGGTGGACATCCCCGTCAACGTGTGCGGCAACACGGTGAACGTCATCGGAGTGCTCAATCCTGCGGCGGGCAACGCCTGCGTCAACGGCTAGCCGGCCAGGTCGCTCACCGAGCCGGAACCCGGCGGGTCCCTGCGGATACGGGCGGTGCTCAGCGGTCCGTGCACCGGCACACCCGCTCCCGCAGGGCCGCCGGGTACAGCCATGAAGGCACCGACGCCGTCCTCACCGCGTCGACCAGTTCTGCGACGAACAGCGCGCCGACGTGATCATCTCCGCCGCGCACAAAGCCAAAGCCCGCGAGGGGGCAAAGGCAATACCCATCAGCGCACAGATCGTCCGGCCGACATCACCAGCCGACATCAACGACGCTGAACGAGGGTGGACAACAGCGATTCAAAATCGGAACGCCAAGCAGCCACGAGGGCCTGTTCCGGGAGGTCGCACCACCACGGGATCGAACTCCTCAAGCGGATGTCATCGCACCACGGAGCGCCCTCCCGCGGCCGTCTCGGGGCCGTGGAAGGGTGCTCAACGATGACCAATGCTGACAGCTGCCGACAGCTCAGCAGCAGGTCAAAGCCTTGATCGATTACGTGACCGCAGGTCGAAGACCCGGCGTGTCGCTTCTTCGGCTTCTGAGCCTTTGGTTCGTTGGAGGTTCTTCCTGACACAGCACGCCGTCCCCAAGGTGATCGACCAGGAAAGCCCTCAGCTCATCCGGAGCCGCCGCCTCAGCGGGCAGGTCGCCAGTGCGAGGCTCGAAGAGGCTGACAAGCTCTGCGATGAGTCGATCATCGAGTGCCGGTACGTGGTATTCGTCGATAGTGCCTTTGAAGAAGAGCCAGTCCGACACCGAAGGGCAGGGCACCTCGCCCTTTGAGGTTCCTCGGACTCATGCTGCTCGGTCCAGGAGCCGAGGTAGAAAAACGGGGCCTGCCGTAGCGCGAGATCAAGGATGGGTGTGGGCTCATCCTTGAGGTTCCAGTGAACTCGGGCCTCTGAGGCGGGTACAGCCTGCGGCAGCGCTGCCAGCCAGAGGAAAAGAGGATCAGTCACCTCGACAGCGTTGCACACCTGCCTTGGCGTACGGCAGCCAAGCACAGGACCATCCCGAACACAGACGGCTGCCGACGGCCCTGAGGCCACGAAGCACCACAGCGGACTTCAGCGACAGCCCTGCCGATATCTCGCATCGAAGAGGATCGGCTCGTGCCACAACCGCGCCGGATCGGGCGGGGACTCACGGGGAACTGCGGCTGCCTGCGGGGGGCAAAGCCAGTAGGCGCCGACGTCCAGCCAGCCCCACCTCGCTCCAAGCTTGTCCTACCTTCCAAGCGTGGGTCTGAGCCGGTTTTGCTGCACGTCGAAACAGACCAGCCCCCTCGAGTCCGCCAGGGCTGCCGCGTAGGCCGACGCTTCCTCGGCCATGCTCCAGCTCATCCCGAAGTAGATGAGCGGACCGCTTGCACTGTCGATCAACGGCCCGACCGACCAAGGCGAGGTCTCTTCCTCGTCCTCGGTGATGTCGCACCACCGCTCAAGAAGCGCGGTGATGTACGCCCCGATGCGTTCGGACGGAGGTTCCTCGGGCTCACCGTCGAGATAGCGGTCGTACAGCTCGTTGAAGACCCGTCCGGCGGTCTTGTCATCCGCCGGCCGCTCGCTTTCCCAGACAGCCAGGTCGTAGCTCATGCCCGGAGGCTCTCACACCGCACTGACACACATCCGAGTCGGTCAACAGCACTCGCTCTAGCCAAAAGAAACGACGTCTTAGCAGGTCAGAGAGCTTCCTTCGAGGGCGTGATCGGCTCCCCCGACTTACGTACCGGAGGCAAGACACTCCACGGGAAGTTGATCCAGCGATCGGTCTTCTTCCACACGTACTCGCACTTCACGAGCGAGTGCGACTTCTCGTAGATGACCGCGCTGCGCACCTCGGCGACGTGATCGATGCAGAAATCGCGGACCAGCTTCAGCGTCTTGCCCGTATCGGCGACGTCGTCGGCGATGAGAACCTTCTTGTCCGAGAAATCAATGGCCTTCGGAACGGGCGCCAGCATGACCGGCATCTCCAGAGTCGTCCCGACCCCGGTATAGAACTCCACATTCACCAGGTGGATGTTCTTGCAGTCCAGCGCGTACGCCAGCCCGCCCGCGACGAAAACCCCGCCCCGCGCGATGCTGAGCACCACATCCGGCTCATAGCCGTCGTCGGCCACGGTCTGCGCGAGCTCCCGCACGGCATGACCGAACCCCTCGTACGTCAGGTTCTCCCGTACGTCATTCATGGTCCGGCATCACACCTGAGTCCGATGGAAATTCATGAACGAACGCGAGGCCGTCGGTCCACGCTGCCCCTGGTAGCGCGACCCGTACCGCTCGGAGCCGTACGGGAACTCCGACGGCGAACTCAGCCGGAACATGCACAGCTGGCCGATCTTCATTCCCGGCCACAGCTTGATGGGCAGCGTCGCGAGATTCGACAGCTCCAGGGTCACATGCCCGGAGAACCCGGGATCGATGAACCCGGCTGTCGAATGCGTCACCAGCCCGAGCCGGCCGAGCGAGCTCTTGCCCTCCAGCCGCGACGCAAGATCGTCGGGCAGCGAGATGACCTCGTATGTCGAGGCGAGCACGAATTCACCGGGGTGCAGGATGAACGCCTCGTCCCCCTCCGGCTCGACCGTACGGGTCAGGTCCGCCTGCTCGACGGCTGGGTCAATATGCGGATAGCGGTGGTTCTCGAACACCCGGAAGTAGCGGTCGAGCCGCACATCGATGCTCGAGGGCTGCACCATCGACGGATCGAACGGATCAATGCGGACCCGCCCGGCGTCGATCTCGGCCCGGATGTCCTTATCTGAGAGAAGCACGTCCCGAGGATACGCAGAACGCGCGGGACCGCCCCAACCGGACCACCCCGCGCGCTCTGCCACAACCGTCTGCCGACGCCTCTACCGCTCCTCGAACACCACAGGAACGGCATGCCGCAACCGGGCACAACGCGGACAGCGAATAAGCCTCCCGGGACCGATCCGGCCGGCCCCGAGCTGCTGCATCGGGAACGAAGCGGTAGCGAAAACGTGCCCTTCGGCACAGCGGACGACGGTGCGCTCCATGGAGTCCATCAAGTCCCTTCCCCAACAAGCCTTGGACGAGAAAGCCACATTAGGGGATGAACGGGACGCCGCTCCAGACGGCACTCCGACTACGTACGCTACGCCCCAACTCCCGCCCACGGCACCCGCATCCACACCCCGGACACGACACCCGGGCCCCCGGCTCACGCACCGGGGGCCTGCAATGGGGTAGAGTGTGCGACGGTGAGCGTTGATCAACCAGCGCTCCGCGCGGGTGTAGTTTAATGGTAGAACATGAGCTTCCCAAGCTCAGAGCGCGAGTTCGATTCTCGTCACCCGCTCCATGAAAAAGCCCCAGGCCATCGGCCCGGGGCTTCTTTGTTGTCTGGACCGCTCACGGCCCGCCGTGCCCTCCGCGTGCCCCAAGTTGCCTGAACCTGCAGCCCAAGGGGCGGGCGTCGGCCCGGTTCACGCGGCGACAGCTCAAGACGTCTCGAATTCCGAGACTCACTTGATGTGACCTGCATCACCCCGAAGGAGTGTGGGTGGGCATTACTTATGCGAAGTGGCGGCCCCGACGGCCCTACTCCGTTGGTTCACCCCCACCCACGGAGTCCTCTTCGACGTCGAGTGCGTAGGGATGGACGTATCTGCCTTCATTGAAGGGGGTGAACCAGCTCTTGATACTCATAGGCGCGATGCCCATGGACGCGAGTGCCGGGTCCTCATCGATGCCGTCCGCCGCATCGTCGTACAGCCACTCATGATCCATGTCCTCATAGACCTGGTCGGCGAAAGAGTCGAGCGCTGACGCTGTTCCCGAGTCCAGTAGGCCGTACAGGTCAAGGGTGCTCTTGGCCTGTCCCAGCAGGAGCCTGAGCGCGAGTTCCTCTGCCACGCAACTGAGCTGCTGGAAAGATCCATTGGTAAAGCGGGTAGTCAAAGCGATCGCGGTCACGAGGAAGCGGCGTGAGAAGGAGGCGTCGTACTGAAGCGCGTATCGGTTGGGCAGCTCTTCGAGGAGCCAGAAAGGGCGCTCGCTCTCGGCGACGGTTGTTCGGTACTGGGTGAGGCTCTGCACATCCTCGAAGAGTTCGTCCACGAGTAGATGAGTGCCGTATACCAGTGCTCCGGCCGCGAGTTCGGCGTCCTCCACCGAAACACCGAAGTCGTACGCATCCTCCTCGGATTGTTCCTTGCCCTCCTCGCTGACGACTCCGAACATCTCCGGGCCGAAGGACTTCAGTTCGCCGGCCATTGAGCGGAGCGAGAGCCGCATGGCCGCGCTCTCAGCCGCCTGATCCGCCTCAGTCCAGGACTCGGAGCCCGAGCCGACGACCGGCTGAGCGTGACGTGCTTTGCGGGAGGCCGGGTCGTCGGGTGGTGCATCAGGACCGTCTGCCGCGTCCAGACTCTCCTTCGCGAACTCCGAGTGCAACTGCACCTCGCACCGCTCGATGACCCACTCGGAGAGCAGCTCCGAGCGCTCCAGTAGGTCGCCCACGGCGGATCGGACAGCGTCCTCGGCGAACTCCAGCGCGGGAGCTTCGACGAAGACCTTCAGCAACGCCCCGCCGGGGTACACCGCCACGATCGAGTCGAGGAGATCGACTTCCAGGCCGTCCGGACCCTCGATGGCATCGATCGATGCAAAGCCCTGCTCAAGCAGGGATACAGCACCCGCACGTTGCAGGGGGTCCATCTCCTGAGTGCCGGCGAGGATCTGGGTGCCCACAGTCACGACGTAAGTCACGCGAGCCAGGGTGGCAGGGCAGTACCACCGCGCGAGGGAAAACAGTTCCTTTGACGGGTTGGGGCAGACCCTCACGTGGTCTGCCCCAACCCAGTGGTGCCGCTACATCTCGTGGGCGTTCTTGCGTTCAGCGGCCTGAAGACGTTGGATGCGCACCCGTTCATCCATCCCCGTGGCAACTTCTCGCTGCCGCTCGTCGTCGGAGTGCTGGTAAATCAGCGCGGCCTTCTCCGAGGACTGGCCCGCGCGAACCATCGTGTCCTTGAGCGTGGCACCCGACTGGGTGGACAGGGTGTGGCCGGTGTGGCGGAGGTCGTAGAAGCGGAAGCCCTCCGGCAGACCGACCTTGACCCGTGCCCTGCGCCACTTGCGACCGAAGGTGGACCGTCGGAAGGGCGCGCCCTTCTCGCCGACGAACATGAGCCCGTTTGGCTCCTTCTCGGCGTACCAGTCCAGATGCCGCTTCACCTCGATGTGCAGGAAGGCCGGGAGGAAGACGGTGCGCCTGCCCGCGGTCGACTTCGTGTCGCCCTCGACGCGACGGCCGGTCGTCAGCTCGGGCGCTGCGTCACTGATCTTGACCGCGAGGGGTTCGAGCGTGACGTCGGACCGCCGCAGGGCCGCCTGCTCCTCCGGGCGCATCGGCCCGTAGGCACCGAAGTACACCATCAGCCGCCACCTCGGCCCCATGGCATCAGCGAGAGCGTCGACCTGTTCGACGGTGGCCGTCGGGCGTTCCTTGGCCTTCTCGCTGCCGGCGCCCCTGATCCGGCAGGGGTTGCGGCGGATCAGCTCGTCGTCGGTCGCCGTCTCCATGATGGCCTTGAGCAAGCGGTACGACTTCGCCACCGTCGTGGCGCCGGTCGCCTCCAGCCGCTCGGCTCGCCAGGTGCGCACGCCGGGCGGCGTGATGTCGTCCAGGTTCGTGGAGCCGAATGCGGGCAGGAGGTGCAACCGCAGGAGCCTGCGGTACAACTCCTCCGTGGTGGCGGAGAGCCCACGCTCCTCGACCCACTTCGCGGCATACGCCTCGAAGTTCACTGCGCCGGCGTCGGGGTCCACCCAGTGCTTGCGCTCGATGTCGGCCTGGGTGAGCGTGAGCCAGGTCTGGGCTTCGGTGCGGGTCGCGAAGGTCTCCTGGGCAGTCCGGCGGCTGCCGTCCGGGGCCCAGTAGCGCGCCTGCCACCGGCCCGACGGGAGCTGGCGAACGGTGCCGAACTCACGCCGCCGCTGCGGCTTGCGGCCCGCCATCAGGCTGCCTTCCCGAAGCGGGACTGCGATTCGCGGAGAGTCGGCACGGTGCGCTCGGCGATGTACATGTTGATCGCGCTGCTGGGGATGCGGACGGGCTTGCCGAGCTTCACGTAGCGGATGCGGCGTTCCTGGATGAGGCGCCGGATGAAGCGGACGCCTGTTCCAAGTCGCTCGGCGGCCTCCTCCACGGTGAGGAGGCGGTCAGCCGTGTGTGTCACCTCCTCCGCAGCACGCGCAGTCTGTGTGGAGGCAGGGGTTATTGCCGGTCGGCGCAAGGGGAGTCCTCTCCTGGCAGTCATGGGCGCGGCAACGCCGGTCTGCCGGGGTCGATCGAAAGGGATGGCGGTTGTGCTGACCCGGTCCTGGGGGCTTGCGGGCCCAGGGTGTCGGAGCTGGGCTACGCCTCTGGGGCGGAACCGTGCTGGTCGGCGTGGGGATGTTCGCCGGGCTGGGCCCCGTAAGCCTGCAGCAGGTGGCTGCTGGCCGCCTCGGCCATGGCGTTGGAGACCATCACATCGGCCTCTTCGCGAATGTCGGGGTGCTCAGCGAGGTAGGCGTCGAGGGCGTCGCGCGCCCGTGTAAAGGCGGCGTTGGCGCGCTGCGTCTGGCGGTACGCGTCGACGACGTCGTCGATGAGCTCCATGGCTCGGGCCATGGCCGCGAGCCGGGGAGGGCCGACCAGGTTGCGCAGCGAGACGCCGAAGACCTCGGCAAACCCGATCGCTTCGTCCACGTTGATACGGCGCTTGCGGTTCTCGATGCGCCAGACCGCGGACGGGTTCATCTCGAACCCGGCCTCGTTCATGCGGTCGGACAGGGAGTTGGTGCTCCAGCCGCGCGCTTCGCGTTCCAGCTTGATCCGTACCGCGACGTTCTCCTCGCCGCTGAGCAGGACCCCCTGGGGGGAGCCTTCGTCTGCCATACCCACCTCCTTCCATACGTAGTGCATCGCTGCCATTTGCAACGAGATCAACAGTAGCATGATCTTGCGAGATGCAGAACACTTCTGCAATCGGCAATTCGTGTGGCATAGTAGTGGTGCCAGCCGCAGCAGACCGAAGGAGTCGTAGGGCCGCACGCCGCATGAAAAAGCCCCCCGGCACAGCCGGGGGGCCAAGCGCAAACCTCTCAACCGCCATCCCTAGCGATCAACCTGCGAGGCCGGGATTGCCGTCCCATGTGGCCCGCAAGCAGAGGAGCTCGATGTCCAGTATGGACGAAGCCACCCCGAAGACGCCATCCCTCCCCGCCACGCCCGTCGTATGGCCGACCGTTGCCATACCCGGCCGGCCCGCCGAGCCCGCGCCCTCCACGCCACCGTCGGCAGAGCCGCCCGCCGACGAGCCCGAACTCGCCCCGGCCTCCGAGGGCGAGCAGGTGCTGGTAGATCTGCGGGCGCAGATCCGGCGGTACGTCGTGCTGCCGAACGAGGAAGCCTTCACGGCCGTGACGCTGTGGGTTGCGGCCACCCACCTGCAGACCGCGTGGCAGCACGCTCCGAGGCTGGCCGTGGTCGGGCCGGCCAAACGGTGCGGCAAGTCTCGGCTCCTGGACGTGATCACCGAGACCGTCCACGATCCGCTGATCACGGTCAACGCTTCGGCCGCCGCGGTCTTCCGGTCGATCACCGAGACCCCGCCCACCCTGCTGGTCGACGAGGCCGACGCCCTCTTCGGTTCCGCGAAGGTCGCGGAGAAGAACGAGGAGATGCGCGGCCTGCTCAACGCGGGGCACCAGCGAAACCGTCCTACTCTGCGGGTCTCCGGACCCAACCACGAGGTGGCGAAGTTCCCCACCTTCGCCATGGCCGCCCTCGCAGGGATCGGCGACCTGCCCGACACGATCATGGACCGATCAGTCGTCATCCGGATGCGCCGACGCAGGCCGGGAGAGAAGGTCGCGGAGTTCCGCACCGTCCGGGACACGCCCGAGCTGCACGCTCTGCGCGACCGGATCGTGGCATGGCTGGCCCCGCTCCACGCCGAGGCGATGGACCTGACGCCGTCTATGCCGGTCGAGGACCGGGCCGCCGACACCTGGGAGCCGCTGGTCGCCGTCGCCGACCTCGCCGGCGGCCAGTGGCCCGACCTCGCGCGCGCCGCCTGCCTGGCCATGACGAAGCATGAGGCCCAGCAGGACCAGGACAGCAGCGGCCTGGGCATCCGGCTCCTGGTCGACATCCGCCGCGCCTTCGTCGCCGAAGGCAACCCGCCGGTGATTCGCACCAGCCGCCTCCTCGACATCCTCAACAAGGACGACGAGACCCCCTGGCCGGAGTACACCGCCAACGGCCTCACCCCTCGCGGACTGCAGCTCCTGCTGAGGGACTACGGCATCAGCTCGGCCAACCGCCGCTTCCACGGCGACGTCCAGGCCAAGGGCTTCGCCCGCCTGCAGTTCTCCGACTCCTGGGCGCGTTACTGCCCCGAGTCCACGCCGGAACCCACGACCGGCGCCTGACCCGACACGACTCGTCGCGACTCGTCTCCGCGCAGGTCAGCGCGGGGACGAGTCGGAGACCGGCAACGAGTCGACTCGACATCACCGCCGCACCCGTACCTGTCCTGACCAGGTGTGCAACGAGTCGCGACGAGTCTCCCCACACCACGGCCACATCAGCCGCCGCCGCATTCCTGGAGCACCACCCTTGCCTTCACCCACCACCGCCATCGCCCCATCCGCTTCCCCGGTGCCACTGGCCGCCGCGATCCGCACGGGTGTGGCGCTGCTGGCTGTGGCAGCCTTCGCGCTCTCCTACGACGCCCTGCGCCAGATGGCCGCCGCCAGCCACATCCACAGGACTCTCACCTACGCCTTCCCGCTCGTCATCGACGGCTTCATCGCCATCGGAATCGGCGCCCTGCTCATCCTGCGGACCGCGCCTCTGTCCTCTCGCCTCTACGTCTCGGCGCTGGTCGGCATCGCCACCGCCACGAGCATCTGGGCCAACGTCCTGCACGCCATCCGTCTCAACCAGCAAGCCCGCCACACCGGCCTCGCCCTCGACGACATCACCGTCGGCGTCATCTCCGCCATCGCCCCACTCGCCCTGGCCGGAGCCGTCCACTTCTACCTCCTCGTCGCCCGGCGCCCGACCACTCCCGACAGCCACAACAGCAAGGGCCACAACGCCAATAACGGCCACAAAGCCACCTCGGGAAACACGGACAGCGCTACAGCACCGCCACCCGCTACGAAGGCCAGCGACGTGGCGGAACCGGCCACCAAGCAAGTGGCGGAAACCGCGCACCAGCCCGGTAAGCCACGAGGCCACCAGCCAAGCGTCTCCCTGGAGCAGGCCATCGACATCGGCCGCACAGCCTCCCTCGGGCGGGCCGGCCGCGTCTCGCGCCGCAACGTCGAGAAGGCGATCCGGGACAAGGGTTTCGGCATCTCTCGGAGCCGCCTGGATGAGGTCAAGAACCTGCTGCAGGACGAACTCGACAAGGCCACCGTCGGCACCGACTGAACTCCGCGGCCCTCGTCACCCCAGCCCGCCGCTCCCGCAAATCAGTGCGGGAGGGGCGGCCCTCACCCCACCACCGCTTACAGGAGTCCCCATGCATGACCTCGATCACGAACTCCCCTCACCCCAGGAGCAGATGACCTTCACCCCAGCCCCAGGCGAAGCAAGCTGTAGCGCTGGACCGTCCAAGGGCCGGTCCAGCGCGCTTGCCCCCGCCCCAGGGGTGGCGGAGGAGGTCCTGCGACAGGGGGCGCCGGACGAGGAACTGGTGGCCGAGGGCGGCCACCAGCAGGAGAGGCACGCAGTCAGGCAGGGCCGTCGACGCCCCCGTCAGCCCCGCCAGCGCGTGAAACGCCTGACCTTCCGCGCAAGCGAGGCCGAAGAAGCCGAGATCCAGGCCGCCGCCGACGCAAAGGGGGTCTCCAAAGCCCGGTTCATCGCTCAGGCGGTCCACGCACAACTCCGCGGCCGGAACGGACTCGACCAGGACGAGGCTCTCGACAGGCTCGAAGCTGCCCGCGTCGGCTTGGCCCGTGTCGGCAACAACATCAATCAGATGGCGCGGATCCTGAACTCCGGCGGCGACGTCGTCCACCTCGCCCGCGCCACAAATGAGGTCGGCGAGGCGGCAGCCATGGTGAAGGCCGCCGCCCGGACGTTGGTGGGCTGAACTCCTTGGTCCCCGACATCAATCCGCCCGGCGGCCGGACGATCGGCCTGCTCAAGTATCTCTACCGAACCAGCGACATCGAGGCTCACGTCGACCCGCACATCGTCGCCGCCTATGACCCCTTCATCGCCGATCCCGGCCGCGATCCGAGCGCCACGTTCACCGAGCTCGCCGCCGATCTCGACCAGTGGGTCGACGCCTTGAAGGACAAGGCGCCGGCCAAGCATGTCTGGCACTGTTCGGTGCGTACCGCGGACACCGACCGCATCCTGAGCGACGAGGAATGGGCCACCGTCGCACGCCGCATCGTCAACGCCACTGGCATCGCCCCCGAAGGCGACGAGCAAGCATGCCGCTGGATCGCCGTCCGGCACGCCCCCGACCACATCCACATTGTCGCCACCCTCGTACGCGCCGACCGCACCCAGCCACGCCGCCACAAGGACGCCACTCGCGCCCAGGCTGAATGCCGCAAGATCGAAAGGGAATTCGGCCTGCGCCAACTGAAGAAGGGCGACGGCACCGCCGCGAAACGCCCCACCAGCGCCGAGCGCCGCAAAGCCGAACGCCTCGGTCAGGAGGCCACCTCGCGTGAACTGCTGCGAGAGCACGTCCACCGCGCCCTCGCCGGCGCCGCTGACGAGACCGAGTTCTTCGACCGCCTGGCCGCCGAAGGCGTACGCATCAAGAAGCGCGTCGCGCCATCCGGTGACCTGCTCGGTTACGCCATCGCGATCGTCGGCGATCGCAACGCCGACCAGGAACCCATCTGGTACTCGGGCTCGAAACTCGCACCAGACCTGTCCCTGCCCAAGATCCGTGAGCGATTCAAGGCCAACGGGAACGCCCCCGAGCCCCCGGCCCTCATGGAACGAGCCGGCGAATCCGCCCAGGCCCGCGCCCGCCGCTTCGCCGCCGAAGCCACCGACACCACCCTCACCGTGATCACCTCCCAAGACGACGAGACTGTGGCTGCCCACCTCATCGGAGTGAGCGAAGTCCTCAACGCCCTCGCCCAAACCACCCCGGGCCGTCCACATGCGGACCTCCGGGAAGCCGCGCGAATCTTCGAGCGCGCAACCCGCTCCCACATCCGCGCCGAACAAACGCAGATGCACGCCCTGCGCCGAGCAGCCCGCCAGATCATCCACTCCGGCCCTGCCCTCGGACGCGGCGCAGATGGCGCCACCACCGCTCTGGTCCTCGACGTGTTGATGCTCACCGTCATCGTCGCCGGACGCTGGCACGCCGCCCACCAGCACGCCCAGCAAGCCGAAGCCTCCCGCCAAACCGCCGAACGCCTGCGCGCCGCCTACCAGGCAGCTGCTGCAGCCCCCCTGGCCGACATACGTGCTTACGGCAAAAGGCTCTCCGCCCGGACACAGCAAAACCACGCCGACGCGATCCGTTCCGCACTTCCCAAGCTGGCTGACCGCGTTCAGGCCGAGGCCAGCTGGCCAGCCCTGGCGGCCGTGCTGGATCAAGCCCGGCGCGCCGGCCACGACACCACAGCGCTCCTGCGCAGGGTCGCTGCGCAGCGCGAGCTCGAAAGCGTGGGTTCCCTCAGCGAGGTGCTCGTCTGGCGCCTATACCGGCTGGACCTCGTACCCGCCGAGATACCCACCGCTGCGCCAGCAGGAGAACGCACAGCGAAGCAGGCCCAGCAGACCGCTCCTCCCGCGACCCTCCCGAGTGCGGAGGCTGCGCACCCCCGTCGGCGTTGAGGACGACATCAGCGTCCATGGCGTAACTGCCCTTCGGGAGTTCTGTCCCCCTGCCCAGCAGGCGGACAGAGCTGGATCAATCGAGCAGACGGGCGACGTGCTTACGCAAGGGCGCTTCGAGTTCCAGGTTGTTGCCGCGCTCTATCGCCTGGAGTACTCATTGCACTTGCCGGTCAGGTACAGAGCGGTTCTCCGTAGTCGTCGTGCGCCCGTTCTCTGTCAAGTTCAGCGTGTTGGGGTAGGGGAAGGCCCCAAGCCTGCAGAAGGCAAGACGGCCGGTGGAGGTTTGGCGTGCTGCGTGACAATCGAGCCAGACGTCATGAGACTGGCTTCGTTCATCTTCAGGAACAGCGTTTGTCGACGGGTTGCGGAGGCAGCTGGCGATCAACCGGCTCGGGAATGTCGACGAGAGATGACGGCACGTGTCCGGCCCCGATGAGTCTCCAGCTGAGCCTTGCCCGACTTGGCCAGGATTTCAGGCAGCGGTCGGTGCTTCATGGCGTGGAGCAGAGGCCACAGGCGCGCCGGGGGTATGGACGGACAAGCTCGGCGAGGGTGCATAGGCGGACACCAAGGCGGATAGTTTATACTTCAACTACATATTGACGCTGCCACCGAGGTCGGCGGCAATGGGGCGCGTGAGGCCTCTGATCGAGAAGAACCCTCTCTCCCAGCAGATCGGGGCGTGTTTCTTGCGCTCGGCAGTCAGGACGTCGCGGTGGCGGGCGCTAGCGTTACGTCAGCTCTTGAAGAAAGGCCCAGGTCAGCGACCTGGGCCTTCGTCATTGTCTATATCTCTGGCCCCTCGCCGTGCCCTCCGCGTGCCCCCGCAGGAATGCCCCACTCGGATGACCTCACGCGCAGCACGTGCACGGTGTGCAGACGAACTCGAATCCCGTTCCCTGAGGGAGCCCTCCGCACCGTCCCACCGCCCCAAGTCGAGAGCTCGAGATATCCGGCTGCGAAACTTCGATCAGGTGGAGGAACATCGATCCCTATGAACGACATCCGAGTCGACGCCGTCTACCAGGCATCCAGCGAGCCGACGGTCGGCCGAATGTGCGACATCGATCCCGCCCTCGCGGCTGCACCCCTCACAACTACGGTGGGCGATTTCGATGTCGTACTCGCGTTCCCAAAGTTCGAGGGCCGACTCCCTGCCGAGGGATACCACGGCTGGTTGGGCGAGGACAGCGCTCCGGTGGCGCTGTGTCCGGCGTACTTCACTGCACACACCTCGTTCGCAATTGCCCCGGCCTCGGCGAGCAGGTCGTCAAGACAGAGCTGAAGGCCGCCATAGCGGCCATCCGATTCGCCGCCGCACGCCTGTCTGACGCTCTGCGAGTCGAACAGCCCAGCGTGGGCATGGTGGCGAGATACCTGACCCAGTCGACCAACAGCCCACAGCCAGGGACAGCGGTGCTGCTGGCCGCGGTGGCGGCCGAGACCACTCGCTCCGTCACGCCAGGAAAGTAGCGTTGCGCAGCTATCCAGACGCAAGGGGAAGCGGCAAGGTTCATCCACACCCACAGAATTACCAGTGGTGTGCCGTGCGCTCTTGAGAGGAAGACACACTCCAGCGGCTGCCCATGGGGCTGACCTCGAATTTCACACCCACACACGTACGCCGACGGGCGGGGACAACCCGAAGGTTGTCCCCGCCCGTCGGCGTGTTGGTCAGGCTTCTCGCCCGAATCGCGGCCTCGGCTTCGCGCCCGCCTTCTCGCGGGCCGCGGACCCGCACGCCGATGCCTCCGGCGACCTCCTGCTGACATGCCGACGGCTTCGGAACTGCGGGCGATGCGGATCAGGTCATCGGCGTCCACGTGGGGCACGCGGACCGGGCGGCCGGTGTTCACGCACCGCGTCTGTGGGGTACGCGGCAGCCACGGCGAGGGCCCTGAATACCGCTGACCCTGCGTGTACGGCAACGGCCTCACGGCTGTGCAGGATGCTGTCGAGCACGTCCACCGCAGCCACGTCGGCCAGTTCCGGCACTGAGACCTCGGCGAGTTCGCGGGCGGTCTGGTCGAGGTCGAGCGTGGTCCCGAGGCGCATGGAGGCGTCGGCTACGAGCGCGAGGCGCTGCCGGACCCCGGCAGCCTCGGCCTTGGCGCGATGCCGCTCACTGACGTCGACGACGACATAGGAGCGCAGCAGCAGGCGGGCCAGTTCCGGGGCCGCGCCCAGGACGTCCGCCACCACATTTGCGTCGCCTGCTTCCGCGCCCACCGCGATGCGGTCCGGGCGCCGGACCCGGGGCGCTGATGTTCGGGGCCACCGCCACCCGGGCAGGGAGTACAGGTCGCGGCGTGCCGCGGGTCGCGGCTGCCGTGGGCAATGACCAGGTACGGGTGCGGGAGACATCGGACTCAGTTCTTGACCAGCAGTCCGCGGGTGCGCAGCACCCACCGCTCGACCGGGCTGAAGATCACCAGGTCGATGGCGATGCCGACGACGAGGATCAGGATGATCGCGAGGAACACGCCGGGCAGGTCGATGTTGTTGCGGCCGTTCTCCAGCAACTGGCCCAGGCCCAGGCCAAGGTCGGGCGAGGAGGCGATGATCTCGGCGGCCATCAGCGAGCGCCAGGAGAAGGCCCAGCCCTGCTTGAGGCCGGCCAGGTAGCCGGGCAGAGCGGCCGGCATGACCACGTGCCGGGCGCCGCGCAGGCCGGTGGCGCCCAGGGTGCGGCCGGCCCGCAGGAACAGCGGCGGGATCTGGTCGATGCCCGAGACGAGGCCGTTGACGATGGACGGGACGGCGCCCAGCAGGATCACCGTGAACATCATCGTGTCGTTCAGACCGAACCACAGGACGGCCGGCGGCACCCAGGCCACCGACGGCAGCGACTGCAGACCCTGCAGGATCGGGCCGACCGCGGCGCGGACGAACTTCACCCGGGCAACCAGCAGGCCGAGCGGGGTGCCGATGGCCAGGGCCAGCAGGAAGCCGAGCAGGCCGCGGGACACGCTGGTCCAGATGACGTCCAAGAGGGTGCCCTTGAGCCACATGTCGGAGAGGCTGTCCCACACCGCGGACAGCGGGGGCAGCTTGGTCTCCTCGGTGATCTTCGCGGCGACGAGGATCTGCCAGACCAGCAGCACGATGCCCACGGCCAGCAACGGCGGCAGGACCTTCTTGACGAGGATCTCGCGGGCCGGGTGGCGGTGGGTCTGGACCGCGTCGAGGGCGTCCAGGCCTGCTTCCAGCCCGGCGAGGTCGTCCGTGCCGTTGGCCTTGCCCTTGGGCTTGATGTCAGTGCTGGCCATGACGGCGGATCTCCCCACGCAGGTGCTCAGTGATCTCGACGGACAGCTCCGCGACGTCCGCGTCCTCGATGCGGCGCGGCTGCGGGATGTCCACGGTCCACTCCTTGGCGACCCGGCCGGGCCGCGAGGACAGCAGGACCACGCGCTGGGCGAGCCGGACGGCCTCGCGGACGTTGTGCGTGACGAAGAGGACGGAGAGGCCGGTCTCTTCCCAGATGCGGGTGAGCTCGCCGTGCAGCACGTCACGGGTGATCGCGTCGAGCGCCGCGAACGGCTCGTCCATCAGCAGCAGCCGGCTGTCCTGGGCGAGCGCCCGGGCCAGGGCCACGCGCTGGCGCATGCCGCCCGACAGCTCGTGGACCCGCTTGCCGTACGCGCCGCCGAGGCGGACCAGCTCGAGCAGCCGCTCGGTCTCCGTACGGCGCTCGGCCTTGGCCGCCCCGCGCATGCGCAGGGCGAGTTCGATGTTCTTGCCCGCGGTGAGCCACGGGAAGAGGGCGTGCTCCTGGAACATCAGGGCCGGCCGCCCGCCGGGAGTCTCGATGGCGCCGGCGGTCGGCTTGTCGAGCCCCGCGACCAGGTTGAGCAGGGTGGACTTCCCACACCCCGAGGCACCCAGGATGGTGACGAACTCTCCGGGAGCGACATCGAGGCTGATGTCGTCCAGGACGAGCTGCGATCCGGCCGGGCCGGAGAAGGACTTCGAGACGCGCTCGATGCGGGCGGCGTGAGAGTGCTGCTCCGCCGTGATGCCCTCGGCAGCCTTGGCAAACGTGGTGGCCATGATCGTCACCTCCTGGGATTGCTGGGTTGCGGGGTTACTTGACGCCGAGACCGGCGTCGGAGACCTCGGGCTTGCCGGCGGCCCTGAGGACGTTGTTCAGGAGCGTCAGGTCGTAGATACCGGCCAGGTCGGGCTGCTCGATGAGCTTGGCTTTGACGGCGTAGTCGGCCTGTGTCTTGAGGGTGGCGGCCAGCGGGTCGTCGGTGACCTGGATGCTGGGCCAGGCCGGGTCGATGACCTTCGCGTCGAGGGGCTTGCCGACCTCGGCGGCGAGCTTCACGTTCGCCGAGTCCTTCGCCTTGTCCGGGTTGGCGTTGATCCAGTCGTTGGTCTTCATCGTGCCCGCGAGGATGGCCTCGACCACGTCCGGGTGCTCCTTGAGGAACTTCTGGGACACGATGATGTTGGTGATGACGAACTTCTTGTCGGGCCACAGATCGGTCTCGTCGAGGAGGACCTTGCCGCCGTCGGAGACGAGTTTGGACGCGGTCGGCTCCGGCACCCAGGCGCCGTCGATGGAGCCCTGCTTGAAGGCCTCGGGGGTGACCTTGTTGTCGGTGCGGACGACGGAGACGTCGCCCTTGCCGGACTCGGGGTCGACGCTCCAGCCCTTCTCAGAGATCCAGTTGAGGAAGGCGACGTCCTGGGTGTTCCCCTTCTGCGGGGTGGCGATCTTCTTGCCCTTGAGGTCGTCCAGGGTCTTGATCTTGTCCGGCTTCACGATCAGCTTGACGCCGCCGGAGGCGGAGCCGGAGATGATCCGCAGGTTGGAGCCCTTGGACTTGACGTAGCCGTTGATCGCCGGGGAGGGGCCGATGAAGCCGATGTCGAGAGAGCCGCCGTTGAGGGCTTCGATCTCGGAGGGACCGGCGTTGAAGGACTGCGGCTTGATCGTGGTGCCGTTCAGTTCCTTCTGGATCAGGCCTTCCTGGAGGCCGACCAGGGCGGTGGCGTGGGTCAGGTTCGGGAAGTAGCCGATGCGGACCTCTGAGGCCGACAGCTTCTTGCCGTCCGTCGCGGCCACATTGGCATTCTTGTCCTCGGCCTTGTCTGCCTGGGAGCCGTAGCCGCACGAGGCGAGGGCGCCGATCAGCAGCGGCAGGGCGGCAGCGGCGGCGACGCCGCGGCGTGCAGTGGTACGGGTGATGCGGATGGCAGGCACGGGAGGACTTCCTCTCGTGACGTGGTCATCTCATGACGCACGTCTTCGTCTGTGGAGCAAGGGCAGGTACGGCTCGTGGGGGTGTGGGCGCGCATGCGGTGCGCATACGTCATCACGCACATCGCGCCACCCCTCCCCGGCCGCTGCCGAGGGCGCCGCCGCCTACGCGGCCGCCCTCCTTCGCGGAGGTGGATTAGAGATCGTCAAGCATGAGCTGGAAGTCCCATCCCTCTTCGTCTGCCTGGACGGCGGTCTCGGCCTTGGCCGCTAAGGCCTCGCCCGCCCCGCCCGCCGCCAGGTGGTTCCGTCGGCCGGGTCGATCAGCAGGAAGGGCCCGGTGCGGCCCGAGTCGGCGTACGCGTCGAGCGCGAGCGGCTCGGCGGGGCGGAAGCCGGTGCACCGGATGAGCGCGTCCGCCTCCGAGGTCATGCCGTCGGCCCAGGCGGCCTCGGTGGGCGTGTGTCGTCGGCTGCCCCCGACGGGTACGCCAACTCGGGGTCCTGACCGGGCAGCGACAAGCAGGGCGGGGGCCGGCGCCCCCGCTGCTGGAGGCGGCGGCCGACAGCACCGCCAGCCGCCTCCACACCGATACGTGGTCTGGCTGGGCCTCTAGAAGTCCCACCCGTCATCTGCAGCACCCGACTTGGCGATCCGGGCGGCGAACGGCTCGCCCGCCATGCACGCCGCGAGAGTGGTGCCGTCGACCGGGTCGATCAGGAGAAACGAGCCGGTGTGCCGCGAGTCGGCATAGGAGTCGAGGGCGAGCGGCTCTGCGGTGCGCACCTTGACGTGACCGATGTCGTTTGCGACGAGCTGCCCCGGGTCGGGGTGCTGGGAGAGGTCGTCGAGCGTGAGCCGCGACGGGATCTCCTCGACGATCGCCCTGACGGTACGGGTGGTGTGCTTGAGCAGCAGGCGCTGGCCGACGGTGAGCGGGGTGTCCGCGACGTGGCATGCGGTCGCCTCGACCACCTTGGTGAGTCGGGGGGACTGCGCGCCGGTGGTGATCATGTCACCACGCCCGACATCGATCTCGTCAGCGAGCCGGACGCTGAGGGACGAACCCGCAGACACGACGTCGGCCGGTTGCCCGAGGACGTCGAGTGCGGTGATGGTGGTGACGCGACCGGAGGGCTGCACGGTCACCGTGTCCCCGACCCGGAGGCGGCCGGTGAGCAACTGACCCGCGTAATGGCGCTCCCCGTCATGCCGGATGACCATCTGTACGGGAAAGCGAGAGGGCCTGCTCTTCGAATCGTCCGCCAGCTGAACCGCTTCCAGGTGCTCCAGGATGGTGGGGCCGCCGTACCAGTCCATCTGGGCGGAGGCTGCCACGACGTTGTCGCCGACGAGTGCGGAGATCGGGATCGCGGTGATCTCCGCTACACCCAGCTCCGTCGCGAACGTCGTGAACTCCTCGGTGACCGCGGCGAAGACGGACTCCTGGTAGTCGACCAGGTCCATCTTGTTCACGGCGAGGACGACGTGCGGCACGCGGAGCAGAGCCGCGATGGCGGCATGCCGGCGGGTCTGCTCGACGATGCCCTTGCGGGCGTCGACCAGGATGACCGTCAGCTCGGCCGTGGAGGCTCCAGTGACCATGTTGCGGGTGTACTGCACATGGCCCGGCGTGTCGGCGAGAATGAACCGGCGCCGGGGGGTGGCGAAATAGCGGTAGGCCACGTCAATGGTGATGCCCTGCTCTCGCTCGGCCCGCAGGCCGTCGGTGAGCAGCGCGAGGTCCGGGCCCTCCGCGCCGCGGGCGCGGGACGCCTGCTCCACGGCCTCCATCTGGTCGGTGAGCACCGACTTGGAGTCGTGCAGCAGCCGTCCGACGAGCGTGGACTTACCGTCGTCGACGGAGCCGGCGGTGGCGAAACGCAGCAGGGTAGTGGCCGAGACGTCGGCGAACTGCTCGGTGGACGTGCTCATTAGAAGTACCCTTCGCGCTTGCGGTCTTCCATCGCGGCCTCGGACATCTTGTCGTCGGCGCGGGTGGCACCGCGCTCGGTCAGCCGGGAGGCGGCGATCTCGGAGATGACTTTCTCGATGGTGGTCGCGTCGGAGTCGACGGCACCGGTGCAGGACATGTCACCGACCGTGCGATACCGCACCAGACGGTCCTCGACCTGCTCGTCCGCGGTGGGGTCGCCCCATTCGCCGGCCGTCAGCCACATGCCGCCGCGCCGGAAGACCGGGCGCCGGTGGGCGTAGTAGATCGACGGGAGCTCGATGCCCTCGCGCGCGATGTACTGCCACACGTCCAGCTCGGTCCAGTTGGACAGCGGGAAGACGCGGACGTGCTCGCCGGGGGCGTGGCGACCGTTGTACAGGCGCCACAGTTCCGGCCGCTGGCGGCGGGGGTCCCACTGCGAGAACTCGTCACGGAGGCTGAAGACCCGCTCCTTGGCTCGGGCCTTCTCCTCGTCACGGCGCCCGCCGCCGAACACGGCGTCGAACTTCTCCTGCCGGATCGTCTCCGTCAGTGGCACGGTCTGGAGCGGGTTGCGGGTGCCGTCCGGGCGTTCCTTGAGCAGGCCGCGGTCGATGTAGTCCTGCACGGACGCGACGTGCAGCCGCAGTCCATGCTCGGCGACCACGCGGTCGCGGTACTCGATGACCTCGGGGAAGTTGTGCCCGGTGTCCACGTGCAGCAGCGCGAACGCGACGGGCGTCGGGGCGAACGCCTTCAGCGCCAGGTGCAGCATGACGATCGAGTCCTTGCCGCCGGAGAAGAGGATCACCGGCCGCGCGAACTCGCCTGCCACCTCCCGGATGATGTGCACGGCCTCGGACTCGAGCACGTCCAGGTGGCTGAGGGCGGAGCGGTGATCCTCGACGATGTCGAGGGAGCTGGAACTCATATCAGACGCCTTTCCACAAGGAGGCTCAGCAGGGACGCCGCGGATTCGGCGACGTTCTGTGCGTGTGCGGGTATGCGCAGGTCGGGTAGGTCCGGAGCCTCGTACGGGTCGTCGACCCCGGTCAGACCTGAGATCTCGCCGGCCGCCTGCTTCGCGTAGAGGCCCTTCACGTCGCGCTCGGAGCAGGTGCTCGAAGGCGTGGCGACGTGGACCTCCAGGTAGGGGGTGTGGGAGGCCCGGTGCCGCTCCCGCACCGCCCGCCGGCTGTCGGCGTAGGGGGCGATGGAGGGCACCAGTGCCAGTACGCCGTTGCGGGCCAGCACTTCCGCGACCAGACCGATGCGCTGGACGTTGGTGTGCCGGTCCTCGCGGCTGTAGCCGAGCCCCGCCGAGAGGGTCTCGCGGAACTCGTCCCCGTCGAGCACCTCCACCCGGTGCCCCTCGGCGCGGAGCTGCTCGGCCACGGCCTTGGCTATCGTCGTCTTTCCCGAGCTGGGCAGGCCTGTCAGCCATACCGTCGCACCGCACGCGCAGTCGCGCGTCGTCAGGCTTGGTCGCAGTTCCGTTTTCACCGGAGTGTCGCTCTCTTTCTTGACGTCCGCTCACATCGGGCAGGGGCGTCGCCGACGGGCGACGCACACAGGTCGGCATACGGCCGGTTCGGCCACCGCATCATTCGGTCCCGGCCAGCCGGTCGAACACGGTGCGCACCGGCACCCGGGAGTTTTCCGCGACGGCCGCCAGCACGGTCACCCACTGCCGGAGCACGGCCGCCGCCTCGTCGGCGGTGAAGCATGCGGTGGCGTAGTCGGCCCGTACGTCCCAGCCGTCGCCGTCGGTGACCACGTACTGGAGCCAGTCGGACTTCGCCGCGGCACCCCCAACGTGTACGCGCCGGCAGCGCAGGCCGGGAAGGGACAGTTCGCCGGGGGACTCGTCGAGCACGAGGCCGACGCGGTTCAGGTGCGCGCCGGACATCATGCCTCGGGCGCGGTTGACGCCGCCGATCATGCCGTACGGCACGTTGCGGTGGCGCAGTACGTCAAGGGAGACGCGCTTCGCGGCTGCGCACACCTCGGCGAAGGTGGCGTCGGCGGGGACCCGGTAGCGCACCGGCAGCAGGTCGGTGAGGCAGCCGAAGACGTCGTCAAGCTCCGGCGCGCCGCGCCGGGAGACGGGGTTGCAGACGATGACGTCGTCGCCGTTCACAGCCGCGACGGTGACCGCCAGGCAGGTGCTCATCAGCACGTTCGGTGTGGTGCGCAGCGACCGGGCCGCCGCGCGGACGGCCCGCCCAAGCTCGTCGGGGACGGTGGTGCGGACGCAGTCGCACGCGGTGCCCGGGCGTTCCGGCAGCGGGCGGGCCCGGGGCGGCAGCTGGGTGAGGGGCGGCATCCCGTCCAGGAAACCGTCCCAGAACGCGAGGTCCTCCGGAGTGATCCCGGCCTCCCGCGTCCGGAGGGCGTACGCGCCGAGCGTCGTTCCCGGCGCGGGGAGCTTCGCCGGCTCTCCCCCAGTCTCCTCGGTGTACAGGGCGGACAGTTCGTGGTCGAGCAGCGCCAGCGAGGCGTCGTCGATGGCGACGTGGTGGATCTGCAGCAGCAGCACGTACTCGTCCGGCGCGTAGTCGTACAGCGTCATCCGGGCGGGCGACTCGGTGATGTCGAGCGGGCGCTGTCCGGCCCGGCGCAGGGTCTCGTGGAGGTCTCCACCGGGCCACGGGAGCCGTTCGAAGGGGACGGCGCCGTCCGGGTGGACGCGCTGGACGGTGCTGGTCTCGCCGTGGGTGAAGGTGGTGCGCAGCACTTCGTGCCGCCGCACCAGTGCGCTCAGGGCGCGTTCCAGGGCGGGGACGTCGAGGGGGCCCGCGATGTGCTGGGCCCAGGTCTCGAGGAACGGCGAGGGGGCTCCCATGAACTGGTCGGCGATCCAGAGCGCCTCCTGTTCGAAGGTCTGGGGGAATTCGCGCATCAGACGGGGCGCCTCTCCAGAGCGGTGAGGTCGACCTTGCCGTTGTCGCGTCGCGGCAGCTCGTCCATCGGCTCGAACTTGGCGGGCACGGCGTACGCCGGGAGCAGGGTGGCGAGGTGCTTGCGCACCTCCCGCGGGGTCGGCGAGTGGCCCTCGACGAGCGTGTAGACCAGCGCGATGTGGTCGACCGTGCCGCCCTCGTCCGTCCGCGCGACGGCGGCGCAGGTGCGGATTCCGGGGGTGGCCGCGGCGGCGGCCTCGATGTCGCCCAGCTCGATCCGGTTGCCGCTGAGCTTGACCTGCCGGTCGCCGCGGCCGTGGTAGTGCAGGATCCCGCGGTCGTCGAAGAGCCCGAGGTCGCCGGTGCGGTAGACGCGGCGCTTGCTGCCCGCCACCTCCAGCTCCGGGAACCGGTCACGGGTCAGCGGCTCGTTGTTGAGGTAGCCCAGGGCCACTCCGGGGCCGAAGGTGACGATCTCACCCCGCTCGCCGGGTGCCGCGGGTGCGCCGTCCTCCCGCAGGAGGACCACCGTCGTGCCGGGGACGGGCACGCCGACGGGGATGCCGGAGGGTACGTGTGTGTCCGCCGGCACCATCCGGTGCACCGACGTCAGCATGCAGTTCTCGGCCGGTCCGAACCCGTTCCAGAGCGGCAGGTCGGGGAAGCGTTCCAGGAACATCCGGACGTGCCGGGAGGACTGCTTCTCGCCACCGACGTAGAGCGTCTCCAGTCCTTCGAAGGCGTCGAGGTCCTCGTCGACGATCAGGTTGAACAGGGAGGTCGTCAGCCACATCGTGTCGACGTGCTCGTCGGCGACGAGACTGCGCAGCCGGCCGGGCATCAGGTGGTTGTCGCCGACGACGACGACGGCGCCGCCGGCGGTCAGCTGGCCCCAGAGCTCGAAGGCGTACATGTCCCAGGCCGCGGGCGCGACCTGCGCGGAGGTGTGTCCCGGGCCGAAGCCGTCCAGCCCGCCGGGGCCGAACATGCGGGTGACGGCGCGGTGGGGGGTGAGCACCCCCTTGGGGACGCCCGTGCTGCCCGAGGTGAAGAACACCATCGCCGGGTCGTCCAGCTTGACGGGCAGGGGCTCGAACCGGTCCGCGGCCCCGGTCCGCGCCAGGTCGGCCAGGGGTGCCGGGGCGATGGTCCGGGTGACGCCGAGGGCCTCCCCGCCCGGCAGACCGAGGACGACCGGGTCGTCCAGCTGGGACAGGATCGCCTCGATGCGGCTCGCCGGCCAGCGCGGGTCGAGGGTGGCGTACGCGGCTCCGCTCATCAGCACGGCGAGCTGGAGGGCGATGAGGTGGGCACCGCGCGGCACCAGCATGGGGACGATGTCGCCGGACTTCACGCCCCATCCGACGAGACGGCCGGCCAGGGCCGCCGACGCCTCGGTGAGCGTCCGGTAGTCGACGCGCTCGTCGCCGTGGACCAGGGCGAGGGCGTGGGGGTTCGCCTCGGCGTGCTGGAGTACCGCGGCGTGCACACCGCGCAGCGGCGGCTGGGTGTTCTCCGTCATTCCGCACCCAGCCGGATCTGCTCGGCGAAGTCGGCCAGCTCGTCGTGGTCGAGAAGCCACAGGGGGTCGACACGGAGTCCGAGGCGCCGCTCGAGACGGGCGCAGATGCGAATGGCGGACAGCGAGGTGCCGCCGAGGTCGTAGAAACTGTCGCGCCGGCCGACCCGGTCGACGGACAGGACCTCCGCCATGACGGCGGCGACCTCTTCCTCCAGCTCGTCCGTCGGCTGCTCGTACTCGGCCTCGCGCACATCGTGGTTCTCGGTCACGGGGTCTCCTGTTCTCAACTGTTGGGCTTCACTTGGCTCACGGGGCGGCGGGCCCCCTATTTCTGGGACAGGACGCAGAACTCGTTGCCCTCCGGATCGGCCATGACCACCCAGCCGTGGGACCCCCGGAAGTCGGTGACCACGCTCGCCCCCAGGGCGATCGCGCGGTCCACCTCCACGTCCTGCGAGCGCCCCTTGGGGCGCATGCAGAAGTGGACGCGGTTCTTCACGGTCTTCTCGTCGGGCACGAGGATGAAGAGCACCGTGTGTCCGTGCTCGCCGGTCACGTAGCACTCGTCCGATCCCGGACGCACGCCCTCGTGCGGGGTGAATTCCGCCAACTCGCACCACCAGCGCGCCAGCGCGTAGGGGTCGCGTGCGTCGACCGTCGTGTGCGACAGGGTCAGGCTCATCAGGACGTGCTCTTTCTGGAAGGGTTGCGGCCTTGTTCAGGAGACCGTTTGAGGGGCAGCGGGCCGGGCGGCCTCCTCCGCCTCGCGCAGGGCGCGGGTCGTGACCCGGGAGGCGAAGACGATCGCCGCTGCCGTCAGTCCGAAGCCGCAGATGACGAAGGTGGTCTCCGGCCCCAGCCAGCGCCCCAGTCCGCCGCCGAGGAGCGCCCCGACCGGCACCGCGCCGAGCACGATCAGGCGGTAGCCGGCGGTGACCCGGCCGAGGAGCCCGTCGGGGACGACGGCCTGCCGGAGCGTGCTGACCACGATCTGGTTCAGGGCCGTGGCGACCGCGGCGAGGAACATGGCGACCTCGGAGAGGACGATGCTGCCGCTGAGACCGAGGACGACGTAGCTGGCGGCGGGCACGAGCGCGGCGAGCCAGGTCACCGGTCCGCCACCGATGACCGGGACAACCCGCGCGGCGATCAGCGAGCCGAGGACGGCGCCCACGGCCGGGACGGCGATGAAGAGGCCGTACCAGGACGCGGACACACCCATGGGGCCGGTCACCAGGAGAACGAGCAGACCGCCGGTGGCGGACCCGAACAGGTTGATCGAACCGGAGATGAACGCCACCCGCCGCAGCAGGCGGTGGTTCCAGAAGTACGACCAGCCTTCCCTGATGCTGCGCACGACCTCGCCGGGCGTGTGCTTGTCGCCGCTCGTGTCGCTCGCGGTCGGCATCATCCGCGGCAGCATGAAGGCGGCCAGCGCGCCGAGTGCGAAGAGTCCCGCCGTGGAGGAGAAGACCATGACCGCCGACATCGCGAACAGAGCGGCGCCCGCGGTGGGTCCGATGAAGTTGTTGATGGCCGACTGGGTGGCGAAGAGCCGTCCGTTCGCCCGCTCCAGGTCACTGCGCTGCACCAGGCGCGGCGGCACCGTGAGTGCCGCGTTGTCCACGAGCGTCTCGGCCGTGCCGGCGAGGAACACCGCGAGGTAGAGGACCGCGATGCTGCGTACGTCGGCCACGAGCGTCAGGACGAGCAGGCCGAAGCCCACCGCGCGGACCAGGTTTCCCGCCACCATGATGAGGCGCCGGTCGATGCGGTCGGCGAGGGCGCCCGCCGGCAGGGTGAAGACGAGCCACGGCAGGAACTGCGCCACGGTCATCCCCGCGACCAGCAGCGGGTCGCGGGTCATCGTGACGGCGAGGAGGGGCACGGCGGCCAGCACCAGACCGTCACCAAGATTGGACAGGCCCTGCGAACACCAGAGCTTGGTGAAATCTCGGCCCAACGTCATATCCGATCCCCTGTCATCCTCAACCGCACTCTCATGCGCTGTTCGTGTTGTCCCGGCACGGGCTTCGGCGCTCGCCGCACCCGCTGGGCGACGGCTCCGCCGAGCGTTTCCCTGATGCGTTCGTAGTACGGCAGCTGATCCTGCTCGAAGGCGAGGGCGATGTTCTCCAGCTCGCCCGACAGCTGCTTCTTCCCGGCGGGGGACGCCCCCAGCGCGTTCGACTCACTCGCGCCGGCGTGCCAGCGCCCGGTCGCCTTCCAGCTCGCCGGGGGTTCCCGCCGGAACGCGAGGGACTCGGCCACGAACGCGATCCCAACGGCCTCGCAGTACCGCCGCATCTCCGCCTCCGGGCCGTCGGCCAGCCGGTCGCCGTCGACCAGGTGCATCGGCAGACCCGCGTCCGTCACCGCCGAGACGATCTCCCACAGGTTCCCGAACCCCATCGCCTCGGATGGGGCGTCGGCCTGCATCACCAGGTGCGAGCGCACGGTGTCGCCGGGGTTCCGGTACATGGCCGCGTGCCGGCACCGCTTCAGGAAGTCGGGGTTCGCGGCCAGGCCGTCGATGCGGAAGTCGGTCGTGTCCTTGAAGAAGACCGGCCGGTCGGCCGCCACCTCGACGAGCGCAGCCATCACCTGATCCTGGGTCGTGCAGGTACGGCCCTCGACGTCGACCTCGCCGAAGTCGGACACGCGCGAGAACGGCTCGTGTATCACCAGGAAATCGCCGCGTTCGTACATCGCGCGCTCGAATGCCGTGGACCGCGATCGCGGCACGGACCACAGAGCCAGAAGCATCGGCTGTTCCGTCATGATGCCACCCCCTTCAGGGAAGTCTCGATTTCACGCAGAGCTGTTCGCAGAATTCGAATTCCGGCGAGATATTCCTCTACGAGAATGTGCTCGCTGTCGGTGTGGTCCTCGTGGGAATCCCCGGGTCCGTAGGTCGCCATGGGCACCTGCCAGGTCCTGCTCAAGGTGTTCATGTCGCTCGTGCCTGTCTTGAGCTTGTGGCCGGGCCGGAACCCTTCGAGCCGGATCGCGCGGGACAGGGCGCGGACGCACAGGGAACTCCGGGAAGCCACGACGGGCGGCACCTCGTACACCATCGCCACCTCGACCTCCTCGCCGAGGATCGACGAGACGTTCCGGAGCAGTTCGCCGGAGGCCGTTCCCGGAGGGGTCCGGAAGCTGAGCGAGCAGGAACTCGTGAACGGCTCGAACCGGCCGTCCCTGATGATCATGCCGATGTCCTTGAAGTGCGCATTTCCGTCGGCCGCGTAGGTGTCGAGGAGCCCGTCGAGAGCCCGGATCAGGATCTCGCTGGACTTCGGTCCGGGGGTCGCGCCGTGCGTACGCGGAACGTCGCACGTCGCCTTGAGCTCGACCATGCCCTTGTAGCCGAGGGTCACCGCCGACGCCCCGCTGGGTTCCCCGACGATCACGGCGTCGGGCACGGGGACGGTCTTACGGACGTGTTCGGCGCCGCGCGACCACAGCGTCTCCTCCTCGACGACACCCACCCAGTGGATGCGGATGCCGAGGTCGCGGCTGGTCAGCGCGGCGACGAGCATCGCCATCAGGGGCCCCTTGGCGTCGACGGCGCCGCGGCCCCGGATCAGCCGCTCGGTGTGCTCGAAGGGCACCGCGCCGGGCACGGTGTCCAGGTGGCTGAGCAGCATGACCGTGTGCACGCCGTGCCCGACGAGGACGTGCGCGTTCCCGACCTCGTCGAGGTAGCTTTCGGCCCCGAAGCCGAGGGCGATGTTCCGCAGTCGCTCGGCCAGTTCCCGTTCACCACCGGAGACGGAAGGGGTGGCCACGACCTCCGCGAGCAGCGCGACGGCTTCGGCGTCGGTCAACTCCTGGTTGGGAGCACTGAGATGTTGGATCGTCACAGCTAGCCAAGTCCCTTTCCTATGAGGGTGCCGGCCCCGCGCAGAGCTGCTGCGAGGGGCGATTCCACTCGGCCGTCGCACACCTGGACCGTCTGCGCGCCGTTGTCGAGCGCCTCGACGGCGGCGGCGATCTTCATCCGCATGCCGCCGCTGAGACGGGGCACCAGTTCCTCGGCCTCGTCCCGGCTCAGCGAGCGGATGGTCGAGGAGGGATCGTCCCGGTCGGCGAGCAGGCCGGGGGTGTCCGTGAACAGCAGCAGCCGGTCGGCGCGCCAGGCTGCCGCGATCGCGCAGGCCATGCGGTCGGCATCGACGTTGGTCGCCTGGCCCTCGCCCGTCATGCCCGGAGGGCATACGACCGGCACCATGTCGCAGGCGTGGACGGCGTCCAGGAGGCTCGTGTTCACCTCGACGACGCGGCCGGCGAAGTTGTCACGCACCACTCGGACGCTGTCGCCGAAGACCGCGCGGACCGCCGCCTTGCGCTTGGTGCGGACCAGTCCCCCGTCCATGCCCGAGAGTCCGACGGCCACGACGCCGCGCGCACCCAGCTCCGAGACGATTCGCGCCTGGGTCCGTCCGCGCATCGCCATCATGAGGGCGGTCAGGGTCTTCGCGTCCGTGTACCGGGTCACCATCCCGTCCGGGGACTGGAGGGTGCGTCGCGGCAGGCCCAGTTCACGGATGGTGTCGTCGATGTCCCGGGACCCGCCGTGCACCACGGTGACCTGGTGGTCCCGGCACAGGGCGGCGATGTCGTCCGCGATCGCCTCGCTGTTCTCCTGGAGGCTGCCGCCCCACTTCACCACGATTCTCATCGCGCTCACACCGGATGCAGGCCGGGAAACGTGAGTCCACACGTCTCCGGGAGACCGAGCATGAGGTTCATGCACTGCACCGCGCCGCCCGCTGCTCCCTTGACGAGGTTGTCGAGGCTGCCCATCGCGAGCGCCTTGCCGCGGTTGTCCGCGACGATGCCGACATCGCAGAAGTTCGAGCCGAGCAGCACCTTCGGGTCCGGGTAGCGGTACGCCCCGCGCGGGCTGTTCAGCAGGCGGACGAACGGTTCCGCTCCGTAGTCCTCGCGGTACATGGCCAGGAGCTCGCGCTCGCTCACCTCCCCGACGCCGATCTTCGTCACCGTCTGGACGCCACGCACCTGCGGCGTCGCGGTGACGGTCATGGACACGTCCACGCCGAGCGCCTCGATCACCTCGGCCTCGTGCCGGTGGTCGAACGGTGCGAAGACGCGCATCACCCCACTGCGCAGGGCGTGCGAGTTCGCCGAGCCGCTGGACGCCCCGGAGCCGCTGCTGCCGGTCCGCGCGTCGACCTGGACCTCGCGGAGCAGCCCTCGGGAGGCCAGCGGAGCCAGACTGAGGATCGCGCTCGTGGCCATGCACCCGGGAACGGCGACCCGGTCCGCGTCGATGATCTGCTTGCGGTGGAGTTCGGGCAGACCGCGGACGAACGCATCGGCCCGCTCGCCCTCCCGCCGCCAGCCGTAATAGCGCTCCATGAGTTCCGGATCCTGGATCCGGAAGTCGGCGGTCAGATCGACGAGCTTCGGCGCCAGCGCGCTGATCTCGTCGAGGATCTCCGCCGTGGAGCCATGGACACCGGCGAGGAAGACGAGGTCGGCCGACTCCAGGTCCGCCCGTCGGCTGTACCGCAGGCCGCTCCCCCGCAGCGGGGGGTGCGCGCTCTCCACCGTACGGCCGGCCTGGGTGTCGGAGGTGACGCCCGTGACCTGTACCTCGGGGTGGTGGACGAGCAGGCGGAGCAGTTCTCCGCCCACGAAACCCCTGCCGCCCACCACGACGACGCGCTTCATATCGTTTCCTTCACGTCGATCACTTCTGATGCACACGCCTCGACGATCCTCGCGGCCACATCGACGCCCGTCGCACCTTCGAATCCCTGGAACTCAACGCGGGAGTTGACCTCGAGCACCATGAGGGTCCCGTCCTCGTCACGGACCAGATCCACGCCGGCGATCCGCGCGCCCACGGCGGCTGCCGCCCGGACGCACAGCCCGTTGATCTCCTCGTCCGGCGCGAGGTGCTCCACCGTCGCTCCCCTGGCCACGTTGTTGCGCCAGTCGCTGCCCGACCGGGAGATGACGCCCACGCAGACGCCGTCGACCACGATCCCCCGCATGTCCGGGGCACCCGGACGGATCGCCTCCTGGACGATCACGGTTCTCGCGACCGCCGACGGCATCGCCGCACAGTGCTCCAGGACGGCGTCCGCCGCGTGCCGATCGGTGATCAGGCTGACGCGGTTGCCCCAGGAGGCGCTCAGCGGCTTGACCACGGCGGGGTAGCCCAGCGATTCGATCGCCTTCATCCCCGCTTCCACCGACGGCGCCAGCAGGGTGGTCGGCGTGGGGATGCCGCACTGCTTCAGCCGCAGGTACGTGGACCACTTGTTGCCGCACACCCGGGTCGACGACGCGTCGTTCATCGGACGGGCGCCGAAGGCTTCGAGCGACTCGGCCGCGAGCGCCGCCCGCTGGCTGGAGATCTCACGGTTGAGCACCGTCATGCCCCGGAACCGCTCCGTGTCGTGCGGACCGAAGGAGAGGTTCCGGGGGTCCAGCCGGACCGCGTGGAGACCACGGCGGTCCAGCTCGGACAGGAGCCGGCGCTCCTCGTAGCGAACGGTGGAGAGGAGAATTCCGAAACTCATCGGCCGTCCTCCCCGCTCGCCCCGGTCACTCACCCCAGTCCTCTTCGGGCTCCGGGGCGAGCACGAGCTTCAGCGGGTTCGTCGAGTAGATCTCGAGCTCCGTCGCACAGCCGGGGCAACTCACGATCTCGCCCTCGTAGCTGTCATTGGCTATCGGCAGCGTGCCGGAGCAGCTGACGCACTGTGTGTCCATGTCCTCTTTCCTTTCTCCATCACTGTGATTCGGTGACGAACTTCAACACTCGGCCGAGAACGGCCTCCGTGGTGAGTCCGCTTTCTTCCAGCAGGGACGCGTGCGTCCCTGCTGGAAGGAAGCCATTGACGCCGAGGGGCAGCCACGGGGTGCCCCGGTGCCCGATCGCCGCGGCGACCTGCGCGCCCATGCCGCCCGAGGTCCACGCCTCCTCCAGCGTGACCACCCACCGGCACGCCTTGGCAAGCATCCGGCCGACGGCGTCGGCGGATTCCGGGTCGACGGTGTGCACGTTGACGACCTGGGCGCCGTATCCCTCGTCCGCGAGCCGGTCGGCCACCTCCAGGGCCGTGGCCAGGAGTTCGGGCCCCGTGGCGACCAGGGCGATGTCCTGTCCCGGGCGCACTTCCTGTGGGATTCCGAGCTCCGGTTCGGGCAGTCCCCCGAAGACCGGTGAGTCCTTGCGACCGAGCCTCAGGTAGGTCGGGCCGTCGTACTTGAGGCACTGCTCCAGCAGCGACACGGCCTGGTGCGCGTCGGCCGGGACGACCACCCGCATGTGCGGCAGCGCGTTCATCAGCGCGAGGTCCTCGGTGGAGTGGTGGGTCGGGCCCAGCCAGCCTCCGCTCGCGCCCCCATGGGTGCCGACGACGCAGATCCGGCGCCGCGGGTAGGCGATGTCGAGCTTGATGAACTCGTACGCCCGGCTCACCGAGAAGGCCGCGAACGTGCAGACCAGGGCACGCCGTCCCCAGCGCTCGGCACCGGCGGCGAGCCCGATGGCGGCGTTCTCCGCGATGCCGACGTTGACGTAGTCCATCTCGGCCGTCGGCTTGATGCTTCCCGTGTCGGTGTCGACGACGAGCACGTCGTGCCGTACGGCGAGTTCCGGCAGGGCGTCGGTGAAGGCGGCGCGGGTGCTCATCCGCTCCGGTGCGATCTCAGCCACGGCCGGCCTCCGTCGTCGTCGCGAGCGGGGCGGGGCGGCGCATGCCGGCCCTGATCCGCCTGAGCTTCGCCTCGTCGAGACGGACGAAGTGGGAGACGGCCCGGCCGGCGAGGGCGCCCACGCCGTGCGCCTTCTCCGTCCGGCAGACCACAGTCGTCGGTCCTTTCGTCCGTGTCGCCTCGTCGAAGGCCGAGCAGAGTGCTGCCAGGTCGTGCCCGTCCACCTCGACGGTGTGCCAGCCGAAGCCGGCCCACCGGCCGGCGATCGGCGCGCCGTCGCTCACGTCGCGGACGGCACCGGTCTGCTGGAACTCGTTGACGTCGATCACCACCACGAGGTTGTCGGCGTCCAGGGCCCTGCCCACCTGGGCCGCCTCCCAGACCGAGCCCTCCTGGAGCTCGCCGTCACCGACGAGGACGAAAGTGCGCGCGGGCCTGTCGCCGGCCTGGCGCTGCGCCCAGGCCGTGCCGTTGGCCAGGGCGAGTCCGTGGCCGAGCGAGCCGGTGGCGAACTCGACGCCCGGGACAGCCACGTTGACGTGCGTGGCCAGTCTGCTGCCGGGCCGGCAGAAGGTGCCGATCTCCTCCGGCTCGATGAAGCTGCGTTCCGCGAGGGTGGCGTAGAGGGCCATCGCCGCATGTCCCTTGCTGAGCACGAAGGCGTCCCTCTCCTTCCACTCCGGGTCGTCGGGGTCGAGGTTCATGGTGTGGAAGAACAGCGCCACCAAGATCTCGACGGCGGACAGCGAGCCCCCCAGGTGACCGCCCTCGGGCCCCGAGCACATCTCGACGACGTGCTCGCGGACGCGTTGCGCGTGGGCTTCCATCCGTCCGAGCGCCGGCTCGTCCACGGTCCTGGTCAGCGGTCCGCACCTTCCGCGAGTTCCGCCAGGGCCTTGCGGTGCGACCAGACCTTCTCGATGACGTCGGCGAAGCCCTGGAGCAGGGGGCCGGCGTCCGGAGACAGGTGGCGCTGCTGGATGGTGAAGCTCCGGTCGACCACGTCCTGGGTGACCGGCCAGGAACCGCGCTCCTGACGGCAGATCGACCGCAGGGCGGGCTGCTCGGGAAGCGGCATCATCTGGTACCGGGTCGCCGGCAGGCCTTCCGCGCGCAGGGCCTTGATCAGCAGGTTCCTCGCGGTCGCGGTGTCCGTGCCCGGGAAGATCCGGTCCAGGTCCGGGACGAAGCGCAGAATGTGCCACGCGTGCTCGTAGCCGTCCGGCTCCGAGGGGCACATCAGGCCGTCCAGGTCCCGCAGCCGGTCCATGAAGGCCGCGACGTTGGCCCGCCGGGCCTCGTGGTACTCGGTGAAACGCTCCAGCTGGCTGGAGGTGTAGGCCGCCTGGACGTTGTTCAGCTTCGCGTTGAAACCCAGTCGGTGGCTCACGTAGCGCCGCGGCCGGTCGGGGCGGATCGTCTCGCCGAACTGGCGCAGCTGGACGATGCGGTCGGCCACGCCGTCGTCGTCGGTCACGACGAGGCCGCCCTCGCCGCACGTGGGGAGGTTCTTGGTCATCTGCAGGCTGAACGTCGCCGTGTTGCCGGACGCGCCGACCGGAGTGCCCCGGTAGCGGGCGCCCTGGGCCTGCGCGGCGTCCTCGATCACCACGAGGCCGTGCCGGCGGGCGATGTCGTTGATCACGTCCATGTCAGCGCTGAGGCCGTGCAGGTGGACCGGGACGACGGCCTTCGTGCGCTCGGTGATCAGCCCGGTCAGGCTGTCCGCGGACAGGTTGAAGGTCACCGGGTCGACGTCGGCGTACACCGGCGTCGCCCCGACGTGCACGACGGCCATCGCCGTCGCGACGAAGGTCAGGGCCGGGACCACGACTTCGTCGCCGGGGCCCACTCCGTGTGCGAGGAGGGCCAGTTCGATGGCGGTGGTGCCGTTGCTCACGCCGACACAGCGCCGCACTCCCAGGTACTGCGCCCAGGACCGCTCCAGCCGCTCGACCGCGGTCGGTTCGTTCGGCCGGTCGGAGACGAAGACGTTCGACTCCAGGACCGAGAGCACCGCCGCCCGGTCCGCGTCGGTCGTCATCGGCCATCCCACCGGGGCCAGTTCACCGAGGACCGGCTCACCTCCGGTGAGCGCGAGCTCCCCCACGGAAACGTGGTTCATCGGAACAGACACGTGGTTCATCGGACGTCCGTCCATTCCCTCGACAAGGCGAGTCGCCAGTCGACAGCCAGCTGCTCGTAGGCATGCAGCAGCTCCTCGCCGCGACGCCGGATCAATTCGGATATCTCGGGCACGTTCGCCGCGTGCGCGCACAGCAGTCGGACGTTCGACCAGGCCGACACCACCCGGTCCGCCGATGCCGCGACCGCGGCCAGCGGGGCATCGTCCGTCCGGAACGCGCGCTCCCGGGCGAACCTCCCGTGCAGGAACGCCTGGGCCTGCATGGACCAGCCGAAGGTGTACGCGGGCCGCAGCGACGCCGGGGCGGCGGCCTGGTCGGACAGGTGGTCGACGAACCGGCGCAGACCGCTCCGGCCCGCCCAGAGACGGTCCGTGGGTCCGGCCACGCCGTTGTCCCAGCGTTCGAGGTTGCCACGGAGCGCCCGGACCACCTGCTCGGTGGTGGGCTCCCCCGGTGCCTGCCGCACCTTCGTCGTCAGCACCCGGCCGCCGATCTCCCGGCTGGAGAAGAAGACGTCCTGGGTGTCGGAGGGATTGCCGGAGGTCCAGCTGGCCACCAGGTGCTCGGCGGACAACCAGCCCTGGAAGGCCGGCGGCTGCACGTCGGAGACGTAGAACTCCACATCCCCGTCCGGGGTCCGCCGCCAGGCCGGCACCACGACGAGATGGGCCGCGTGCACGTCCTGGTAGGCGGGGCGGAACGGCAGGTAGTAGTTGTCCACCGCCACGATGACGCCGGAGTGCTCCTCGATGAGGGCGATCAGGTCGTCCGCGGTCGATCCCGTCGTCCAGGCGGACTCCACGTCGTGGTACGGGCACAGGTCGCCCGCCACGCCCCGGCTGCTCTGTACGGGGCGGTAGAACTCCTCGCACATGACGTCGTCGGGGGCGAAGACGAACTCGCAGGACTGCCCGAGGACGTCGACGGGCCGCAGCCCGTGCTCCAGGAGGACGCTGCCCAGGGTGGTCTGCAGGCAGCTCAGCGGGTCCTCGTACCACTGGGGATACGTGCCGGCGGCGCCGTTCCAGCGCGGCGGGCGCGCCGTCGTGCCGACGGTGCTGGCGATGGTCACTGCTGGTCCCCCTCTGTGGGCCGGAGCTCTTCGGAGCCGGCGCTCGCGGACTGCCCGACGAGCGTCATCGCGAAGAGATGGACGGCCGGGTTCTTGGGCAGCGACAGGGCGCTGAGCGGCTGCCGCGAGGTGATCGGAACGCGCTGGCACCAGAGCGTGATCCCGATGCGTTCCTGTACGTGGTACGGGTAGTGGATGACGTCCGTGCGCAGGGCGAGCTCCTCGCCGTGGTCCGACAGGCCCTCCCACAGGTCGGAGAGGGCGAGGTGGTCGCGGTCCACGGAGCCGTTGGAGAAGTGCCAGGTGATGACGTCCCGCACCCGCCGCTCTCCGCAGCCGATGAGGTAGAGCCAGTCCCACCGCCGCTCCGGGACCTCGATCCGCTGGCCCGCGCACAGCACGTTGTCGGGCCCGTTTCCGTCGAGCCTGGCGCTGCGCAGCGGGACGCCGTCGACGACGCGCTCCAGCGGCCCGGGCTGGGCCGGCAGCGAGTTGCGCCAGACGTTCAGCCGCCCGTCGGACAGGTTGTTCTGGGTGGTGGCCGCTTGATTGTTGAGGAACGGTTCAAGCGCAAGCATCGTGTGAACAGTCAACGGAGATCCTTACGTACCAGCGCTCGGCGCTGGAGCCTGGGTTCGACCACGGTGAATCCGCAGGATTCGAAGGTGCTGACCCGGCCGTGGAAGCTTGAGCGGTCGATCTCGTCCGCGGGGTCGCGGTCGTCCTCGGGGTATGCCTCGATCACGTCTGCCTTCTCGTCCCGGGCCCACTGGACCGCCCTGTCGATGAGTGCCTGGGCCAGTCCCCGGCGCCGGTGCTCGCGTGCCACGTAGAGGCACACGACCGACCAGATGCGCTCCAAGTCGTCGCCCTCGACCGGCTTCGCCGCGCGGGAGCCCCGCAGCCGCGGGAATCCCTGGCGGGGGCCGACGCCGATCCAGCCGGCCGGAACGCCGTCGACGGAGCCGATGACGCCGACCCGCTCCCCGGCCCGGACCAGGTCGCGGAGCCTGTCCCGGCGTTCCGCCGGGTCGCAGGAGGTGCGTTCCTTCGCTGTCATCCGGAAGTACGTGCACCAGCAGTTCTCTACCGGGCCCTTCGGCTCGAAGAGTTCGCTGATCGCGGGCCAGTCGTCCGGTCCGACAACGCTGATGACGAATTCACTCATCGGTTCCGCCCTCCGGGCTTTTCCACCGTCGACCTGGGAGCAACTGTCTACTTCCAGGTCACGGCCAGCGGCAGACTCACCACGCCGTTCAGGAAGTTGGAAATAAGGTGCTTGGGGTCGCCGTCCAGCCGCATGGACCGCACGTTCTGCCGCCAGAGGTCGAGGAACTGCTTGATGCCGGCTGAGGCGACATGCTGGCCGATGCACCGGTGCACGCCGAGTCCGAAGGCGAGGTGCTGGTTCGGGGAGCGGTCGGGAACGAACCGGTACGCGTCCTCGAACACCTCCTCGTCACGGTTGGCCGAGGCGATCCAGGCGGCGACCAGGGATCCGGCCGGCACGTCGGTGCCGCCGATCGTGGTGTCCACCGTGGCGCGGCGCAGCACGTGGTTGACGGGGCTCGCCCAGCGGAGGGCCTCGTCGATGAACCGCTGGTCGGTCTCCTCCTGGCGCATGAACCACGACCACAGGTCGTCGTCGTCGGCCAGCAGCAGCAGCGTCTGGTTGATGGTCTGGGGAACGGTCGGATTGGCTCCCATGAGGAACGCGTACGCGTTCAGCAGGGAAACGTTCCTTCCGTCGTCCGGCACCGCGTGGGCGGCGGCCGGGCAGCGGCCGCTCACCGAGTCCGCGGGCGGGTCGGACTCCAGGACCTCCCCGAGCACCGACATGATCGTGGTGTGGGCCTCGAAGAGCTGGAAGCGGCGCTGGTACTCCGAGACGTCCGGGTCGACGCCCCCCATCGCCTGGACCGTGGCCCTGCCCGTGACGGTCCACTCCTCCTGCGGGATGCCCATGAGCTCGCCGGTGATCGTCATCGGCAGCGTCAGCATGGCGTCGCAGAAGTCGAACGTCTCGCGTCCGCGGACGGCGTCGAACAGCTCGGACATGCGGGCGCGGATCCCCTCCTGGAGGCGGAGGGTCGCCTGCCGCGTCATCAGGGGGGTGAAGTTGCGCTTAATGTCGGAGTGCAGCGGCGGGTCGGTGAGGTGGATCGCCGCCCCTGCCGCGACGTCCCCGTCCCCGCGTACGGTCAGCATGGTGCTGTACGCCGAGGAGAACGTCTTGTGGTCGTTCAGGACCTCGCGGACCTCCGCGTAACGCATCGCGGAGAAGAAGTCCTGGCCGTCGGGGGTCTGCTGACGGTGGAGTCCGTCGCGTCCGCGCAGCTGCCGCCACACGGGGTGCATGTCCCGGGCCCCGTACTGCGACTCCTCGTAGATGTCCGAGGAGGTCATGTCCGATGATTCGGAGCCCTTGGGGGAAAGTCGCATGAGAAGACTACCTTTGTATGGGAATGACGGCATTCGAAGAACACGCGGGCGGTCCGACCGGGCGGGGCTCGTCGCCCCCGCGACCGGTGGGGCCGTCGGCCGGGCCGGCCGACGGCCCGGGTCAGCCGTCGGTCTCCATGCCCTCGTGGTCGAGCGATCCGATGCTCTCCGCGCACCGCATGTAGAAGCGCGAGGCGACGGACCACTCCGTGATGCCCTGGGCCCCCAGCACCTGCATCGCGCTGCGGACCACGCGCACCAGCGCGTCCTGCTCGACGAGTTCGAAGCGCCGGACGACCCCCTCGTCCCCGCCCGTGTCCGCGATCTCGTGGAGTCGCGCGCCGAGCGCGGTCAGCTCGGCGTACGAACGGATCAGGGGGAACATCAGCGCGTCGGCGTCGACGAGCTTCTTCCCGAACTGCTCCCGGGTGGAGGCGTACTCCCAGGCGGTCCGGAACAACCCGATGCCGAGTCCCAGCACGTAGGCCGCGTGCCGCAGCCTGCACTCGTGAGCGGGGCACCGGTCGTGGGATGCGGGGTCGCCCCCGGTCCCGGCACGGCACGGCTGGTAGGCGTTCTCATACCCGAGGTACCCCGTGGTCAGGCTGATGGCACAGCCGACGGTGAGACCGAGTCCGAGACCGCCCTCCTCCTCGGGGCGCTCGACCTGGTCGAACCCGAGGTCGGCCAGGGTCTTCTCCAGCGCCTCCCGCCGCGTCGGCGAGTGGGCGAACAGGGGCTCGACCTTGATGCCCGTGCCGGCGGCTTCGAGGACCTCCATGACCGTGTCGACGAGCTCTCCGCCGAAGCGGTGCAGGATCTCCAGGCAGCGCCGGGAGGACTCCTCCCTGAGGTCCGTCCCGACGGTGGACAGCATCATCTCCGACGTGCCGGCGGACAGGGTCAGTCCGGGCGACTCGGTCAGCCCCGAGAACAGCTCCTCATGGGCGAGCTCGTCGAGGCCTGACGCCTTCCCGAGCGTGCTCCAGCGGCGGAGCACCTCGTGGCCGACCTGCTGACAGGTCTCGCTCGTGTAGAGCTTGGCCACGGCGGTGTCGGTCGCCTTGACGTCGGTACGCAGGAACACCTCGGCAGCCGCGCGGGCCAGCGTCGTGGCGCACTCGACCTGCCCTTCGAGCCGCTGGAGGCTCGTGGGCCGGCCGGTCGTCCCGCGCAGCGCCGTCAGCCAGCGTGCCGCCCTGACGACGTGGTCGATGCCGGTACGTTCGATGGCCAGGGCCCCGTCGAGTAGGGCCCATCCGCGGCCCTCCTCGCCCACCCGCCGCCAGCTCTCGACCTCGACGTCCTGCAGGCGGACCCGGCACATCCGTTCACGCTGCAGCGTGTCGACGAGCTCGACGCTCACGCCCTCGGCGGCCAGGTCGATCACGAAGAGGGTGATGCCGTCGTACTTGTGCCCCTCCTGCCCGGTGCGCGCGGCCACCAGCGCCGAACCGGAGATGTCGCTGTAGATGCTGAACACCTTGACGCCGTTGAGCACGTAACGGTCGTCCCGCCGCTCCGCCCTGGTGCGGAGCGCGGCGAGGTCGCTGCCGGCGCGGGGTTCGCTGTAGAGGACGGTGGCGAACTCCTCGCCCCGGCTGATGCGCGGAAGCAGCTCGCGCTTCAGCCGGTCCGAACCGGACTTCAGGACGAAGTTGCCCACGATCTGCACCGTGAGCGCGTACACGAGGTCCGGCAGACCGCTGGCGGCGAAGCCCTCGAAGAGCTCGATGGCGAGGCGGGTCGGCGTTGCGGAGCCGCCGTACTCGCTCGGCCAGTCCGGGGTGAGCAGGCCGCGGGTGCCGAGCTCCCGGTACGCCTCGGCGATGGCGTCCGGGTCCATCCGCCGGGACCTGATCACCAGGTCCCGCCAGTGGGCCGTGTCCATGAGCTTCGTCAGGGAGTCCTGGAGACCGGCCGCGCCGGCCTCCGCGGCCTGCTCGTGCGGGACCAGGACGGGGGCCGCCGCCGGGCGGTCGTCCCTGATGGCCCGTTCGATCGCGACGACGTTCCCGTCGGTTCCGAGCAGGCCGTAATGGTCGCCGGGGAGGTCCTGCACGTGCACGTTGCCCGAGGTCACCGTTGCCCAATCCGACGTGATGGACTCCACGGCGCGTACGGACGCGACGTCGAGCTTGCCCGGGGTGGGCTGCCACTTGGCGATGAGCCGCCTGTTGCACGCGAAAATCTCGAAGCGCTCGCTGAAGGTCTCCAGGTCCATGCCGAGCACCGCGGCGGCCTCGGCCTCCGTGTCCACGTCGCAACCGCCGTCACGTCCGCTCAGCCGCAGCGCGTCGTGGACGAAGCTCCGCAGCGCCTCCGCGGGCGTCGCGTCCTGGCAGTGCCCCTCCGGCCACGTCGAGTCGATGAGCACCACCTTCGGCCGCACTCCCCGTTCCGCGAGCAGGCACGCGATCTCCCACGCGAGAGCGCCACCGAACGACCAGCCGCAGACCACGTCGACCTGGGGGCCGCTGTCGCCGAAGCCCGCGACGTACTGCCGCGCGAGCTCCTGGACCGAGTCGACGGGCCCGTCCTCGGCGAGCGTCTTGGCCGAGGCCTCGAGTCCGAGGCACCGGTGGTCGGCGAGCCTGCGGACGAGCGGCTGGTAGGCCAGCAGACTGCCACCCACCGGATGAGCGAACAGGAGCACCGGGCCGGACGATGCCGACTGGCTCAGTTCGATGAGATTTGATGTGTCCGTCCTCGCCGATCTCGTACGGAGATAGGCGTTCAGACGGTGCCCTTCACGTTGCATCACGCGTTCCCTGCCGTCCCGGTCCATATCCAGCTGTTCACTCGGCCAGGAGTCGGGCGACGTCCTCTTCGGTCATCTGCTCGATGGCCTTTTCCAGTTCCTCGGGGGACAGGCCGGCCAGCCTGGAGCGTTCGACCTCCAGGGCCATGCTCTGCACGCTCGAGTCCGCGAAGAACGCGGCCAGCGAGATCTCGGTCGAGAAGATCTTCTTGATCTTGGAGACCAGCTGGGCGGCCTGCAGGCTCGTCCCGCCCAGGTCGAAGAAACTGACGTTCTTCGCGAAGTCGCTGCGCCCGAGGATGGGCTCGAAGGCCTTGGTCATCATCTGGCGTTCGAGATCAGTGAGCGTTTCCGCCGGCTCCGCCTCGACCGCGGAATCGACGCTGGGCAGGGCCCGCTCGTCGATCTTTCCGCTCGCGTTGACCGGCAGTTCGTCGAGCATCACGAAGGTGCTCGGCACCATCGTGGACACGAGGTGCCTGCGGCAGTGGTCCCGCAGTGCCGTCTCGGACACGTCGTGGGCTCCACCGGTCGCGCAGTACGCGACGACCCTCTTCTGGTCCTGGTCCTGCTGGACCCGCACGTACACGTTGCGTATACCGGGGGCGCTGCGGATGGCACTCTCGATCTCGCCGATCTCGATCCGCACGCCGTTGATCTTGACCTGCTTGTCGGCCCGGCCGACGTACACCAGACGGCCGTCGCCGGTGTGCCGCGCCAGGTCACCGGTCAGGTAGAGGCGCGCTGCGGGGTCGTCCGCGAACGGGTCCGGGATGAATCGCTGCTGGTTCTCCTCGTCCCGGTTCCAGTAGCCGGACGTCAGCCCGACTCCGCCGATAGCCAGCTGGCCGATGACGCCCTGGGGCACCGGTACGTGCTGATCGTCCAGCACGTAGGCGACGTGGTTGTCCATCGGGCCGCCAATCGGCAGGGCGGCCGCACGCAGCGGTTCCTTCAGCTCTTCGACGATGCTGGTGACGGTGCACTCGGTGACGCCGTACCCGTTGAAGAGGCGCCGGCCCTTGCCCCAGGCCCGTACGAGCTCGTGGGAGAAGGCCTCGCCGCCCACGAAGACGATGCGCAGGTCGTTCAGCGGAGCCGGATCGAGCAGCTTCATGACCGACGGCGGCAGGTCCGTCACCGTGATGCGGTGCTCCTCGAGGAACTGCTGGACGCCCGACATGTCGAGACGCATCGCGGACGGTACGACGTGGAGCGAAGCACCGGTCAGCAGCGCGCCGAACATCTCGAAGACCGAGACGTCGAACCCACAGGACGCATAGCCGAGGAAACGGTCCTCCGGAGCGAGCTCGAACAGCGTCCGGACGTTCTGGACGAATCCCAGAATGCTGTCGTGGCTGATGAGCACGCCCTTCGGCGTACCCGTGCTGCCCGAGGTGTACATCAGGTACGCGGTCGCGCTCTCGCCGGGGACCGCGTCGAACGCGTCGGCCGCGTCCGGAAGGTCCGCCGGAAGCCGGAACTCGAGACCGGGTGCGATTCCGGCCGTCGTCGCGTCGCAGACCACCCGCTGCACTTCGGCGTTCTGAATGATCGTCTCGATGCGGCCCGGCGGGTTCATCGCGTCGACGGGCACGTACACGGCACCCAGCGCCATCAGCGCCATCACGGTGGCGGGGAAGTCGGACGACGGCGCGAGCGCGACGCCCACACGATCGCCGGCACCGACCCCGTCCGCCGCCAGGTGGGCGCGGATCGCCTCGACGCGCCGGCGCAGCTCGTCGTAGGTCAGCACCGCGTCGGGGGCGTTGACGGCCACGCGCGGCCCGTGCTCGTCCGCGATCCGGGAGAAGTGCGTGAACACGTTGCCCGTGGGCGTCGGCGCCTCGCTGCCCTTGCCCCAACGCGCCTGTACGGCACGAGAGTCCTCGTCATGGGCCCACGACTGCCGGATGCCGGCATCCGGCATGGAAATCGCCCTGCGCAGGATCCCCACGAACACCCGCTGCATGGTCGCGATGGTCGCCGCGTCGAAGATGTCGGTGTTGTACGCGGTGTGGATCTCCAGGTCCGCGCCCTTTTTGGTGACCGTCCAGGACTGGAAGAACTTCGCCTGCGTCGTCTCCCACTCCCGCTCGACCGCGGATATCCCGTCGAGTCGGAGCGGCTCGGCCCACTCGTTCATCGTCAGCGTGTACTGGAACAGCGTGGAACGCGAGGACTCACGCTTCACTCCGGCACTGGCGATGATCTCCTCGAGCGGCAACTGCCCGTGCGACTGCCCCTCACGGAAGCGTCGCTGGACCCCCGAGAGGTTCTCCCGGAACGTCGCGTCGGGATCGACGTCGCAGCGGAGCGGCAGCATGTTGATGAAGAACCCGAGGGTGCGTTCGCATTCGACTTCGCCGCGGTTGGCGGTGGGCATTCCGAAGATGACTTCCTCGGAGCCCGAGTACCGGCGGAAGAGAGCGGCCATCGCCGTGGCGTGGACCGTGATCGGCGTGGTCGACAGGGACGACGCGAGCTCGTTGACCTGTGCCGCGAGACCCGGCCAGGTGCTTACCTCCGCGGCCCCCGCGTACGTCACCTGGGGCGGGAGGGGACGGTCGCCGGCAATATCCATGACATCGACGTCGCGGAGGGTTTCGGACCAGTAGTCCACGCTCTCCTGCCACGCCCCGGCGCTCATCCGCTTGCGCTGCCACTCGCTGAAGTCGGCGAACTGGACGGCGGGGTCCTCGACCTTGGGCGTGGTGCCCGAACGCCGCGCGTTGTACTCCTCTTCGAGATCCTCGAAGAAGATCGACGTCGACACTCCGTCGAAGATGATGTGGTGGACGACGAAGCCGAAGTAGTGGAGGTCGTCGCGAACCGTGACGAGGGAGGCGCGCCACAGTGGGAACTCCGTCAGGGTGAACCCGGTCCCGGCGAGTTCCGCCGTGATCCGGTCGGCTTCGGCCTCGGACTCCACGGTCGTCTTCTCGATCGTGACCTCGGGGTCCTCGACGATGCCCTGGAAGTACTCGTCGTTCTCCACGAGAACGTAGGTCCGCAGCGCCTCATGACGCCTGACGATGCTCGTGAAGGCATCGGTCAGGGCCTCGACGTCGAGATCGCCTTCGAGACGGAAGAGGAAGGGGACGTTGTAGGTCGACGTGCCGGCCTGCAGCCGGTCGACGAACCACAGGGTGTTCTGTGAGTAGGAGAGGGCGACGTTGTTCCGGTCCTGACGAGGACGGGGTCCCTCGGTGACCCTGGCACGAGCGCGTGCCAGCATGCCTGCGAGCGACTGCTTCTTGTCCGCAGCGGTACGATCGTGCGCTGAACTCACACAAATCCCCCCTTGGTTTCGATGGGCGATACGAAGAATTAGTTCTGCGGCGTCTGAGCGGCGCAGCAACGGAATCCCGTGGCGCCAAGCAGGTCCGTCGGCGCGTCGGGGGGAAGATAGCGGCGCTGCATCAGCGCGGAAGCCTCGTGGCAGCGGTGCAGCAGGGACCGGACGCGGTACACCGCGCTGCAGAATCCGAGAGTGCCGCAATCGTGGGTGAGCAGGTACATCAGGAAGTCGACACGGTCCCACTCGGAACGGCCGGACACGTGCTCCAGGCCGTCCTCGAGCCTCGCGTGGGCCCACAGGGTGCTCAGCGCCTCTGCCAACTCACTCGCCGGCTCGTCAGGGGCTCTGGTGCGACGGCGCAGGCTGGCGTAGACGATGTCCATACGGAGGGTCAGCCGCCCCAGGTGCCGGTCTCCTGAGACAGGGGCTCGACCGCCGAGTCCGCCACGACCACCGGCGCGGAGGAGGGGGCGGGCTCGGCCGCGACCGCGGCGGAGGGCAGGAGCGCGGCGGTGGCCAGCACAAGGGCGACGACCGCGGTGGCCTGGGCTATACGGGTGCGGATCATGGCGATCAGCCCTTTCGGAATCACGAGGGCAGGCGTCCTGTTCCGGTCTCGCGTCACGGCTTGACGCTTCGTCCGGTGGCCGTTCGGACTGTTGTCGGCGGGCGATGAATAGCTTCGCCGCAGATCCCCGCCTTCGGAAGGCTTTCCGGGGGTCCTGAACAGGGCCTATCCGGTTCAGGACATGGGGCCGGTCCCATCTTTCCGGCATGGTCGACTTACCCACGTTTTATACCGTGAGGGCATTTTTGAACATCATCGAACGAATCGTCGCATGTAGGGCCCTGACCTGGGGGAACGCCGAGCACAAACTTGCTCGGACGGGCCGCTGGGTGAAATCATGCTGCCCAGCCGGGGACCCGGAGGGGAGCGTTCCAGGGGGATCGTAGGGCCATGCTGCAAGCACTCGGATTGACCACCGAAGCCGCTGACGTCTATCAGGCCATGCTCGATCACCCTGGCCACGGCGTCGACCAGCTCGCGAAGATGTGCGGCCTGACTCCGTCGCGCGTCGGTGACTGCCTCGACGAGCTCGGAGAGCTGATGCTGGTGCGTGCCTCCAGCGAACACCCGGGGCAGATGCGTGCCGTCGATCCCGATGTCGGCCTGGCCGAGATCGTGGCCCGCCAGGAGGCCGACCTCGCCGCCCGTCAGGCCGAGCTGGCCGCCTCGCGCGCGGTGGTCACCCGCATGCTCGCCGACCGCGTCCAGCACCGCTCCACCCACGGCGAGCGCCTGCTCGGCATGGACGCCATCCACAACTGCCTCGAACGCCTGTGCCGCGCCGCCCACACCGAGATCATCGGCGTCCAGCCCGGCATCCAGAGCGCCGACGACCTCGACGCCGGCCGCGAGCACGACCTCGCCGCCCTCGCCCGCGGCGTGTCCATGCGCAGCCTCTTCCAGGAGCTCGCCCGCCGCCACGCCCACATCGCCGACTACGCCGACGTGCTGCTCAGCCACGGCGGAGAGGTACGCACCGCGTCGACCGTCCCCCAGCGGATGGTCGTCGTCGATCGCACCCACGCCCTGGTGCCGATAGACCCGGCGGACAACCGCAAAGGCGCGCTGCACGTCACCGAACCCGGCATCGTCTCCGCCCTGCTCGAACTCTTCGAGCAGGCCTGGAACACCGCGGTCCCCCTCGGAACCACCCGCCCCGACGACCCTCAAGGCGGCCTCACCGACCACGAACGCGGACTACTGCGTCTGCTCGGCACCGGCCTCACCGACGAAGCAGCTGGACAGCGCCTCGGCCTCACCGATCGCACCATCCGGCGACAGGTCGCCTCGATCATGGAGCGCCTCGGTGCCTCCAGCCGCTTCGAAGCCGGTACCAAAGCCGCACAACGCGGCTGGCTCTGACCACACCCACGGGCCACACCTGGCCGTCACCCTCCCCTGATCGAGTCGAGTACCCGAAGCCGCTGCTGGACGCCGCGGTGGGCACGGCTTTTCCATCCTCTGCTGCGCCGGATCCACAGCTGGATCACCCCGGCCACTCACACCGTCGACGCCGTGCTGGGTCGTCAGGTTTCCAAGGGGACGCGACGATGCCGCAGGCGCTGTGGTTCGCCCACACCCGTCGATCGGCACGTCTGGAGCGTTTTTGACGCCTGAGCTGGAGCTGCCCCCCGGCGGCCACCTCGGCCGCGCGGACCGCCGCCGAGGACGCGGCGCGCGGATCCCTGGGGCTACCGGGTCACGCATAACGAGGCGCTGCTCGCGTGGGGAGCTGACCCGCCAGGGTGCCGCGGTCTTCCGGTACGGGGACACCGTCCTCGGCCGCCGGGGTGGCTCCGCATTCAGCGCCCTGCTGGATTTCCTGCGCACCGCAACAATGGTGCGTGTCCTTCGTCGCCCTGTGCCGGACACCCTCGACGTCTCCGGCTAAACGGCGCTCGGCTTCCTTCCGGTCGGCCTGTTGCGCGGGCATTGGTACGCGACAGGCCACTACCGCGGCGTCCGCGACCTCCCCGGCACCCCACGGGGTCACAGCGACAGATCGGCAACCCGCTGCAGTGTGACGATGTCGATCTCCGGCCGCGGCACGGTGGTGGCCAGGGCGGCCACGCTTCCGTAGCCCAGCGACAGATCGTTGAGGTGGATGGCCTGATCCGGCCAGTCGGCTGGCGGATCGTCGATCCGGGCAACCGGGCCGTCCACCGACAGCGCGAGGAAGGGCACCTGGAGCAGCCCGTGTCCGGTCAGCTTGACCGTTGCCTCCTTGCGCGCCCATATCCGGAACAGCGCGGTCCGCAGCGACTCCCCGCGGTACGCGGCGAGACCCCGCCGCTCGCCCTCCGAAGCGAGTGTGTGGACGATCTCGTCGATCTCGATCGTGCGGCTGACCAGCTCCACGTCAAGCCCGACCTTTGTGCCGGTCGCGGCCGCGATGACGACGAGGTCCCCTGTGTGCGAGACAGAGAAGTCGAGCTCCGGAGCCGCCGTGAAATGGGGTTTCCCGTGGTCGCCGTCACTGCAGTGGGAACAGGCCCGGCTGATGCCGACCTCGGGCTCTGGCATCCCCAGATACCGCGCCCCCAGCGCCCGCTGCACCGCACGAGAGGTGACGAACGTCCTCCGCACCTGCTCCCTGCCCAGCTCGTCGGCACGGGACAACTCCGCCGGAGACAACAGGCTCCGGGCCTCCGCTTCGGCTGACTCCGCTTCGACGACCCATATTCGCACGACCATTCGCACACCCTAAGCAGTTCCCCTACCGCCAAGCCATCACCGCGGCCGGCACCGGCTGTGCGGCAGCGTTGGACGCCGAGCGATACCTCGCCGCCCAGTGCACACAGGACGAGCCGATAGCCGCAGCTGTCCGACTTGAGCAGGCAGAAGGGGGCCCACTCCGACGAGCGAGCCCCATGTCCACCCACTTGCGGACGCAATGCCGGGGGAGTCGGCTGGCGGCGGCCATTCTCTTTACCGGGCATCGGCGGGAACCAGACGACGCCATGAGTCATCACGTCAGGGGCGTGCCCCCGCCGTGCCCTTAAGGGCGGTGAACAGCGGTCAGAGCGGGTGCACAAAGGCAGCCCCAACGGGGCTGCCGGGAGTAGGAAACCGCAGTTCAGCAGCTATACGGCACATCTGCGCGCCATAGATTCCCAAGCTCAGAGCGCGAGTTCGATTCTCGTCACCCGCTCCATGATGAAGGCCCAGGTCAACGACCTGGGCCTTGTTTGTTGTCTACAGCAAGCGCAACCGCCGAGGCATGTCCCGCATCGTGGTAGCTCCTCAGCGAGAGGTTCCACCGCTTCGCTGCCTCTGCCAGGAGGCCTGGGGCCGCCTCCAGCCACTCTTGAACTGATGGGCCGTAGTGCGCGAGCAGCCGCTCCCGACATCCCGAAGGCACCTCTCCGAGCGTCTGCGTCGTCATCAGCTCAGCACGATCCCGTCCGAGACCAGCTCGTCAGTGAGGGCGGGGAATCCCTCCAGGGTCTCGGCAACGAGTGCCTGGACCTTGTCGACCTCGATATCCGGGGAGGACAGACGGACCAGGATCCTCCACGGCTGGTCGAGGCGCTGGCCGGTGGTGCTGACCAGATGCACCTCCGCGTGCCCGTTGGTGGCCTCATACAGCCGCTGGGCCAGGCGCTGGGCGGCGATGTTGTAGAGCTTGCCGACGTGGTAGACGGGGTTCTTGCCGTTGGCGCCCTCCAGGTTCATCGGCCGCAGCGGAGTGATCAGCCCGTTGACCCGGTTGCCTCGGCCGACGACGCCCTCGTCGCCGGACTCGATCGAGCTGCCGGTGTGGGTCAGGTACAGCTCGTCCTTCTCCGGGACGTCGCGGGCGTTGAGCCGGAAGCGGGCCGGTGCGCCGGGGAACCGGAGGCCGGCCATGCGGTGGCACTCCGCCAGGACGGTCTCGGCGTTGCGGACGTACTCGGCACGGCTGTCGACGTGGCGCGACTTCTGCGGGACGCACAGGACGACGTCGGCCTGGTCTCCGTCCCAGTAGCCCATGAGCTTGACGTCGGAGCCGCACCAGGCGTGGGAGAGGGTGAAGTCGCTCTCGCCGGAGAAGTGGTTCACCAGTTCGCGGACGAACGACTCGAAGGCGTTCTCCGGAGCCCAGCCGGTTCCGAGGGAGGTGTCGTTCGAGAGCCGCACCCGCCTCTCGCGGAGGTCGTCGACGGAGCGCGGATTGAACCAGCGGGTACGGTCGGGCACCGCGTCGCCGGTAAGGACGGCGCCCGGGCTGGAGTTGCTGGTGACGTTGAAGGTGATGTCGAGGTGGTCCGACACCTCCGGGAGCCGCTCGGCGAAGAACGCCCTGACCTCGGCCTCGACGATCTCCTCGACGGGGATCTTCTCGCCCCCACACATGGGCGCTGCCCGCCCGTTGACCAGGACGCGCACCGGGGCCGTCATCCGGCCGGCGCCGTAGCGGACCTCGCTGGCCCCGCCGAGGAGGGCGAGCTTGTCGAAGTTGTGGTGCAGCACGGCGCCGAATTGCTGGACGGTGTGGTGGCTGTAGGCGCGAGACAGCCGCTCGGCAAGGTGATCGGCCAGGGTGTCCGGGTGGCCGAGCCCCTTGCGCTCGACGATCGTCGTCGCGTCGGGCTCGGCGATGCCCGTCTCGATGGACAGGCAACGCCCCTCAGTCGTGATGGTTTTGCGCATGACAAACTCCGATCTCTCTGCCTGAAGAAGACGGGTGGGACGGACGAGCGTCATTAGCCAAAGCCAGTTGATGCAGGACCAGTTGCTCGCATCTCCCAGCGGCGTTCTCGGTCTGCTGCGACAGTAGCCAGGGCGCCCGGCGACACCCCGGAAAAACCTTCCGGGGTCCACTTCGGCCACGAGGTGATGCTCAGGACATGCGAGGGATGACAGAGAACCTGACCATCGGCGAGCGCGTCGCCTGGTACCGGCGCCGACGCGGCCTCTCCCAAGAGGTCCTGGCCGGCCTCGTCGGACGCACTACGGACTGGCTGAGCAAGGCGGAGAACAACCGGATCGAGCTGGACCGTCTCTCGGTCATCACCTCCCTCGCCGAAGCCCTCGACGTCTCCCTCGGAGACCTGCTTGCCGAGCCGACTCTCATGGAATGGTCGGCCGACAGCGGCCGCCGCACAGTCCCCGCGTTGCGCGAAGCGCTCATGGACTACAAGCAGCTCACGCCCCTGCTGGGATCTGTACCCGATGACGAACCACCTGCCCTGCAGGACCTTCGCGCCAACGTGGGCGATGTCCTCGACGCCTATCAGGTGTCCCGCTACGGCTTCGCCACTCGACGTCTCCCCCTCCTCTTGGCCGATGCCCTCGCCGCATCCCGTGCTTACTCGGGGCGCGAGGGGGAGGAGGCCCATGCGCTACTCGCTCTGGCCTACCATTGCGCAGCCATGGTGCTGGGCAAGGTCGGAGAGCCCGAGCTGGCATGGATCGCCGCTGACCGCGGTCTGGCAGCCGCGCAGCACAGCGGCCGAAGCGAGGTCACAGGTTCGCTCTTCCGAGCGGTCACGCACTGCCTTCTGGCCACTGGACGCTTCACGGCAGCGATCCAGTTGGTGAACGACGCGGCAGCCGTCATGCAGCCGGGACTGGGCAACGCGAGCGACGAGTACCTCTCGGTGTACGGCACGCTGTTCCTCACCGGGGCGATGGCCGCGGCCCGAGCAGAGGACCGGGCGACTACGCAGACCTTCCTCCGAGAGGCCGACGAGACCGCGCAGCGACTCAGCGCCGATGCCAACCACCTGTGGACGGCCTTCGGTCCGACCAACGTGGCCATTCACTGCGTAGCCGCCGCCGGCGAACTCGGCGATATTCAGATCGCCGCGGACCTCGGCCCGCGAATCGACACCAGCGGCATGCCCGTGGAACGGCGTGCGCGGCACAGCCTCGAAGTCGCCAGGGCGCTGAGTGCCTGGAACCGAACCGACGAAGCCCTGGCCGTCCTGCTGGAAGCCGAACAGGTCGCCCCGGAACAGGTCCGCCACCACTACATGAGCCGAGAGCTGGTCATCGGCTGGATCCGCGGTACCAGAGGCCGGCCGTCCCATCCCGTGGCCGACCTGGCCCGCAGGCTCCGCATCGTGGCGGGCGGCTAGAGTCCAAGCCGTGAGCGAGAACGAGCACGAAGCGAAGATGGCCCACCCCCGCATGGCGGCCGGCGCTCTCTTCTTCGACGAAGCTGGTCGAATCCTCCTCGTCGAGCCGTCGTACAAGGACTATCGAGACATTCCCGGAGGATACGTCGAACAGGGCGAGTCGCCCCGACAAGCCTGTGTTCGCGAAGTCCATGAGGAACTGGGCATCAAACCCCACATCGGCCGCCTCCTCGTCATCGACTGGGCGCCGAACCCGGGAGAGGGAGACAAGGTCCTTTACCTCTTCGACGGGGGCCGCCTAAGCGCAGACCACCGCCAACAGATCTCACTGCAAGCGGACGAGCTCCGTGGCTACGACTTCCACGGCGCCGAACAGGTGCCAGACCTCACCATCCCCCGCCTCGCACGCCGAATCGCCGCAGGCATCCAGGCCCGAACGAACGGCCTGACTGCCTACCTGGAACACGGGCAGTCGCCGGAATCAGGGACCTGACCAACACCTGCGCTTCGCCGACCCTGCTGGCCAAGCAGTTGCCATCCGGGGCCGGGAGGAAGGCATTGGCGACACCCTCACCGCCAAGATCCGCGCCTCCCTCGCGCTGAGGTGGCTGACGTGCAGCCGGTCGAGGCGGCGCTGCCCGATGTGAGGCTTGAGGTGCACGCCGATGTCGGTCTCGTAGCGGCTCAGACCGGACTTGCGGATCCTCGCGGATAATGACGAGCACAGTCGACGCCACAGAGTCCGCAACAGTTTCCGGCGGTCACGAACAGGCTGACGACTCCACCCCAACGCCGAGAACTGCGCCTGCCTAACCTGCCTCTGCCTTCCGAGGCGAGGCTACATGCTCCGGCCAGGCCACCGGTTTCGCCGTCGCGTCCGGCTGTCTTGCGCTGCACGCCCGCTGCACGCGTGTCCACCGGTTGTCCACCGGCGGCCCTCGCTGAGGGTTCTCGGGCTGGGCGGGGTGTCAGGGCAGGGCGCGCCGGCTGCTGACGACAGGACTGTTGGGAGTTCCCATAAAGCCGGGAGCCGCGACAGTGACGGGCATACTCTTGTCCTTCTCTGACGATCTTCCCGGCCTTGAAGGACTCCTGGATGTCGGACATCAGCGCACCGCCCCAGCTTCAGCCCCTCGGACGACGCTTCGCGCGGCTGCGCGTGGAGGTGTACGCGTCCGAGGCTGCACTCGCCCGGTTGCTCCTGACCGACAGCGGCTTTCAGGTGGTCGAGGCGGACCTTGACAGTGCGCCGGTGCCCGCACCTCGAACGGGCCACGCACCGACCGGTGCGGTCAACTCCACGCTTCATCCCGGTGTAGGCGAGCTACGCGAAACGCCAGGTGGCGGCACTGTGTTCCTGGATGTGCTGCTGCCGCACAGTTCGATGCGGCAGCAGATGGCCGTCATCGCCTACCGCGAGTTGTGCCGCACCCTCCAGGCCGGCGGGGTCGTCCGCTTCCGGGTCGCCTCTGCCGCCCTTCAGTCCCCGCGTTCCCGGGCACCTCGGGCGTCCCACCGTGTCGTTCTGCGCCGTGCTCGCCCGCTGCGGACCGGGCGGTCCGCAGCGGGCGGACGCCGATCGACAACGTTTTCCGAACGGGCTCACCTACCGGAGGCCCTGGCGCTTCCTGCTCGCCGTGCTGCCCACAGCGACCCGGAGAAGGGCGCTCCGCTGGTGGCTGGTCCGCGCCCTCAGCCAACCGCTGGGCATCCACGTCTTCGGCGGCGGCGCTGAGGCACGACAAGAACTGCATAATGTGGCCGACCGCCTCGGCCGATCGCCGAAGGAACTGCGGCTCGTCCGCGAGTACTCACTGCGGCACCCAGACGAGCGGACGTGGCCGCCGGTTCCGCGTGCGGTCCTGCCTCTCGTCCTGCTCGGATTGTGCCTGCTGGCGACGGCGGCGGCCTTCCTCGGCCACCGGCCGGCCGCCAGAGACGTGTCGCTGGGCGACCTCCTGCCCTTCCTCCTGACCCCAGCGGGCCTGTTCACCAGTGTCACCGCCGTCCTCGTCGGCCTGATCGGGCGCCCGTTCGTCGGTACGAGGAGCACCAACACCGTGCTCGCCGTGGGCGGGGTCCTGCTCGCGGTGTGCGCGTCCGCGCTGCTGCGCAACATTCTGGATGCCCCACCTACGTACCGGCTGCTCGCCCTGATCATCACGGTCACGGTCACCGTCCCGTTCCTGTACCGAGCCCAGGCTCCCTGGGCACTTCAGCTGATCGTCCCCCTGGCGCTCGCCGCTTGCGTGCCGCTGATGCAGTTCCACGGCGAACAACTCCACCGCCGCTTCCTCGCCCCTTGGGGACTGGCCCCCAGCGACCTTGGCATGGAACTGACCGACCAGCTCCAAGTCGCGGCTCCGACCTGGTTCGCCTCCGGGTTCCTCCTCACCAGCTTGCTCTTCCTCTACGCCGTGTCCCGCATGGCCAATGCCGAGCCCTCCCGGGTCTTGATCGCAGCGTGTCTCGTCGGGGTCTGCGCATCCTTCGGAGTGCTGTTCCAGGAGGACGCTGCCGAGGCCGAGGCTGCCGGCCGCGCACTCGCCCGAGCCTCCGCAGGTGCTGCCGCTGAAGGGAAAGGGTGGGGTGCCGTCGAGCCCGAAGCCGTCTGCGTGGTTGCGCAGGACGACTGGGTACGGAACCTGCCGAGTGGTCCACTGCTGCAACTGGGCAGTGCGGACGGCAAGACCGTCTTGCTCGACCCCGCTGCCCCAGGCCACGCCCTCATCGTTCCGGATGGAGCCGTCACTCTGCTCAAGATCCTTGACGCTGGCGATTCCGTTACCTGCCATACCCGGTGACGTACTGCTCGCCAACGACCACCGGGGACAGTACCTGTTGCGCCTGAGCGGCATAAAGCCCATCTGGCGGGCCGGAGCGCGGTCTCTGCCGCCCTTGCGCCTCTCTGATGAGCGGTCGAGGAAGATCCGATTCCTTCGCGTGAGCACACCGCCCTGTGGCCCAAGGCCGGACGGCCCTCTTCGTACCAGCCCTTTGCCACCAGAGCCCTCTTCGTATCCGCCCGGGCGCAGGCCAGCCCCGTCCCAGCCCTTCAGTGCGGTATACGAGGGGCAGAAACGGTCAATCCAACTGGCTCCGAGATGGCTCACAGGCCCAGGTATCGCCTGGTCAGAGCCCTGAACTGCTCCCAATCGCCGTTGATTCCCAAGCTCAGAGCGCGAGTTCGATTCTCGTCACCCGCTCCATGAAAAAGCCCCAGGCCAGTGGCCGGGGGCTTCTTTGTTGTCTGGACCAATCAGAGAGCTCGCACCATTCGTGCACCACATCCGGCGGTTGATGGGCGACCCGCTTACCTGGCGCTACGGAGGCATAGGGCGCGCACCCGGCCCACAGCAGGGTGTACCACAAGGCGCGGCAGTTCATTCAAAATTGGCCGGCCGCAGACAGGACGAGCAGGCAGAGACCCATCGATGTGGCGAAGGCCGTACCGCCGTAAAGAACTGCCTCGGCGGACCCAGCTCCAGTGCTGGTTTCCAGGATCCCGGCGATCAGAGCCACCACGAGCGAGAACAGCGCTGCCACGAGTAGCCACAGGTACCGCGTTCCGGGTCGTGGCGAGGATGGCGGAGCATTCACAGGAGTCTTCCTTCGCGGAGGGACTGAAAGAACGAGAGCACGTCATTCCGAGACCGGCGCTGGCAGCGTGATGGCACCTGGGCCAGGATCGCCACTCAGCTCCAGGCCCAAGCGGACACCGAGGGCCTGATCACCTAATCCGTTGCCCAAGCTCAGAGCGCGAGTTCGATTCTCGTCACCCGCTCCATGAAAAAGCCCCAGGCCAGCGGCCCGGGGCTTCTTTGTTGTCTGGACCACACTAAGTGTCCCGTGCCCGATGCGTGCCCGATTGCGATTCGGCCCGCTCAGCCTGTGCCCTCAGTCGTGCGGCCCGTACGTGAGCGTCGATGCCGCCGGCGACTTCCTTCTGTCGCTCGCGGTCGGAGTGCTGATACTTCATGGCCGCCTTCTCCGAGGACTGGCCGGCTCGGACCATCGTGTCCTTGAGGGTCGCCCCAGATCGTGTCGAGAGCGTGTGACCGGCGTACCGAAGATCGAAGAAGCGGAAATTGTCGGGCAGGCCAACCCGCGCCCGAGCCCTTCGCCGCTTTCGCCCGAAGGTGGACCGGCGGAACGGCTTACCCCGCTCCGTCAGGGCCCCGCGGAGAACTGACGGCCGAGATCGACATCGCAGGCGACGGCAAGTTCCGTCCCCTGTGCTTCGTTCTCACCCCCGAACAGGCCGCGAACGCAATTGCATTCGAGCAAATCGCTGCTCCCCTGGACTGGTCTCGGCCGACGTGCGCATAACGATGTTTCTGGCTGGCCCCCGCCGCCAGTGACAAGGTGAGCCGTCCGTGGCGTCTTAGGGGTGAGTGGTTCGCGAGAGCGCGGCCGGAAGGGGAGGACACGGATCGCATGGGCGCGTTCGGCGGCAGACACGAGGACCGGCTGGCGGAGTTCCAGGAGTTCGCGAGCACGGCCGGCCCCTGGCTCTTCCGTACGGCGCTGCTGCTGACCGGCGGGGACTGGCACCAGGCGGAGGATCTGGTGCAGACGGCGCTGGCCAGGGCCTTCGCCTCCTGGGGGCGAGTGCGGCGCGCGGACAACCGGGACGCCTACGTCCGCACCGTCCTGGTCCGCGTCCATCTCTCGCAGCGGCGGCTGCGGCGCAGCACGGAGCGGCCCGTCGAGGCGGTGCCCGACAGTGCGTTGGGCGTTCATGGCGACCCGGCCCTGCGCGTGGCGCTGCTCGCGGCCCTGGCCCAGCTATCGCCCAAGGACCGGACGGTGCTGGTGCTGCGCTACTGGGAGGACCGCAGCGTCGAGCAGACCGCCTCGGAACTCGGCCTGCGGCCGGGCACGGTGCGCAATCGCAGCATGGCCGCGCTGGCCAGGCTCCGCGAACTGCTCGGCAGCGAGCGCGAATCGCTCACCACGATCTGAGAGAGGGGCAGGGACGGACATGAAGCTGGACGAGCACGAGCTGAACAAGGTCATGGGGGAAGCCGTCGGCGATGTGCGGCCGCCGACGCGCGCCCTGGTCGACGGGGCGACGCGGCAGGGCAGGCGGATGCGCAGCCGACGCCGGATCGCGGTCGGCGCGGGCGTGCTCGCGGTCGTCGGGGTGGTGGCGGGAACGTCGCTGTTCGGCGCGTACTTCCCGACGTACACGGACGGTGTGGAGACGCTTTCGGCGGGGCCAGGCGCCAAGCCGGGCAAGGTGACAATCCCCGACTTCTCGAAGCTGCCGAAGAATCCGCAGCCGCCGGCCGGGGCAGAGCGGATCACGGGGCGGGCGACCGTGCAGGCGCTGAAGGAGCTGATGCCCCAGGAACGGACCTCGGGGTATGAGAGCCAGCAGAATCCCCCGATGGGGTATGAGGTCTTCGGCCGGCTCAACACCGAGGGCTGGCCGGCCGGGGCGGAGGTGCAGGTCAATCTGCAGCCGAGCTTCGGGCGCGACATGTTCGTCCAGCAGCACGGGGCGGAGCTGGCACACACCTTGAAGGGGTTCTACTCCTGCGAGCACCGCGTGCCGGAGGGTGGGAAGATGTCCGCCTGCGGGGTCTCCAACCTGCGCGACGGCTCGGTACTGATGGTGTACGAGGACCGGTCCGGGCTGCTGCTGAGGCGGCACGCGGATCTGCTCCGTACGGACGGGACGCGGATCGTCGTGGGCACGTCCAACGGCGCGGACATCGAGGACGGGCCCGTGGTCGATCTCCACCCGCCACTGAGTCTGGACGAGTTGCGCTCGATCGTGACGAGTTCACGCTGGCAGTACTTCGTAGACCCGCAGGTCAACGAAAAGGCGAAGAGTCTCAAGCCGCACACGGACCGGAGCCAGCAGATCCCGGCCGACGGCTCGATTCCCGCCGACGACTCTCGGGGCACCACGGCGAAGCCGTCCAGCTCGACCAGGCACTGATCGTCCCAGAGGCGGGCCACGCCGATCACGCCCATCGCGGGGTAGTCGCGGCCGCCAACCGCCGTCAGATGCACCTCAGTTCGACCGCGTGGGGCGTTGGTCGGCGATATGCGTGGCGTAGACGGTGACACGGGTGAGGTCCTGCGGGGCCACGTCGGCGGCCGCGCGGGCGGCGAGGAGATGGGCGAGCGCCTTCTCGAACTGCTCGGGCAGCGTCTGCACGACGACCTTGCCGGGCGTCCTCCGCTGCGTCGATCGCCACCAGGCGCTCGTGGAGATCCGCGAGAGCGTCCACTTCCGGCGCCGGGACGAGGCGCTTGTGACGGAAGCGGTGCCCTCGGTGCTCGACCCCGCCCTTCTCATTCGATGCGAGGGCTGGCGCGTCTCCGGCATGCCCCGGTGCGCTGACCCGTCGCGCGGCTATGAACAGGACGACTACGCGTGTCCCAGCCGTCCGATTAAGGCCGTGACCAGCAAGAACGGGCCGGACAATCGATACTGGAGCTGTCCGGGGTGTCCGGTTGCAGACAGCTGCAACACCCTCGGATGTTGCAGCCCGGTGGCGAAGCCACCCCTCGTGAGTCGCGGGCGCCTGAGGCGCCTCCCTTCAGAGCGCGAGTTCGATTCTCGTCACCCGCTCCACGCAAAAGCCCCAGGCCGGCGGCCCGGGCCTTTCTTGTCGTCTGGGCTTGTTCACGCGTCGGACACCACCTCTGTACTACCCGCCCCCTCACGTTGCCGCTCGCCCGCCTTGCCGGCGGACGGCCCGCACGGGCCCATCCGCTGGCAGCCTCCTGCTGTCGCCCGAGCTCCGTGTACTGGCGGATCAGCGCCACATTCCCGGAGGGCCGGCCGGTTTGACGCGGCGCCGCTCACCTTTGTCAGCACCCAAGGCAGCAATCACGACCACCTTCACGCATACTCCAGTATGCTTGTCGCATGTCCTCAACGACTCGTATCACCGTCACCCTGCCCAGCGACCAGGTGGCGGAGCTCCGCAAGCTCACGGACAACGTTTCCGGCTATGTGGCGGAAGCGGTGGCCCGCCAGATTCGGCACCAACTGCTGGGCGACGACCTACGACGCCATGAAGAAGAGCACGGAAGCTTCGGCAACGAGGAACTGGCGGAGGCCCGGTCGAAGATCTTCGATGCCGCCGGCACCTCGAAGGACGCGGACGCCGCATGAGTGAGCGCATCGAAACCGTTGTCCTGGACTCGGAAGGGTTTTCGGCCTGGATCGCACAGGACCGCAAATTCCTCGCGATGCTGCAGGTGTTCCACGAGATGGGTGCCGACCTTGTCATCGGGGCGAACACCATCGTGGAGGTCAGCCACTCTCGCACCAACATTCCGCGCCTCAACTGGACGCTGTCGCGGATCAAGGTGGAACCGGTCACGGAGCAGGCGGCAAAGGCCGCTGCAGAGCTCCTCAAGGAAGCCGGACTACACGGCCACAAGTACGCCATCGACGCCACCGTGGCCGAAGTGGCACTTCGCCAGCCAAGGCCGGTCGCGCTGCTGACGTCCGACAGCGACGACATGACAAAACTCTGCGGTAATCACGTCCGGATCATCTCCCTCTGACTGGTCGGCGTCCGTCACGAAGGTGCACCTCGACGGCCAGGTGGAGTCGGTCCGGCCTCGTGCCGGACCGTCTTCGTTTCCGCCGCATCGGGGCTTGGAGTGGCCCCCAACCGATCGTGGGCGTGTCGCCACGCGGCCTCATAGTTGGATGGGCAGGTGGCGGGGTCCGCGGAGCATGGCGTTCTGCCGGTAGGGGGGCGGGTCCTGGACCAGGCAGGCCGTGCCGAGATGGGGGATCAGCGCACCGAGCGCGGCCTCGGCTTCGATGCGGGCGAGGGGTGCGCCGTAGCACAGGTGGATGCCGCTGCCGAAGCCGAAGTGCTCGTTGTCCGGGCGGGTGGGGTCGAACCGGTCGGGCTCGTGGAACCGCTTGGGGTCGCGGTTGCCTGAGGCCAGCGCCAGTACGACGGACGTGCCCTCGGGGATCGTGGTGCCGGCGACGTCGATGTCGGCGAGAGGGACCCTCTCGCGCATGTGGACCGGAGGTTCGTAGCGCAGCAGTTCCTCCACCGCTTGCGGCAGCAGGCCGGGCTCGCGGCGCAGCCGGTCCAGCTGGTCGGGCTGGCGCAGCAGGGTGAGGACGCCGTTGGCGATCAGATTGACCGTGGTCTCGTGTCCGGCGATGAACAACAGGATGGTGGTTTCCGCGAGTTCCCCGCCGGTGAGCCGCAGGGCTGGGTCCGGTTCATTGATGAAGGCGGAGAGCATGTCGCCGGTGGGCAGGTCGCGGCGCTGTTCGGCAAGGTTGACCAGGTACCGGCCCATCTCCTGCCGGGCCTGGATGCCCGCCTGGTCCCGTTCGGTGGTGTCTTCTTCGGACCCGATGTCGGCGGACGCGACGATTACGTCGGTCCATGCCTGGAACAGTGACTCGTCCTCGCGCGGGACGCCGAGCAATCGGCAGATGACGGTGATGGGCAAGGGGTAGGCGAAGTCGTCGATGATGTCGATCTGCTTGCGGCCCCGGAGCGCCTCGATCAGTTTCTCGGTGATGTGGGCGATCTCGCCGCGCATGGCATCGACCCGGCCCGGGCTGTGCGGCGGGCCGAACGGGCGCATGGCCAGGGTGCGCAGTCTGTGGTGCTCGGGGTCGTCGAGCCGCAGGAACGGCGGCGTCGCCGTCTCCTTGGACGCAGACGGGGCGGTGCGGGAGCGCGGATCGGCACTCATTCGAGGGTCGTGGAGCAGAGCGGCGATGTCGTGGTGGGTGCCGATCAGATAGCTGCCGTCTGCCTGGCGCACCACGGGACCGGCCTCGCGGAGTTCCGCGTACAGCGGGTAGGGGTTGGGGCGGTTCACGTAGTCGGTGATCCGTGCCAGCAAGGTCTCGGAGTCCATGGTGGCTCCTCGTGGTTGGGCGGGACGCGGGTCAGCCGGTGGGCTGCACCACGGTCAGCCGGCGATCGGGCAGGTAACCGGTGAGCGCCACGGTGGGGCCGTGGGACAGCCCCTTCGGATCCGGCACGTCGGACGGAATCGGGATGTCGGCCGCGATCGCACGGTCCGCCGCGCCGGGCGGGGGCGGGAACGGAGCAGCCGTCTCGATCAGGTGCTTGTAGTAGTCGAGCGACTTGGCCATGTCGACGGTGACCGCGGCGGTGACCCTCCCCTGGTAGCCGTAGACCATCGCCAGACGGCGCGCCTCCAGCGAGCCCTGGGCGATGACCACTTGGTCGGAGAAGGTGGGTACGCCCACCGACTTGATGTTGAGCCCGAACTGGATCGACCAGAATGTCGGGAGGGCGAGGTGCGGGCGCCGCAAGGGTCCCGGATTGACCATGTTGTGGGCCGCCACCTCGGCCTGCGCGACCGCGTTGCCCCAGTGCTCCAGGGAGAGCATCTGGTACCCGAACAGCGGGTGCGGGAACCGGGAGACGTCACCGGCCACGAAGATGTCGTCGGTGACGATCCCGTACATGTTGAAGGCCCGGCACCCGGCGTCGCAGGCGACCCCGCGCGGGCCTGCTGCCAGCCCGGACTCCGCCAGCCACTCGACGTTGCGGACCGCCCCCAACGCCACGACGCACACATCCGCGTCGACATGACTGCCGTCGGACAGGTCCGCACCGGTGAACCCGCCGTTCCCGTCCCCGCACAGGGCGGTGACCGTCACCCCGCAGCGCAGGTCCACGCCGTGGTTGCGCTGCATGACGGCCGCAAGCTTCGACAGCGTCCCGCCGAGCGCACCCACCAGGGGCGCGGGGCCACGTTCGGCGACCGTGACGTCCAATCCTCGCTCCCGGCAGGCCGAGGCGATCTCCGAGCCGGTGAAGCCGGCGCCGATCACGAGCACCCTCCCCAGCCCGGCGGCCAGCCGCTCGGCCAGCTCCCCGCCCTCGTCGCGGGTGCGCAGGGTGAACACCCCGTCCAGGTACCCCTCCTCCGGGTTGGGCCAGGGCCGCGCCCGGGTCCCGGTGGCGATCAGCAGCCGGTCGAACGGCAGCGACTCGCCGTCGGCCAGCATGACCCGTTTCCCGAGAGGGTCCAGGCCGGTGGCGGCTACTCCCAGCCGCCAGTCGGCGTCCGGGTCCCGGCGCATCGGCAGCCCCGTGGTGTCCGCCGGCACCTTGCCGAGCAGCACCTGCTTGGACAGTGGTGGCCGGTCGTAGGGCGGATAGCGCTCATCCCCCACCACGGTCAGTGAGCCGGTGAAGCCCTCCTCGCGCAGCGTCTCCGCGGCCCTGAGCCCGGCCAGCGACGCGCCGACGACGACGATACGGCCGTCTCTGAGGTCACCGGGCACCGGTGCTCACCTCCTCACCGAGGAGGATCGCCTGGACCGGGCAGGCCGCCGCGGCCTGGCGCACGCGCTCGACCTGGTCGTCGGGGACGGCCGGGACGTACAGCAATCCCTCCTCACCGTGCAGCTGGAACACCTCCGGCGCGAGGAACACGCACTGCGCATAGCCCTGGCAGCGCGTGAGGTCCACAACGGTCCGCATCCTCACCACTTCCTCCGTCGCCTCACTCCCTCATTTCCAGCATGGGGGGAAACCCGGACGCCCGCACGACCACCGCTAGGCTCCCCGACGAGCTGGTGCGAGCCGGCTCCGGTTGCCACCGGGCAGCGGGCGTGGCAGGTCAGCAGGGGTGCTACTGCAGTGCTCCCAAGATCCCCGGCGTCGACGAAGGGGTCGTGCCGGACGCGTGCCAGATCGTGCGGGAGAACCACGGGGAACAGCGGGCAGCAAGACGGGGCACATCGGCCGCCTTCTCCTGCTGCGCCGCAGGTCTGCCAAGCAGCCGATGCTGGATCACCCCAGCTTCCCGAGCTCAGAGCTCACCGAGCGCATGTCCGAGGTCTACGCGATCCGCCTGCTCGATGCCCTGGACGGGCCGACCCCCACGTGCGGAGCCACGACGGCAAGCACCTCATCACAAGTACTGGCTGAAAGAGGACGCTCATGTCAGCGAACGTTGCGCTGCACTTCGACCGTGTCTCAACACGGGGTCTCACAACGATCTCCGACTGCGCATCGGCCCCCACCGCCGGTCGTGCGGCTCGAGCGATCCAGGTGCTGAGGAGAAGAGGCCGGCGGGGGTGCCGGTCGGCTCCACGGCTTTAGTCACCTCCCCGGACCGGGCAGGCCACCGACCAAACCCACTCCACCGACCTCACGGCAGTTCTTCATCAGTCGACGGCCTTCAAGTCGTCCAGGGCGTCTCCGAGGCCGAGTTCGGTGGCACCACGGGTCTGGAAGCCCTGCTTGAACAGCTCAGCCGTGCGCTGCTGTACTCCCTCGCCTCGGACGAGTTGCTGGAACAGCGCGGCGTCTGCGCGTACTTCGGCAGGAGTCGGCAGGCTGATCGCGTTGATTGCCGACTTGGCTGCGATCAGCGCATCGCGGGGGAAGCCGCTCATGCGCGCGGCGATGCCTGCTACGAACTCGTCCAGTTCGGCGTCAGGGACCGCACGATTGACCCATCCATAGCGTTCGGCGAGGTCGGCATCGAAGTCCGACGACGTCAGCACGGCTTCGAGTGCACGACCCCGGCCCAGCAGACGGGTGAGGTGCTGGATCGCGCCCGCGCCGGGGGGTGTTCCGATTCCCACTTCGGGCTGGCCCAGGATGGCGTTCTCCCGGGAGGCGAAGCGCATGTCGCACGCAAGGAGGAACTCACTGCCCGCTCCCCGGGCACGGCCGCGCAGCTTGGCGATGGTGACAGCCGGGAGCTGGCTCAGCTTGCGAAACAGCATTCCCAGGGAGGCATCGCCGGGGCCTCCGGCCTTCGCGGCCTCAGCGGTGTACTCGGGGACTTTCGTCATGTCGACGTGCGGGAAGAAGAAGTCGGCGTCCGCACTGTCGAAGATCACCACGCGTGGGGCGGTCGGGTGTGACAGGTCCTCGAGCAGTGCGACCAGGTCCCGCACGACCTCGGGACCGATGAGGTTCATCGGCGGCGCGTTGAACGTGGCGGACAGGACGTTGCCGTCCAGCCTGGTCTTGATGGTTTCGTACGAGGCGGTCATCTCGGTCTTCCTGTCATCGCTCAGCCCCGTCCTTCTCGTGGACGCGGTGCAGGGTGATGTCGCGGGATTCGGCGGCTGCGACGACCTGGAACGGGGATGGTGACCAGGCCGAAGCTGATGGCTCCGCGCCAGATCGCTCGGGACATGACAGCGCCCCTTTCGCCCGCGTTTGCCATGCTATGCCGTCCCCCGCCAGTGGGCTCCCTGAGTGGTCCGGACCTGCCTGGAATCGAGCACGTGCCCGACCGGACGTCCGGGCAGACTGATCGAACTCCTCAAGCAGTGCCCACCGGCCGTGCCCGATGCGTGCCCAACAGGTCGGTGAGGGTTCGCCGTGGCACCCGTTGTCACAGGTCAGACCGGAATCCGAGTGAAGAAGCGCAGTGATCCCAAGCTCAGAGCGCGGGTTCGATTCAGCGCAGTACACCCTCGCCCGCGTGGACGGCGTGCATGGCGCGCTCGACAGTCTCCTGGTTTTCGCCGACCGGAGCCACGTAGCCGATGACGTCGCGCGCGGCGTCCTCCCCGAGCATTCGGGTGATCACCCAGGTGGCGAGATACTGTGACGCCAGGCAGCCGCCCGCCGTAGCGATGTTCCCCTCGGCGTGGAACGGCGCGTCCAGCACGATGACGTTGCGGGCTTCGACAAAGGGCCGGCTCTTTATGTCCGTGCAGGCAGGCATGCCATCCAGCAACCCGAGCCGGGCGAGCACCAGCGCGCCGGAGCACTGCGCACCGATCAGCTGTCGCGAAGGGTCGAGCGGCAGCCTGGAGATCAGCCGGTCGTCGGCGACTACGTCTCGTGCCTTCACCCCGCTACCGATCAGCACGACGCCGGCTTCGGTCACGAACTCCATCGGGCGCTGCCCGGTTACCTCGACGCCGTTCATGGACGTGACCACCGGCGTCGGTGTCGTGATGAAGGCCTCCAAGCCGTCCTTTCGGCACCGGTTGATCAGCGCGGAGGCGATGAAGCTGTCGAGCTCGTTGAATCCGTCGAAGGTGACCACGGCTACCTGCATGGCATCTCCTCAAACTACGGCACTGGGGTTGCAGTTTCTCAGGGCGCTGTGCCGAGGTCACGGGCCAATTGGCAATCGGTGGCTCATTGCAGAGCTCTACACGCCGGCAATGCTGGAAGCGGCCGACGCCGCCCTGGACACCTTCGAAGATGAGGCGTGCTCGCTCGGCGGAGCGTCGGACGAGCGCATACTCGCGGCCGTCGAGCGAGTGGTGGAGCAGCTCAACACCATCGACAACGAGTACGGCGCCTTCTGCACCATCGAGCGCGAGGAACTGTGCGAGTACATGGACCAGGTTGTCACCGAGCAGGGCGCCGACGTCTCAGGTCTCCTCGTCCGCCACGGCATGGAGGAGCTCACCGAGCGGTGGCGCGACCGGTAGGGCCGTCTGGACCGTGCCAGAAGCACGCCAGACAGGGCAGGCATCAGGGGTCAGCCACGGCCGCAACGCCACGCCACGCCCCACGCAACGTGGCTTCCGCGACTGTCGCAGGTCAGAAGACATTTCAGCGCCGGCCAGCCCGTGATTCCCAAGCTCAGAGCGCGAATTCGATTCTCGTCACCCGCTCCATGCGAAAGCCCCAGGCCAGTGGCCCGGGGCTTTGTTGTTGTCTAAACCGCGCCAAACGGTCTCGTGTCGTCAGCCGTCTTGGGCTGCCCTGTTGCCCTACAGCCGCCCTCACCCTCGCCGGTCCCCGGCCTCTTCCCCTCCCCAGACCTTCCGGTTCCTCAGAATTCCTGCCGGTTCTCATACAACTCTTCAAGGTCGTCAGGGGTCTCCAGTTCGCCAACCGCTCGTGCTCTCTCGTGGGTCACCGAGGACACCCCCGGCGAACACGGGCTGACAGCACCCCAGATGACTCGGGCCTGCTCTCGACGGGCCCCGCATGCCGCCGGAGAACTCTGTATGCACTTTCCCCAGCACCTCCGCACCGCCCTGGCCGTCGCCATCCTGGCCACCGGCCTCACCCCGCTCGCCACCGCCGCCCCCGCGCGGGCCGCCGCTCCGGCCAAGTACCCCGACGACTTCAACGGTGACGGCTACCGGGACATCGCCGTCGCCTCCCCGTGGGCCCAGATCGGCAGCAAGAAGGAGGCCGGCCACGTCAGCGTCCTCTACGGCTCCGCCTCCGGTACCTCCACCAGCCTCCCGTTCGCCGTCCACCAGGGCCGGGTCGGAGTCCCCGGCAGCCCGGAGGCCGGGGACGAGTTCGGCCGCGTCATCACCAGCGCCGACCTCGACCGCGACGGGTACGCCGACCTCATCGCCGGGTCCCCGAACGAGAAGGTCGGCACACGGACCGGCCAGGGTGCCGTGACCGTGGTCTGGGGCGGTTCAGCCGGGCTCAACCAGGGCGCGTCCATCTCCAACAAGAAGCCCACCACCGAGGGCCACTACGGCAGCGCCCTGGCGGCGGGCGACTTCACCGGAGACGGCAACCCCGACCTGGTGGCCACGGAGGGCGCGGGGCTGCGCCTGTTCCGGGGGCCCTTCACCCGCACCGGCACCCCCCGCTCCACCTCGTACATCAGCCTCGGCGCGTATGGAGCGCTGCGACTCGTGGCGGGGAAGATCAACAAGAACGCGTACGTCGATCTCGTCGTCGTCAACGAGCGGAACACCCGTGTTCTGAAAGGCACCTCTACCGGGCTGACGATGACCAGCAAGAGTACGGTCGCGGGCGAGTTCTCTGCATACGGGTGCAGCGCCGCCGCCACCATCGGCGACTTCGACAAGGACGGATACGGCGACGTCGTCGTGGCGAAGGGCTGGGCAACCGGGAACGGGGTGGCTTATGCGGGCAGTCTGACCGTCGCGTACGGAAGCTCCACCGGCCTCAGCACCACCCGCGCCACCAAGACCTTCACGCAGGCGACCTCCGGAGTCCCCGGCACCCCCGAGAAGCAGGACCACTTCGGCTGCTCGGTGTCGGCCGGTGACGTCACCGGCGACGGTCGCGCCGACCTGCTCGTGGGCGTCCCCGGTGAGCACGGCAGCGGCCTCGGCGGCGGCGGTGTCACCCTGCTCAAGGGCTCGTCGTCCGGACTGACCGGTGCGAACTCCCGCTGGCTGGACGCCAACACCAGCGGCGTACCGAACGAGTACACCCAGGACTTCGGGCTCGCGGTCCATGTCACCGACACGGACGGCGACGGCCGCGCAGACGCCGCGGTCAGCGACCCCGGAGTGCACGCCTATGACGGCGCCGTCTGGTACCTCCGCAGCACTGGTGCCCAGCTGACCGGCGAAGGCTCCTCGATCATCTACGCCCCGCGCACCGAGCCCACGGGCACGGACGCCTGGCACAACTTCGGTATGGCATTCGCGGACTGACGGGGCAGGCCGGGAGGACCCGAGCGGTCCCTGACCAAGGTTCTCACCGGCACCGTACTGATACGCATGGTCCGGGCCGGCCTGCTCGGCCTCGACGACGCGGTGGAGCAATGGCTCCCGACGCCGCCCGGATCGGGTATCACGCTACGGAACCTGGCGGACCACACCTCGGGCCTGCCGCGGCTGCCACCGGGCCTGGCCGGCCACGATCCCTACGCGGCCTTCGACGAGGACGCGCTGCGGGCCGTCCTGGACCGGCTCGAGGAGATCACCGTAAGGCGACCGGGGCAGGAGGCGGAGTACTCCAACCTCGGTTACGCCGTACTCGGTGCGGCCCTGGTGTCCGCGGCCGGGCGGCCGTACGAGGAATTGGTCCGTGAGTACGTGCTCACGCCGGTGGGAGTGGACGAGGTCACCGCGCATCCGCCCGCCGATCGACTGCTGGGCGCACGGAGCCTCTGCGGATCCGCCGACAGCGCAGGCAGGTAAGCCTCGGAAGGCAGGGAAATGGACATGGCGCCTCCTCAGCCCAGCAGCAGATTCAGACACGAGACGACGGCAGCTGCGCCGGTCACCCGCAGGACCCCGATGTGTTGCGGATCCCAGTGGCGCCGAGAGCCCTCACGAGCAGGGTCCGTGGCGACCACGGGCGCGGGGGCCGGAATGGCCGCGGGCGCTGGGGCGGAGAACGGCGGGTCGATGGTGAGGGCGGTGACGCTCAGGGGCGCGGCGAGTGCGCGCAGCGCGGGCTCGGAGAGCCTGATCCGGGGGTGGTCCTCACCCAGTGTGGCGGAGAGTCTCTCCGTCGAGGTGAAGCCGACGGCCGTGCGGCGGCCCAGGGGGGTGCGGAAGAACCGGGCTGGGAAGCCGGCGGGCCCCGGCCGGACGGGCACGAAGAGAGGTCCGGCCGGGATGCGTTCAGCAGGCTCGGGGTCCTCAGAATGATCGACTGGAGACATGATTCCGCTCCTCAGGAGGCGAATGCGCCACCCGGCCGGGTCGGCCGGACGTGCTCCACTGACGCTATGCCCGCCTGTCAGGGGACCGGCCGCCTTGCTGACGGATGCTTGACGGGAAGACCCTCACCCGTAACGCGCCTCTGACGGGACCGACAGGATCCCGGACCCGCGCCTCTGGGCCTCGCGCACCGCTTCCGCACCACTTGCGCCCTCTCCGGGCTGGTCAGAAGCCTTCTTGCGCGCGGCTCCGACCGTCGGGCATGCCCACTTGAGCGCGGGCCTGCCGCCACCTCCGTCGGTGTCACACAAGCAGCCGGTCCCACCACGAGGCAGGACCGGCCGTCGACCGCATGAGGTAACTCACCTGGTCAGTGGGCGAAGGGGCCACCGAGCGAGGTGTACGACAGCTTGAGCGAATTCACGGTGTACGACTTCGAGCCGGTGCCGGTGGTCCCGGACGTCGAGCCCTTCAGCATGTGGACAAGGCCCGACCGGGTGTTGTCCAGCCAGTCGTTCGTGTCCACCATGAGGTCGGCGCGGCCGTCCCGGGTGTAGTCGGTGAGCTTGAGGTTCCGTCCGAAGTAGTCGTCGTTCTCGACAGCGCCCGCGATGCCGGAGGTGTTCTGGTCGTAGGCCTTGGCTCCGGTGCCGGACAGGCCGCCGGCGCGGCCGAGCAGCACCGTGACCATGCCGGCCTGGCGCTTGCCCGCCAAGTCCTCGCCGGGGGCCCCGATGGCGAGGTCCGCGTATCCGTCGCCGTTGACATCGCCCGCGGCGATGGCGGCGCCGAAGTAGTCCTCGTTCTCCGAAGCCCCGGGCACACCCGCCGTGTTCTGAGTGAACTTCACCGGCTTGCGCGCGGTGTTCGGCCCGGTGGCGCCGCCGTACTGGACCATGACGTAGCCCCGCTCCCCGTCCGGCCGCTCGTAGCCGCGACCGATGGCCAGGTCGCCGTAGCCGTCCTTGTCGAAGTCTCCGATGGCGGTGATGGGGCCGCCGCCCATCTGGTGGCCGGCGTCGTCAGGCACACGGACCTCGCCGGCGAGGCGGGTGAAGTCGCCGCCGCCCCGGTGGAAGAAGGCCCGCAGGTCCTGGTCGCCGTCGGCGAGATCGTCGCCGATGACGTAGAGGTCGGTGGCGGTGTCGGCGGTGACCCGGCCGGCCGCCAGCTGCGAGGCGTTCAGATAGCCGTGACCGCCGCCGAGCGACTGCCGGCCGCCGTCTCCGCCGGTGCGGGTGAAGGGGCCCTTGAGCAGGACGACGCCGGCCTGGCTCTGGCTGATCGCGGCGAGGTCCTGGTCACCGTCGCCGTCGAAGTCGCCGGCCGTGACGTCGAGCCCGAACTGGTCGCCCGAGCCCGGGTACTCCGGCGCGACGGGGGAATGGAAGACGGTCCCGGCGGCAAGGCCCTTGGCACCGCCCCAGATGACGGTCAGCCCGCCGCGCATGGCGATGTCGCCGACCTTCTCGCCCGGTGAGGCGACGACCAGGTCGGCATAGCCGTCGCGGTCGAGATCAGCGGTGGTGGCGGCGAATCCCCACGAGTCGCCCTCCTCGACCGCGCCAGGTATGCCGGGCGAGTCCTGATGGATGGTCTGGACACGCGTGCCGGGGCCGGTCGAGGTGCCGTAGACGATGGTGACCCTGCCGTCCTTGCCGTACGAGCCGCCGAGCATGACGAAGTCACGGTGACCGTCACCGTTGAAGTCGTCGGCCGGCTTGGCGGTGGCCGCGGCCGCCGAGGGGGCGGCGAGGAGCGGGGCCGGGACTGCTGCTGCGAGTACTGCGGCGGAGGCGAGGACGATACCCGTGGCGCGCATGGAACTCCGTTGTCTGAGAGCGGCTGTGAGCGGTGTGGACCGCGATCTAAGACCCGCACGGATGCCAGACGGTTGTACATCGATGACAGGAAACCGTCCGGCATGCCGACGGGCCGAACCGCCCCCGGGCGGCCCGGCGGAGTGGACGGGTCGGGGGGCTGATGCGAGATGATATGGCTTAGCCCAATGGGTAGTTGATCAAAAAATCCGGTGGGGGGCCCTGCTTGTGAATGATGCGGTCGAGTTGGCGGACATGATCGCGCAGCTGCGCCAGGAGCTGAGCCGGGCGATGTCAGCCGGTGCGGACACCGACCTGCGGTTCAAGGCGGAGCGGGTGGAGCTGGAGCTGACTGTGGGGGTGGAGCGGACCCATGAGCCGGGAGTGAAGGTGCGGTTCTGGGTGTTCGACGCCGGTGCGACGGCGAAGCGGTCGGCCACGGTCACTCAGAAGCTCACGCTGACGTTGCAGCCGGTGCGGACGGACGCTCCGGACGAGATGGCGTTGATCTCCGGGGACGAGCTGCTCGGTGAGGGATGACGGGGCGGCCGTGAGTGACGGACTGGACCCGCACCGCATCGCGGAGGTCATCGTCACCACCGCCGCCGGTGGCGGGCGGCGCGGGTCGGGGTACCGGGTCAGCGACACGGCGGTGCTGACCGCGTTCCATGTGGTGGCCGAGGCCGCGGATGTGCAGGTGCGTTTCGATGCCGACCGGCCGGGTCAATGGGGCGCGGCGGCGGTGGTGGCCTGGTCGGACACCGACACCGATGTGGCTGTGCTGACGTTCACGCCCCAGCCGGGTGCCCTCCCCGTCGCGCCCGTACGGTTCGGGCGTATCGGCGACGACCGTCATGCAGTCATCGATGTGCATGCAGCGGGGTTCCCGCTGTGGAAGCGGCGACGCAAGGGCGATGGGAGGCAGTTCCGGGAACTGCACCAGGCGGACGGGACCGTGGCGGCGCTGTCCAACCTGAGGACCGGCACCCTGGAGATCACCGTTCCGGTAGCGGCTGCCGACCCCGACCCCAAGGTGTCGCCATGGTCGGGGATGTCTGGCGCCGCCGTCTGGGCCGGACGCCACATAGTCGGGGTGGTCGCCGAGCACCACCGATGGGAAGGGCTGGGCCGGCTGGCAGCGGCCCGCATCGACCACACGCTGCGGCAGGCCGGCGAGGAGCGCCGGGAAGAGCTGGCCGGGCTGTTGGCGATCGCCGACCCCCAGGCGCTGCCCGACGTGGGCCCCGGGCCGGCCCTTGCAGTTTCCGGACCTTCGCCGGCCGGTTCCAAGGTCATCGGGCTGCCGGTCACGCATGGGCTGGAGCTGTTCAAGGACCGCACCGAAGTACGCGAGATGATCGGCCGTCACCTCGCCGATCCGGCGATTCGCATGGTGACCATCACCGGACGACGGGGCATGGGCAAGAGCGCGGTCGCGGCCAAGGTCATGGAGATGCTGGAGCAGGGCGAGTGGCCGGGCCACGCCCGGGCACCGGTGCCGTCGGGGCTGGTCAATCTGAGCACCCGTACGTCGGGCATCTCCCTGGAGCGCCTCTACTTCGACTGCGCCCGCGCGCTCGGCTCCGATCTCGAGACGCATCTGGGGGAGGTCTGGGCCACGAGCCGCCCTGTACAGGACAAGATCGTTGAGCTGTTTGCCGCGATGGGCGACCAGCTCTTCATCATCCTGATGGACAACCTCGAGGACCGGCTCCAGGACGACGGCAGGCTCGCCGACGAGGACGAACTCGCGGTTTTCCTCGACCACCTCTTCCGGGCACGATCCACGCCACGGCTGCTGGTCACATCGCAGATACCGTTGCGGCTCGCACCCGAGGTGCGCCGTTTCGCCGCGGAGGTCGAGCTGTCCGACGGGCTGCCGCCCGCCGAGTCGGTCGCGCTGCTGCGCGAACTCGACCAGGACGGCGGCCTTGGTGTGGCGCAACTGTCCGACGAGCAGCTGCTGCAGGCGTCGGTCCGCGTCCACGGGGTTCCGCGCGCACTCGAGCTGTTGGTGGGTGCCATGGCCGACGACCTGCTGACCCTGCCGACGCTGCAGGACGTACTGGAGGACTTCACCCTGCGGGGCGACGTGGTCGCCGGTCTCGCCCAGGACCGGTACCAGCAGCTGGGCCCCGACGCCCGCACCGTGCTGCACGTCCTCGCGGTGCTGCGCACGCCCGTGCCGCGGGAGGCGATCGAGTGGATCGTGGCCGGCCTCGTTCCCGGACTCGATACCGCACCGGTCCTGTCCCGCCTGCTGCGGATACGCATGCTGTCGGTGGACCGGGCCAGCCGTACCTTCGCGCTGCACCCGATGGACGCCGACCTGGCGTACGGCGCCATGCCGCGGGACGGCGACCTGGGACAGCGGTCCGTGGAGCGGCGGGCGGCCGACTGGTACGCGAGCATCGCCCCGCCGCGCGCGGACTGGCGCAGTCTGGACGACGTACAGCCGTACCGCCGCGCATTCGAGCACCGTGTGCGCGCCGGGGACATGGACGAGGCCGCACTGGTCCTCGGCGAGATCAGCGAATGGATGGTCTGGCACGGCTCGGTGCTTGCGGTGATTTCGATGCATCTGACCATGGAGGGACAGTTGACCGACGACCGGGCGCGCCTTGCCCATCTCATCGGCTTCGGGCATGCCCGGCTGAGCGGCGGTCCGATGACCCACGCGGCGGACCTGTTCACCGAGGCGGCCGAACTGGCCGAGCGCATCGGTGACCGCCAGGCGCTGCAGAACGTCATGTTCGGTCTGGGCGACGCCTACCGTCAGCTGGGCCGCCTCGACGCCGCGGTAGCCCCGCTGGCCCGGGCCGGGGAACTGGCCCATGAGACCGGCGATTCCGAGCGCGAGGTACACGCGCTCCTGAGCCTCAGTCTCGCCCACAGCTACCTGGGCGACGGGGCCGCGGCCCTTGCCGGTGCCGACCGACTGCGCGAACTCTCCCACGACCTTCTCACCGAGGCACGTTCGTGCAACGCGCGCTCCATTGCCCTGCTGGTACTGGGCCGTTGGGAGGAAGCGATCACGGCCGGCGACGGAGCCATGCGTGCGTACCAGGCCGCGGGCAGCAGGGAAGCGGTCACCTACGCCCTCAACGCCCAGGGCATCGCTCTGATCGCGTTGGGGCGGACCGAAGAGGCGCTGGCCGCGCTGGACGGGGCACTCGACGAGGCGTCGCAGATCGAGAACCCGCGCGCCGGGGGAGTCTGCCTCTACAACATGGCGTGGACGTACTGGACCGACGGCCGATACGGACAGGCAGCCGAGGCAGCCGAGCGGGCGGCCGCCTCGCTGCAGCTCGCCGGGGCGTCGGAAGCCGCGGCGGCGCAGGCGCTCGCCGAGGCTGCCCACGCCCGGACCGTGTCCGACCCGCAGACGGCCGCCGACGCGCTGGACCGGGCCGCCGCCGGCGTCGGACGCAATGTCGAGATGGTCCGTCCGGCCTGGCTCACCGAGGAAGCAGAGCGGTTGCGCAACGAGGCCTGACGCTGCGCGGTCGTACAGGGAAGCCCCGGGCCACCAGCCCGGGGCTTCTGTGTTGTCCCGACGCAGCGGGCGTCGCCTGCCGTGCCGAAAGCCGGACCGGGTGGTGATCAGCGCGCCACGGCCCGCCCGGGTTCCGGGCCGGCAGGTCACGGCCACCCACACTGGAGGGCATGACGAGCGCGCAGCAGAACGGCAGTGCGTCGCCGGGCCGCTTCGCCTGCGCCGCACACCCGGGCTGCGCCGCGAGGAAGGGTGAGTGTTCTGTCACCTCCGCGCAATGAAATGTGCTGGAAACGCATGGGTGTTCATTACGAAACGCGCGCCGGTCACCCTCTCTGTCGCCGGACCCCCACGCCGCCCCGAGGAGGGACTCCCTCTTGACCCCCGTCACCCTGGCCGCGGCAGGCCTCGACACAGGCGACACCGCCTGGCTGCTCGCCGCCACCGCGCTTGTCCTGCTGATGACCCCCGGGCTGGCCCTGTTCTACGGCGGCATGGTCCGCACGAAGAGCGTCCTCAACATGCTGATGATGAGCTTCGTGTCCATCGCGCTGGTCACCGTCGTCTGGCTGGTCGCGGGATATTCGCTGGCCTTCGGCGACGACGTCTTCGCCGGCCTCATCGGCAACCTCCACCACGTGGGCATGGCGGACATCGGCCCCGGAACCCTCACCGGCAGCGTCCCCACCCTGCTGTTCACCACGTTCCAGCTCACCTTCGCGATCATCACGGCGGCACTGATCAGCGGCGCGATCGCGGACCGCATGAAGTTCGCGGCCTGGCTGGTCTTCGTGCCGGTGTGGACCCTGCTCGTATACGTTCCCGTCGCCCACTGGGTGTGGGGCCCCGGCGGCTGGATCGCGCACTCACTCGGCGCCCTGGACTTCGCCGGGGGCCTCGTGGTGGAGATCACGTGCGGAGCGTCGGGCCTGGCACTCGCCCTGGTGGTGGGCCCGCGCATCGGCTTCAAGAAGGACGCGATGCGCCCGCACAACCTGCCGATGGTGATGCTCGGCGCCGGCCTGCTCTGGTTCGGCTGGCTCGGCTTCAACGGCGGCTCGGCCCTCGGCGCCAACGGTCTGGCAGCGGCCTCGCTCCTCAACACCCTCGTCGCCGGATCCACCGGCCTGCTCGGCTGGCTCTTCGTCGAGCAGAAGCGCGACGGCCACCCGACCACCTTCGGCGCGGCGTCGGGCGCGGTCGCCGGCCTGGTGGCGATCACGCCCGCATGCGGCACGGTCAGCATCCTGGGCGGCGCCGTGGTCGGACTCGCGGCAGGCGTCGTCTGCTCGTACGCGGTCGCGTGGAAGTTCCGGTTCGACTACGACGACTCGCTGGACGTGGTCGGCGTGCACTTCGTCGGAGGCGTCGTCGGCACGCTGCTCATCGGCCTGTTCGCGACGGCCACGATGACCGGCGGCAAGGAGGGTCTCCTCTACGGCGGCGGACCGGGTCAGCTCGCCCGGCAAGCCGTCGCCGTGCTTGCCGTGGCTGCGTACACGTTCCTGGCGACCTACGGGATCGGTAAGGCGATCGACAAGCTGATGGGGGTGCGGGCCGCCACAGAGGAGGAACTCACGGGCCTGGACCAGACGGTGCACGCGGAGAGCGCCTACGATCACGGCGTCCTGGGTCATGCCGCTCCGCAGACCCCGGCCCGCTAGGCACCTCTTTCCAAGGACAGGAACCCTGCCACATGAAGCTCATCACCGCGATCGTCAAGCCGTACCGCCTTGACGAGGTGAAGACCGCGCTGCAGGAGCTCGGCGTGCACGGACTGACCGTCACGGAGGCCAGCGGATACGGACGCCAGCGCGGCCACACCGAGGTGTACCGGGGCGCCGAGTACCGGGTCGACCTGGTGCCCAAGGTCCGCATCGAGGTCGTCGTCGAGGACGCGGAAGCGGAGCCGGTCATCGACGCGGTGGTCCGCGCCGCCCGGACCGGCAAGATCGGCGACGGCAAGGTGTGGGCGGTGCCCGTGGACACGGTGGTACGGGTCCGCACCGGCGAGCGAGGCCCGGACGCGCTGTAGGCAGCGCCCCGTCCCCGGGCAGGTCGCACAAGGACTGACCTGTGGCGTCGAGGATCAGGAGCTCATGGCCGAGCCCTTTGCGAGGGTCCACACACACCGGCCGCTACTCGCCGATGCGCACCACCGCGAGCGTGATGTTGTCGGGGCCGCCCGCCTCGATGGCGGCCTTCCACAGCTCGAAAGCGGCCCTGCCGTCGTTGTGCACCCGCAGCAGGCTGTCGAGTGCGTCCTCCGTCACCGGGTCGGTCAGCCCGTCGGTGCAGACCAGGTAGCGATCGCCTGCGGACAGCGGCGACGTCGTCACGTGAGGCGTGATGGCGCTGAACGCGGGGGCGCCACCGAGCGCCTGCGTAATGAGTGACGTGGTGCGCCGGCCCGGCGGCAGCGGCGGGCTGTCGTCCACACTCACCTGGCGAAGTCCGTCCTGAGTCGCGTCGAGCACTCTGCTGTCGCCGACGTTGAAGGTAAGCAGCGACTGGGCCAGCACGACGGCACCCGCGACCGTGGTCCCCATGGCGGCCAGCTCCGGATGGCCGTCCGCGGCCGCGTACACCGCATGATTGCAGGCGTTCAGAGCGTCACGAACGGTTTCCTCGCTGTCCAGTGAAGGGCCGATCGAAGCGAGTCGACTGACGACCAGTGCACTGGCCACCTCACCGGCCGGCTGCCCGCCGATCCCGTCGGCGACCGCGACGACGAGTGGTGAGCCGAGAGGGAACAGCAGCGTCTGCGGATTCTCGGTCACGGTGCCGCACAACGTCCACGGTCCGACCACGAGGCTGTCCTCATTGTGATCACGAATCAGCCCGGTGTGACTCAATGCTGTGACAGCTACGTACGGCATCCAAGGCTCCCGCTTCTGCGCAACGGCAGGCGCGTCCCACACCTCCATTGTGGCGCTGCGGGCGTCGACCGCGAACCTCGGAAAACGCACGTCGCCGAACGCCGACTTCACTAGCGGACGAGATAGTATCTTTTGCGCAACCATCTGTCCGGCTGGACAGCCAGGAGGTGGCGCCTTGCACCGCTTCATCGGACGGGCCCGGGAGCTGGGCATCCTGGGGCGGACCCTCGACGAGGTCCGGGCAGCGGCAGGGTCCGCGAAGCCCGGTCAGTGCACACTGCTGCGCGGCCGGCGACGGGTCGGGAAGTCCAGCCTGGTCGAAGAGTTCCTGCAGCGTGCCGGGGTGCCGTATCTGTTCTTCACCGCGGCCGGCGGGTCGGCCGCGGACGAGCTCGCCGAGCTGGCCGATGCAGTGGCGACCTCCACCCTGCCGGAGCGCGGCCTGTACTCCGAAGAATTGCCGAGCCAGTGGAACGCGGCCTTCAGACTGCTGGCGGAGATCGTGCCCGAGGACACTCCGAGCGTGATCGTCATCGACGAGGTTCCGTACCTCATGGACCGCGTCGACGCCTTCGAGGGGATGCTGCAGCGAACCTGGGACCGCCTGCTCAGCCGCAAGCCGGTGCTGCTGCTCCTGATCGGTTCCGATCTGTCGATGATGGAGGCGCTCGGCAGCTACGACCGTCCCTTCCATCAGCGTGGTCGCGACATGGTGCTGGGTCCGCTCAACCCGGCCGACATCGCCGAGATGCTCGACCTGGACCCCGCCACCGCCTTCGACGCCGCGCTGATCACCGGCGGGCTCCCGCTGCTCTGCCGGGAGTGGCGCCCAGGGGCCCCCATGTGGGAATTCCTGGACACCGCGCTGGACAACCCGATCTCTGCCCTCCTGGTCTCTGCGGAACGCTCACTGGCCGCGGAATTCCCGCCCCAGGCGATGGGCCGGGAAGTCCTGCGCGCCATCGGCACAGGAGAGCGGACCTTCAGCAACATCGCGCGGTCCGCCGGAAACATCGCGCACAGCACCCTCAGCCGGGCGGCGGAGCTGCTCATCGACAAACGTGTGGTCGCTGCCGAACTGCCGGTCTCCCTGCGCCCCTCCAAGGAACGCCGCTACCGGGTGGCGGACCCCTATCTGCGGTTCTGGCTGGCCTTCATCGAACCCCACATGGCGGAGATCGAGCGCATGCGCGGGGACCTCACGCTCGCCCGGATCAGGGACCGGTGGACCACCTGGCGCGGGCGCGCGATCGAGCCGCTGATCCGCGAGTCGCTCGCACGCGCCCTGCCCGACGGCCGATTGCCCGCCGCTCCGGCCATCGGCGGCTACTGGACCCGCAGCAACGACGTCGAGATCGACCTGGTGGGTGCCGACCGGCAGCCCGTCGCCCAACAGTTGCTGTTCCTCGGCTCGGTCAAGTGGCTGGAGACCTCGCCGTTCGACGGCCACGACCTCGCCGCACTGCGCAGGCACCGGGCAGCCGTAACCGGTGCCCCTGTCCCGCTCGTCGCGGTCTCGCGCAACGGAGTCGGCTGTTCGGGGCTGCAGGCGGTCTACGGCCCCGAAGAACTGCTCGCCGCGTGGCGCACGCACCACTGACCGACAGCGTGCGCCATGCGGCCTTCTCGCCGCCTGTGCCCCATGAGCCGTGCGGTGTTCTCGCCGGGTGAGGAGTTACGGCCGGCGTTACGTCCTCCGGCCTCACGGGCAGGGATCGGACCATGCCCATGCTCGTCGGAACGTCAGGGTGGCAGTACAAGGACTGGCGCGGCATTCTCTATCCGCCCGGGCAACCGCAGCGGCTGTGGCTGGAGGAGTACGCCGGGCAATTCGCCACGGTGGAGAACAACAACGCCTTCTACCGGCTTCCCACTGCGGAGATCTTCGCCTCCTGGCGGGAGCGGACGCCGGAAGGATTCGTCATGGCGGTCAAGGCCAGCCGTTACCTGACGCATCTGAAGCGGCTGCACGACCCCGAGGAGCCGGTGTGCCGGCTGATGGATCATGCCCAGGGGCTCGGCGACCGCCTCGGGCCCGTGCTGCTGCAACTGCCGTCGCACTTCCGGGAGGACATCGGGGCTCTCGACGCCTGCCTGACCTGTTTTCCCGACACGGTCCGGGTGGCCGTCGAGCTTCGGCACACCTCGTGGTGGGAGGCGGAGCGGGAGCTCCGGGCGGTGCTGGAACGGCACGGCAGCGCGCTGTGCTGGGCAGATCGGGGGTCCCGCCCGGTGACGCCACTGTGGCGTACGGCGTCATGGGGGTACGTACGGTTTCACGGCGGCATCGCAGAGCCGCCGCCACGCTACGGCCGCCAGGCACTGAAGTCCTGGGCCCGTCGCATCGTCGACACCTGGCCCGATGAGGACGATGTGTACGTCTACTTCAACAACGACCTGGGTGGTGCGGCCGTCGTGGACGCCGCGAAGTTCGCGCGGGCAGCCGCTGCTCTGGGCCGGACGGTGAGCCGTACGCCTCCGGCCCCGCCGGCACGGTCCACGTCCTGACCTCGTGCCCGGGCAGGAGTGGCTGCGGCGACGACGTCGGCGCACCCCTCGTTCCGTGACATCAGACACACAGACTTTCGGCACTCAGGTTGCCGAATAGTAGATCGAGGCTTGACGGCATAGTGCGTTATATCCGTCTTGGTGCAGAAATACTCCACGCGAGATTGGGCGGCATTCGACCCGCTCGACACTTTCGCCCGTTCGCGAAGTGACCAACGGCTTCTGACGGACCGACGGACTTCTTCGCACCCCCAGGAGCCGGACGAGCACGCCTGTGCGCCCGTTTCAAGAGCTGTCCGTCGCTACGGACCGAGGTAGTACTTCCGCCTGTTGCCGCACCCCGACAGCAGTTCTAAGAATGTCGGCCGCAAGGCGTCTCCGCGGCCCAGGTGCAGGAACTGGGCACAGCCGGACCCCCTGGGGGCGCTCCGCGATCACCGAGCGAGGTCACGCATGAGGAAGCACCGCAGGAAGACGTACTACCGGCCGATAGCCATCGCTGTCGTCGCCGTGGGAGCCGTGGGTGTGCCCTCCGCCGCCATGGCCTGCCTGGGTTCTCAGGGTGATGCGGGCGGTCGCCCCTCCGGTCACTGGGAGCAGGTGAGCTCCCACCAGCGGTGGACGGGCTCCCCGTGGGGTCACAAGCCGACTGCTGAACCGTCGAAGAGCCCCACTACGACTCCCAGCGCACCGCAGACCACCGCGTCCCCCAGCGCACCGGCTACGACGGCACCGGCATCCGGGCCCACGGCCCGCGTGCTGACGCTCGTCAACAACGAGCGCAGCAAGGCCGGATGCTCTCCGCTGACCATCAACGCGAAGCTGACCAAGGCCGCTCAGGACCACAGCGAGGACATGGCATCCCACCGGAACATGTCCCACACGGGCTCCGACGGGTCGTCGCCCGGCGACCGGATCACGCGTGCCGGTTACAGCTGGAGCTCCTACGGCGAGAACGTCGCCTACGGCTACTCCACGCCCGAGAGCGTCATGGCGGGCTGGATGTCCAGTCCGGGCCACAAGCGCAACATCCTCGACTGTTCGTTCAAGGAGATCGGCATCGGCCTCGCGCAGCCCAACAGCTACTGGACTCAGGACTTCGGCACGGCCCGCTAGGGGCACTGCGGGGGATGGTCCGCATCCTCCACCGGATGAAGGCCCCGACCGGTTCGCCGGCCGGGGCCTTCGCCATGAGCGCGCCGCCCGGCCGCTTCTCGGTCGGTCGCTGCTCATGGGCGCCGGTTGGCAGACGTACGACGCAGGCGCCGGAGGCGTCCGGAGCGCAGCCCGAACGTCACCAGCAGTCCGGCGGCGAGCGCCGCACCGGCCGTTGCGAGAAGCATCGGGTCGGTTCCGGTTCCGGAGACTGCGAGGTGTCCGCCGCCCGGCGGGGGTCCGGCGTGCGGTCCGCCCGGCCAGGCGTGGTGCGTCGGCTTCGGGGAGTGCGTCGGCCACGGGTGTGTCGGGGTCGGTGTTGGCGTCGGAGTGGGGGGCGGAGTGGGGGGCGGAGGCGGGGTCGGGCTGTGGATCCGGATCGTTGCCTGGTCGGGTGGTGATTTCACGGTGCCGCCGGCGGCCGTCGCGACTGCGGTGGCGACCACGCTTCCGCCGGTCGCGTCCTCCTCCGTCACCACATAGGTGCCCGTGCAGGTGGTGCTGTCGGCCGGAGTGCCGCGGGCTGTCAGATCCTTCGACTCGCAGCTGATGTCTTTCAGCCGGTCGTCGACGATGCCGAGTCCCGCCAGCGGTCCGTCGGTGACGTTGCTGACGACGAAGGTGTGCGCCACCTGGTCGCCGGCTTCGTGCGCGCGGGAGTCGTTCACCTGCTTGTCGAGGGACAGCCCGATCGGACCGCCCAGCGGAAGTTTCACCTCCGAAGGCGGGGAGGCGGCCTTTTGGCCGTCACTGTTGCCGGATGCCTGTGCCGTGCTGTCGAGGTAACCGCGCACGGCATCGGCTTCGGTGATCGTGTACTCGGCGGTGCAGGTCATGGTCCGGCCGACCGCGAGGGTGCTTTCGGGGCAGGTCACCGGGCCGGCCGCCGGATCGCTCACCGACGCATCCGTGATCTCGGTGTCGCCCGCATTGGTGACGACGAACTCGTACGGCACCTTCGCTCCCGGCACCAGCTCGTCGGGGAGGATCTCGGCCCTGCTGATCTGCTTCACCAGGTTGAGCTGCGGCAGCGGCCTCAGCGAGCGGGCAGACAGGGTACGGATGAGGTGGACATCGGCGAACAGGCCGGTGGAGGCGGCGAAGCCGAACTTGTAGGTGGCCGGGACCGGCTGGGGCGCCCCGGTCTCCAGGACCTGGCGGGATCCGTTTCCGTCGTGGAAGTCGACCAGCACGGTCAGCGTCGGATCGGGGGCGGGACCGACCCGTACGGTCACCGTCCGCCGGGACGCCTCCAGCACCTGCTGGGCCTCGACCGGTGGCGTACCGGCCGGGAGGTCCGCGGCGGTGGTCGGGCCGTGGAGCTCGCCGGGCAGCGTGGACGGCCACGGACCGGTCGTCGTGAGGTTGTCGGTGGTGGCGGTGAGGAAGCAGTACCCGGTGGTGTCCTGGCCCGGGCCCCGCACGGTCACCATGTTGCGTCCCGGGGCCGGGGCCCGGGACTGCGTTCCGGCCGGGGAGCGCTGCTCGCATCCGTCGCCCCGGTGCTCCCCGTCACCGAAGTAGTCGCCGAGGACCTCCAGGCCGACGCCCAGGTATCCGTGGTCGACGCCGGGCACGAACTCCCGGCCCGGGTCGTCGTCGGGCCGTTTCTGCGCGTACCCGAGGCTGACGCCGGACGCCCCGGGGCGGGTCAGCTGCGCGGCCCCGTCCACCAGGAAGAAGGAGATGCCGTCCGCCGCTTTCCGGGCGGCCCGGCCGCCGTACTGCCACTGATCGAAGGAGACCTCCAGGCCCTCGTTCGCGGGCAGCGCCCCGTTGTGGATCACCGCCGCCGACCGTTCGTCGCCCCCGCTCGTGAGCTGGAGATAGCCGTACGGTGCCGCGCTCCGGGGCGGCGCCGGCCCCACGGGCGTCGCGGAGCATCCACCCAGTGGATGCCCGGCGGCGCCGGTGGGTGGCTCGGCCTGGGGCGCGCCGGTCAGGCAGGCCGGTCCGACCGCGGTGAAGCCGGACTGCGCGTTGGCGCCGGTGAACGATTCGTTCACCAGCACCGACTGCTCCGCCTGCACCTGCCGTCCTGCGGCGGACACCACCCCGGGCAGGAGCGCCGAGCCGAGGATGGTGCCCACCAGGACGACCGCGGCGGCCGGGGATCGGCGGAGGGGCGCCCACGAAAGACGAATGCACGACATAAGTCGGACAATATGACCCATATTCATGTGGGTGGGCGCCTGCCGGCACGTGTCATGACGCAGAAGGACGCGGGCCGCCCCAGTGGCCCAACAGCGGGGCTCTCCGGGCCGGCGTCAGGAGCTGCCTCTCACGCCCTCCTGGAGATACGCGGCAATGTCGGCCATGTCGTTCCCGATCGCCAGCACGCCCTTGATGTCGGACGCCGACGCGCCGTTCACCCCGGCGAAGAACACGTCGTAATGCCCCTTGCCGGTCTCCAGGTACCCGGCGATGGTCTCCGCACCCACGCTCAGCCGGTCGTTGAGGAGGTCACCGCCCGCGGCGGTGCCCGTCTTGGCGGAGACCTTGCCACGGGCGGGGCAGTCCCGGCAGGAGAACGCGAGGGATCCGTCGACGCCCAGCGTGGGCAGTGCCTCCCGGAACCGGGTTGCGTCGGGGGTGCCCTGCCAGTACGTCAGGATCTGGGCGACGGCGCGGGGTGTGGTGCGGTCGTTCGGGTCGCCGCCGCGGCCGTCGGCGAGCTGAACCGCCTTGCGGTCCACCTTGGCGTTGTCCAGGAACTTCGCGAGTACCGGGAAACCGTCCGCGCACCGGGAGCTGCCCGTGCTCACAGCCATGAGGCAGATACCGAGGTTCGCCCCGAGGTTGTGGCTCACTTTCAGGATGAGCCGGGCGTACTTGTCGTAAGTCGGAGAAGTGAACCGGGCCACCTCCGGCGCGCCCCCGTACGACCGGGGCAGCCGTCCGGCCGGGTTGGGTCCCACGGGGTTGGCGGTGACCTCGACCCCGGCCCGCTTCAGTGCCTCGATCAGGGCGGTACGGCCGAAGGCGTTCGGATCGTGGATGTCCGACACGCGCAGGACCGGGTCGGAATCGGCGGCGATGGTGCCGGTGAGCCGGATGCGGGTGCCGTCGGCGGAGGGGGTCACCTTGATGGCGGTGGGCTTGCCGGCCGCGACGGTACGGACGGTGGACGAGACGGTGTACGACGCGACGTGCGGGCGCCAGTCCAGCCGGGCCGGCGCGCCCGGACCCTCGCCGGGGGTGGTGAGCAGATCGATCAGGTTGTCATTGATGATCAGCGGCGCCGGGGTCGGATCGAGCTCCGGATCGGGACGGAACAGCCTGGCGTCCACGACCACATCGCCGTCGACCTTGGTGATCCCCGAGGCACGTACCTGCTGGGCCAGTTGGTCGATGCCGGCCAGCGGGTTCTGCGGGGTGAGGGTCGCGCCGGGGATGTCGTCGGCGTAGGTGTGGTCGATGGCGGTGAAGGCGACGGTGCCGTCCGCACGTGTACGGCCGCCGAGGGTCAGGTCGCCCTGGGCAACGAGGTCCAGGTCCCCGGTGAGGGTCGAGCCCAGGCGCTCTCCGACGGCGTGCACCGGGGTGACGAAGCGGTGATCGCTGCCGAGGGTGTGCCAGGTGCCGCTGACGCTGAACAGTTTGGCCACCGACCCGGGGATGAAGAACTGGTCGGCGGCGCGCGACTGCACCACCTCGCCGGTCTCCGGGTTCTGCTGGAACAGCCCCCACTGGGCGTGCGGGTAGTCCGGCTTGTGCATGATCGACGCGATGCGCGGGTCGAGGCCGCTCAGTTCCTTCGACGGCGTCACCCAGGCCAGGCCGAGCGCGGCCACACTGGCGGCCAGCAGGAGGCCGAGGACAGTGAGGACGCGCTGAGCGTTCCGGCTCCGGCTTCGGCTCCGGCCTGACGTGATGGCTGATGACATGCGGACTCCACCGTGGTGTGTGGTTCGCGGTGCTCACTGGGACCGAAAAGGGTGCTTTGAGGCTAGGGGCCACGAGGGGCGGACCGTCTCGGCGCGGCGGGCGGGTCCCCCGGACGGTCGCGGGACGGGGCAGGTGGATGCGCCCGTACGGACGGTCGGGCACCCGACGAAGAGCCGGGCGGAGGCGCCCGTACGGACGGGTCGCGAGGGGCGCCGGCTCACCCCTTCAGCAGCGTGCGCAGGCAGCTCACCGCCCCAGCAGCGTGGGCAGGTCCGCGAAGGAGTCGAGGACGTGGTCCGGGGTGCCGGTGGCGGATCTGTGTGTCTCGGGCAGATATTTTCCGGTCCTGACCAGTACGCCGGTGATACCGAAACGCTGCGCCGCCAGAACGTCGGTCTCGATGTCGTCGCCCACCATCAGCGTCTCGGACGCGACGGCGCCGAGGTGGGCCAGCGCGGTGGCGTAGAACGCCTCGGCGGGCTTGCCGGTGACTTCCGCCTCGACCCGGGCGGCCCGCTCCAGCCCCGGGAGGAAGGCCCCGGTGTCGAGGTCGAACCCCTCCGACGTGCGCCAGTACAGGTTCCGGTGCATCGCGATCAGCCGGGCGCCGCGCTGGAGGTGCCGGAAGGCCGCGTTGAGGGCCGCGTAGCTGAACGCTTCACCCGCGCCTCCCACGACGACCACGTCCACGTCCGTGTCCGCCGGGGCGCCCTCCCCCGCGTCGACGAGTGTCACGCCCGCCAGGTCTTCGCGGACATCGCCGCTGTTGAGCAGCGCGCACCGGGCGCCGGGGTAGTGCTCGCGCAGATACGCGGCGGTGACCGCCGGTGCGGTGAGGATGTCGTCCTCACCGATGGGGAAGCCCGCCCCGGTCAGCTTCGCGGCGATCCGGGCGCGGGTGCGGGACGTGGTGTTGGTGACCAGAGCGAGCGGGAGTCCGGCGGCACGCAGCCGCTCCATGGCCGCCACCGCGCCGGGCAGCGGCTGCCAGTCCACGGTGAGCACACCGTCGATGTCGATCAGGGCCGCGCCGACCGCTCCGGACACTCCGATTCCTTCCATACGGTCGACTGTCGCCGACTTGCGGGACCGCCGCACATGGGGTTGCTTCGAAGTAGTACGTGGTCACTGTCTCCCCTGGGTCGGGGGTGAACCACTGTGTTGTTCACCGATCGCACGGATGCGGGGCATCGCCTCGCCGAAGCGCTCAGGCATCTGGCGGGGGAGAAACCCGTGGTGCTGGGTCTGCCGCGCGGCGGGGTTCCCGTGGCCGCGGCGGTTGCCACGGCGCTCGGGGCCCCTCTCGACGTGATCGTGGTCCGCAAGCTCGGTGTCCCGTACCACCGTGAGCTGGCCTTCGGCGCCATCGGGGAGGGCGGCGTGCGGGTGATCAACGACGACGTCGTCCGCCGCGGGGGGCTGCGTCCCACGGACATCGCCACCGTCGAGCGCAATGAGCAGGCGGCACTCGCACGGCAGGCGCAGCAGTTCCGTGACGACCGGCCCCGGCTGGCGCTCGACGGCCGTACCGCGATCGTGATCGACGACGGGATCGCGACCGGTGCCACGGCCTCGGCGGCCTGCCAGGTCGTACGGGCACAGGGCGCGGCCCGCGTGGTGCTGGCCGTTCCGGTCGCTCCCGCGGACACGGTGGCCTGGCTGCGTACGCAGGTGGACGAGGTGGTCTGCCTCTCCACGCCGGTTCTGTTCTCTGCCGTCGGCGAGTGGTATCAGGACTTCTCGCAGACCTCCGACGAGGAGGTCATCTCCCTGCTGAAGGCATAGAGCCACCCGGAGCCGCCCGGAACCGCTCCATCGGTTCATGCCCGCCGCCGTACAGACCCGTATACAGTGTGAAAAAACGTGCAACTTCACGTACACGGGGGGCCGACATGGCGTTGTTCGGAAACGCGCACACCATCGACACGGCGACGGCGCAGCAGGACTACGCGCGGCTGCTGGGGCAGGGCGAGCAGGTGCACGCCGCGTACCTGCTGATACGCGACACCATCCTCTTCACCGACCGGCGTCTCCTCCTCGTCGACAAGCAGGGGATCACCGGCAAGAAGGTGGAGTACCACTCCGTGCCGTACCGGAGCATCACGCATTTCGCCGTGGAGACCGCCGGCACGTTCGACCTCGACGCGGAGCTCAAGATCTGGGTCTCGGGCACTTCGTTGCCGATCCAGAAGACCTTCACCAAGGGCGTCGACATCTACGAGGTGCAGGCGATCCTCACGCAGTTCGTGGCGAAGTAGGGTCCCGTCGGCCGCGCGGGCGGGACCCTCCTCGGCCCCTTCAGTCCGCGCAATACACGTCCTCCTCCGGGCGCACCCCCGTCGTGAGGAACTCGGTGACCCTGCTCGTGTCGCACGCATTGCCGTTGCCCAGGTAGACGCCGTGCCCCCCGTGGCCGACCGTGACGAGTCGCGCACGGTCGCCCAGGGCATCGCGCATCTTCGACGCGCCGAAGTACGGGGTCGCGGGGTCCCGAAGGTTCTGGATCATCAGGATGTTGGACGGGCCCTCGGAGGTGATCGTGGTCGGCTTCCCGGCAGGTGTGTTCTTCCAGAACGCACAGGGCGTGATGTTGGCCGGCATCCCGGCCGTCAGCGGGTGACGCACCCGGTCGACGGCCACCGCCCTCCGGTACGAGGAGACAGCCGCCGGCCAGCGCACGTCGTTGCAGATGACGGCCACCATGACCGCGGCGTCCTGGTCCGGCAGCGGGTTCGCGAGATCTGCCGGGAGGACGGGTGCGGCGGCCGGGTCCTGGGCCGCCGCGACGAGCCGGGCCAGCTGCTCGAACGAGGCGTCGCTGTAGAGGGCGCTCTGCAGCGCCTGCCGGAGCCGGTTGCCGGTCAGCGCGATGCCCGCCGTGGTCGTCTCCTTCGGCTCACGGTCCAGCTTCGCCGCCAGGGAGAGGAACAACGGCCGTACGTCCTCGGCCCGTCGGGCCAGGCGCAGCCCCTTGGCGTCCCGCGCCGGATCCGATGCCCAGGCCGCGAAGTCCGGGAAGCGGTCGTCCGCGGCCTGCGACATGTTGGCCGGCCAGCCGCGCTCGACCCGGGCCGGGTCGGGGTCACCGCTGCTGTCCAGCACCCAGCGGTCCGTGTGCTGCGGGTACTTCTGCGCGTACACGGCACCCACGTACGTACCGTACGAGACGCCCCACGCCGACAGTTTCTCCTGGCCGAGCGCCTGCCGGAAGCGGTCGATGTCACGCACCTCGTTCGCCGTGGTGAAGCTGCGCAGCACAGCGCCCCCGTTGCGCGCACAGGCCTCGGCGGTACGCCGCGACCGGGCGACGTTCTCCGTGATGTCACCGCCCGGCTCCGGCCAGGAGCGCAGGCTCGTCATGTACCGGTCGTCCTCGTCGAGCCCGCAGTTCGCCCGCGTGCTGCCGCCGATGCCGCGCGGATCGAGGCCGACCAGGTCGTACGCCCCCGCCATCTCCTTCTGCAGTGCCGCCCCCTTCTGGGTCAGCCGCTGCACCCCGGCGCTGCCCGGCCCGCCGGGGATCACGATCAACGTGCCGCGCCGCGCCTCGGGGCGGTCACTGCGCAGACGGGAGACGGCAAGGATGAGCTGCGGGCCGTCCGGGTCGGCGTAGTCGAGCGGCACGGGCAGGTCGGCGCACTCCTGCCCGGCAGGGCCGCCGGGCTGGGCGCAGGGGCGCCAGGAGAGAGCGGGGGCAGCGGTGGTGGAGTTCGCCGGTGCGGCCTGGGCCGTCGGGGTGGTGACGGCTGTCAAGGACGTGGCGACGGCCGTCGCGGAGAGCACGAGAAGCAGGGCCCGATTGCTGTAAGTGGTCATGGGACAAGGGTTGTTGAGCGGTATCCCCATTCCTATCCGGCAGGCGTCACGGCTTCCGCTGGGGGTAGCCCCCGCCACTCCGGTGCCAACTCCTGCTCCAGCGCCCGGAAGTCAGCCGTTCTTCCTGCCGAACAGCAGCTTCCACGGCGCGATCGCCGACTCGATCTGTACGCGCAGACCGAGCTTCGACTCGCCATTGACCCGCTCCTCGAATCTGATCGGCACCTCGACGATTCTCAGTCCGCGCCTGACCGTCCGGTAGTTCATCTCCACCTGGAAGGAATACCCGTTGCTTCGGACGGACGGCAGATCGATTGCCTTGAGGGTGTCCGCACGCCATGCCTTGAAACCGGCCGTGGCATCGTTCACGTGCAGCCGCAGAATCGCGTTGACGTAGAAATTCGCCCAGTCGGAGAGCGCCTTGCGGTGCCACGGCCACTCGGTGGCGAGCGAACCGCCCTCCACATAGCGGGAGCCGATCACGACGGCGGCATCGTCGGCGAAGAGTTTCTCGACCATGAGCGGGACCACCGAGGCCGGGTGGGAGAGGTCGGCGTCCATCTGAATGACGACGTCTGCTTCTTCTGCGAGCGCGCGCGTCATACCGGCGACATACGCGCGGCCCAACCCGTTCTTCTCCATTCGGTGCAGAACGCCGACCAGGCCCGAGGTCTCGGTCGCGAGCCGGTCCGCGACATCACCCGTACCGTCGGGCGAATTGTCGTCCACCACGAGAATGTGCAGGTTCGGCACGTGCAGTTCCGTGAGCAGATCTACGAGGATGGGCAGGTTCGTCCGCTCGTTGTAGGTGGGGACGACCACCACGATCTTCGGGGAAGTCTTCTCCACGACCATTCCCTTGCGTTCTCAGGCGTTTGCTGGTGATTCACGCTCTTGATCCGCGCGAGCCTAGCAGTCGGGAACGGCGCCTCCGCGCGTTCATGCGGGAGGCTGCGCGCATCGCACCGGCCGTCCGCTCCGGCACCAGCGCCGACGCCGCACCGGTTCGGCGTCCGGCGTCGCAGGTTTCCAGGATTCGTCCGGGTTCGACCGAACTCCGGTAATGGACCACGACGGCGGATGTGACCTGAATGCGGTGACCCGATCCGGTGAAGATGTGACTCATGGCGGAGAAGACCATCCAGCAGCAGGCGATACGGGAGCACGTCGCCTATTTCAAGGTCCTGGAATCGATGAGAAAAACTCTGTCTCGATTCCGCGCGCGCCGTACGGGAACAGCGCTGACCCTTCCCGGCCTTCCGGGGTGTTGGGTACGCTGACGAGCGCAGACCCGGATCCGTTGCACCCTTGCGCCGCCGAATCGGAGTGTGCCATCAACCTTCCGCTGAATCCGGCCGCTTTGAGCGCGAGGACCCGCCCCGAGGGGCACCACGCACCAGGACCGGAACGGGGCTCCGCGCCACTGTCCCGATACCGGGTCGGTTTATTGCCCGCGCTGCTGGCACTGCTGATGGGCCTCTGGGGGGTCCGTCGCCAAAACACCATGTGGCGCGACGAGTCGGTGACCTACCAGGTCGCCCACCGGAGCCTCTCCGAGATCTGGCAGCTGCTCGGCCATGCCGATGCGGTGCACGGCCTCTACTACTTCTTCATGCACGCACTTTTCGCCGTGGGGGGCGACAGCCTCGTGACACTGCGGCTCCCGTCGGTGCTCGCGACGTGCGTGTCCGCCTTTCTGGTGGCATCGACCGGACGCCGCCTCGTGGGCCCCCGTACCGGACTCATCGGCGGTATCGCCTTCGCTCTCCTCCCCGTGGTCCAGATGTACGCGCAGGAGGGCCGCTCGTACGCAATGGTGTGCGCGTTCATCGCCCTCTCCACCTATCTGTTCGTCGGCGCCCTCGACCATTCCTCCCGCCGTCGCTGGACCGCGTACGCGCTCACCGTCGCCGCCGCCGGATGGCTCCACGAATTCGCGGTCCTCGCCCTGCCCGCCCACGGCCTGACGCTGTACCTCTCGCGGCTGCCCCGCACGCTGCTGCGGTCCTGGGCGACGGCCGCAGGGCTGTCCGTGGCTCCGGTCGTCCCGCTCGCCCTCCGGTCCGCGGGACAGTCGGGGCAGGTCTCCTGGATCGGCTGGCCGCATGCGGGCGAATGGCTCGTCATCGCGGCCGTCACCCTCGTCGGCGTGCTCTGCGCCGGGTACGCGACGAAGCCGGTGGTACCGGGTACGGAGACTCGGGAGGGCGCGCTCCGTCTGGTCCGGCTGGCCCTCCCGCTGCTCATCGTGCCCACGGCCGCGCTCCTCGTCGCCTCCCTCTACGCCCCGATGTACGTGGACCGCTACGTCCTCTACTCCCAGCTCGCCCTGGCCCTGCTCATCGGTGTGGCCGTGGACCGGCTGTGGGACGCCGTGGGACGGGCCGCCCGGCCGACGGCGCCCCGGTCGCGGGCCGTGGTGTTCGGCATCGCGGCGGCCGGCGTCGCCGTGGCGCTCCTTCCGGTGACGCTCCAGATGCGCACCCCCGACAGCCGCAAGGACAACGTCACCGCCATCGCCGCCCAGGTGCGGACGATGGCATCGGACGACGCCGGTGTGCTCTTCATGCCGGCGCGGCGCAGGGAATGGGCCCTCTCCTATCCGGACGACTTCCGGGGCCTGACCGATCTGGCCCTGCAGCGGAGCCCGAGGGCCGACAACACCCTTGAAGGCACCGAGGATTCGGCCGACCGGATCCGGGTCCGGCTGCGTGCGTTCGACCGGATCGTGGCGCTCACCGATCCGCCGGGACAGCCGGAGGACCCGTTCCCCGATGAGGCGGTCAAGCGGGACGTCCTGCGGAAGGAATTCGTCGTCTGCCGCCGGGTGCAGGTGAAGGGTGGCCAGGTCACGCTGTACGCGCGGCCGGGCAGGTGCTGACCCGGCCGCGCGCCGGCCGGGCACCGATCACCTGTCGCTGCGGCGCCGGGCGGGGCGCACACCCGGGCGATACTCTGGTGCGAGCAGGGACTGTGATGGTGACTGACGGTTGCTGCGCGGCGGTGGGGCCCGCCGTACCCGAACCGCGGCAGCAGTGCCGCCAACGGTCCCTACTTGCGATGGAGCGTGCCCGCGTACGGGCACCCGGCAGGTAGGAGACGTGTGCCCATGGGAACCCAGCAGCCCGGAGTGTCCCCCGTGCCCGCGGGGTCCCCGGGATCCTCCGCCGCGGATGATCCCGACGACGCCGAGGCCGCCATGTCCGTACCCGAGCAGCGGGACAAGCGGTCCGGCAGGCAGTGGTCCGGCAGGCAGTGGTCCGTCGTCGCCGTCGTCGCCCTCGGCGGTGCGATCGGGGCGTGCGGCCGTTACGGGGCTTCACTGATCTGGGCGACTCCGCCGGGCGGCTTCCCCTGGACGACGCTGGTGGTGAATGTCGTCGGGTGTGCGGTGATCGGCGTGTTCATGGTGGTCATCAGCGAGGTCCGGTCGGCGCACCGGCTGGTGCGGCCCTTCTTCGGTACAGGGGTGCTGGGCGGGTTCACCACGTTCTCCACGTACGCGGTGGACATCGAGCGGCTCGTGGACACCGGCCGGGCCCGTACCGGTATCGCGTATCTCGGGCTGACCCCGCTGGCGGCGCTGGCCGCGGTGTGGAGTGCGGTGCGGCTGACGCGCCGCGTGCTGGCGTGGAGGCAGCCATGACGAGGAGGCCCGAGGAGACGCACCGGACCGAGGAGACCGAGGAGAGCAGGGTGACCGAAGGGATCGGGGTGACCGAACGGGGTCTGCGCCTGACCGTCCTCATCGGGGAGTCCGACGGCTGGCACCACCGGCCCCTCTACTCGGAGATCGTGCACCGGGCTCACCGGGCGGGGCTGGCGGGCGCGAGTGTGTTCCGGGGCATCGAGGGGTTCGGCGCCTCGTCGATGATCCACACCCAGCGGCTGCTGTCGCTGAGCGAGGACCTGCCGGTGGCCGTCGTGATCGTGGACACGGAGGAGCGGATCCGCGCGTTCCTTCCGCTCGTCGACGAGGTGATCGGAGAAGGCGTGGCCGTCCTGGACGCCTGCGAGGTCATCCACTACCCCGGCCGGAGGGAGGGCCGGTGAGCTGGCTGCTGGTGATCGTCGGCGCGGCGATCGGTGCACCGCTGCGCTATCTGACCGACCGGGCGGTCCAGTCCCGGCACGACACGGTCTTCCCGTGGGGGACGTTCACGGTGAATGTGGCCGGGTCCCTGGTGCTGGGGCTGCTCACCGGAGCGGTGGCGGCCGGCGCGGCGTCGTCGCAGGTGCAGCTGTTCCTGGGTACGGGGCTGTGCGGGGCACTGACGACGTACTCGACGTTCAGCTACGAGACGCTGCGACTGGCGGAGGACGGGGCGAAGTTCTACGCGGCGGCCAACGTCGTGGCGAGCGTGGTGGCGGGGCTGGGCGCGGTGTTCGCGGGGGTCACGGTCGCCGATGCGCTGTGGGCGTAGGGCCGTCCGGTACGCGCGCGACAGGGCCGGGGGCCGGGACGCGCGTCCCGGCCCCCGGCCCTCGTACCTCTTATCCGTCCAGGCGTCAGACGGTGGTCGGCGATCCGAGCATCGCCGACGCCGCCTCCAGCGGCGTCGGCGCGACGGCCGGAACGGGCACGTCCGCGGTACGGCAGGTGAAGCCGAGGCGGGTCAGCGCGCGAGTCACCTCGCCGGATGTGAAATCACGGCGGTCCTGCCGGGTGATCACCTCGCCGACCTGCTTGACCGGATAGACCCGACGGCCGATGACCACCGAATCACCTGTGACGGGTTCGGGCTTGATGCCCTTCATGGAATCCACGACCTCGCTCTTGAACAGGTCGAAGGGGAAGCGGGCGATGACGCAACGCATAGTGCCTCAACGGGGTTGAAGAGAAGGAACCGGATCAGTGGGCCGAGTCGCGATCAGGCCGCGCGGTAGCCCGAGGACCTGCGCGGCGAACCGCCGTTCCCCACGCGGGCCGAGGACGACGAGGTGGACGACTGCGACGACGCACCGGAGGACGCGCGGCGCGCCTGTGCCGGGCGGCTGCGGCGGCCACGGGACGACGCGCCGCTCCTGGCGCGCTCCGTCACCGGCGCCGTGATGGTGACCGGCACACCCGACGGGGCCTGCGCTCCGGTGATCCGGTTCAGTTCGGCCTCGCCGGAGCGGACCTGGGCGATCTTCGGGGTGATCCCCGCGTCGGCCATCAGGCGTGTCATCTCGCGACGCTGATTGGGGAGCACCAGCGTGACGACGCTGCCGGACTCACCGGCGCGGGCGGTGCGGCCGCCGCGGTGCAGGTAGTCCTTGTGGTCGCTCGGCGGGTCGACGTTGACGACCAGGTCGAGGTTGTCGACGTGGATGCCGCGGGCCGCGACGTTCGTGGCGACCAGCACCGTGACGTGCCCGGTCTTGAACCGGGTCAGGGTGCGGGTGCGCTGTGGCTGCGACTTGCCGCCGTGCAGCGCGGCAGCCCGTACGCCGCTGTTGAGGAGGTGGTCGGTGAGCTTGTCCACGGCGTGCTTGGTGTCCAGGAACATGATCACCCGGCCGTCGCGCGCCGCGATCTCCGTCGTGGTGGCGTACTTGTCGGCGCCGTGGACGTACAGCACGTGGTGCTCCATCGTCGTGACCGCACCGGCCGCCGGGTCGACGGAGTGGACCACCGGGTCGTGCAGATAGCGGCGGACCAGCAGGTCGACGTTACGGTCCAGGGTGGCCGAGAACAGCATCCGCTGGCCCTCGGGCGCCACCTGGTCGAGCAGCTCGGTGACCTGCGGCATGAAGCCCATGTCGGCCATCTGGTCGGCCTCGTCGAGGACGGTGATGGTGACCCGGTCGAGGCGGGCGTCACCGCGCTCGATGAGGTCCTTGAGCCGGCCGGGCGTGGCGACGACCACCTCGGCGCCGCCGCGCAGCGCACTGGCCTGCCGCCCGATCGACATCCCGCCGACGACGGTTGCCAGGCGCAGCTTCAGCGACTTGGCGTACGGAGTGAGCGCGTCGGTGACCTGCTGAGCCAGCTCCCGGGTGGGGACGAGGACCAGGGCCAGCGGGCAGCGGGGCTCGGCGCGCCGGCCTGCGGTACGGGCCAGCAGGGCGAGGCCGAAGGCGAGCGTCTTGCCCGAGCCGGTGCGGCCGCGGCCGAGGACGTCGCGCCCGGCGAGCGAGTTGGGCAGCGTGGCCGCCTGGATCGGGAACGGCGTGATCACGCCCTCGGCGGCGAGCGCCGCCAGCAGGGGCGCGGGCAGATCCAGATCGGCGAACGCCTCGGCGGCGGGCAGCGCGGGGGTGATGGTCTTCGGCAGGGCGAACTCGCCCTGCTTGGCGGCGGGCCGACGGCCGTAGCTACCGGAACCGGAGCGGCCCGGGGCGCTGTAACGGCTCTGGCCGCCCTGACCACCGCCGGCCTGGGAGCGGAAGCCGCCGCTGCGGGTGCCGGAGTAACGATCGTTCGTGCGAGCTGTGCGGTTCATGCAGAACCCTTCCTCGATATGGCGCGTATCGAGGAATTCGTTGCGGCGGCAGAGCGGCGCAGGAATCGCAAGAACGGGCCGATGAAATGCGTGGACGAAGCCCGGCTGCGAAGAATGAGCCGTGTCCGACACGGATGAACCGTGTCCGTCACAGGGACTGGGGGGGCGGCGCGCGGTGGCTGCCCCGGAAAAAGCAACGAGCTGGGGCCCGCACCCCAAGGTGCGGGCCCCAGCTGTGCGCAAGTGCGTCTCAGCGCGTCAGCGCCGGAGCATTCGCAGGATCACGCGGGGGTGATGTTCTCCGCCTGCGGGCCCTTCTGGCCCTGCGTGACGTCGAAGTTCACCTTCTGGCCTTCCTGCAGCTCACGGAAGCCGCTCGCGGCAATGTTCGAGTAGTGGGCGAAGACGTCAGCGCCGCCGCCATCCTGCTCGATGAAGCCGAAGCCCTTTTCCGCGTTGAACCACTTGACGGTGCCAGTAGCCATGTTTTATCTCCTTCTGGGGCAGTGCCCGGGGACCCGCACTGTGCGGAACCCGCGTCGCCGCGATGATTACCCCGTCCGGAACAAGAATGCCGGAAATACAAAAGCGCGCTCACCGGCACATTACGTCGGCGAGAGCACTTGGAGTTTTGGGAACCACAACTGCAACTGGGATCCACACTAGCACGATGGAGCCGTCCGGGCGCGGCAAGTAATTACACTCCGTCCGGTGTGCCATAAACCCTCATCGTGCATTGCGTAAAATTCTGTGCTTGCGGCAGCAGATATTCTGTCCCGTGGCCCGACCTCAGGACCCCTCGCCCGCTCCGCCGGCCGAACCCGCCGTGGACCGGCGCAGCTCCGCGTTGAGGCGCAGCGCCTCCTCCAGCTGGTCCTCCAGGATGACGATGCGACAGGCGGCCTCGATCGGCGCGCCACCGTCGACGAGCTCACGGGCGCGGGCCGCGATGCGCAACTGGTAGCGGGAGTAACGGCGGTGGCCGCCTTCGGACCGCAGGGGCGTGATCAGGCGGGCTTCACCGATCGCCCGGAGGAATCCGGGCGTGGCGCCGATCATCTCCGCGGCACGCCCCATGGTGTAGGCGGGGTAGTCGTCGTCATCGAGTCGGTCCGCGGCGTGCGGAGGGGGTTCTGCGGGCATTTGCACCTCTTCCGGGCCCGCGGCGAGAGACATCGGAAGTGTCTCTGATTTCGTTGACCGAAAAAGAAACTCTCATGGTGCGAGCCATCATCTCTATCATAGCCACGACAGATTTCCCGGACCCGTCAGGTGAAATTATCTGCCTGCCGGAGAGGTCGGCCACCCGGAGCCCGACGGACCGTCGTACGCCTCTCCACCCGCGCCCCCGCGCACCTGCCCGCACGCCCGGCCGGACACACTGACCGGACGGTCAGTTGATGACGGCCTGGCCGGCGGCCATAATGTACGCGTAGCCCTTCACGCATCCCCCGTCGTGAAGGGCTACGACTCGTTGCAGGCCTGCGCGGACGCACGACGACGTCATGGGCAAGGGACTCCCCTCGTGGTCCCTTGCCCATGTTTTTTCGAGTTAACAGTGACGTAGAGTGTTTGCGCAAGCCCGCTCCTGGCACCGGAGCAGGATGTTCCGCTCGGACGCGCGTGCGGCGGACGTGAACGTGGGGGCCCCGATGGACAACGGCGAAGAACACGCGCCGGAGCTGCGGACACTGCAGCAGAAGGTCGAGTACATGGTGGAGGAGACCTTCCCCGGCCAGAAGATCTCCGGGCGGGTCTTCGCGGACCTGGTCAAGGAGCGCGGCGGGTCGCTGTCGCACAGCTACTTCTCGAACATCCTCGCCGGGAAGGTCACCCAGCCGTCCGAGGAGATCCTCAAGGCCCTCGGGCTGGGCTTCGGCGTCGACTGGCGCTTCTTCAAGGAGGAGTCCGAGGTCGTCGACGATGTCGTCGCGGGTCTGCGGTTCCTCGCGAAGCGGCGTACCGGGGAGATCAGCGGGCTGGCCGGCCGTGGCCTCGACGACGACGGCCTTCCGCCGGAGCTGCTGCATTTCGCGCTCTCGCTCCTGGCGGACGCGAAGGACTGCCGGGGCGACGCAGCCGACGGCGGGTCGGAGCAGTAGACCTCATGTCCCTGCGTGCGCTGCGGAAAGAGTGCGAGTCCGGGCTGGCCGACCTTCCCATCCCCGCCCCGTTCTCCGTCGCCGCTCTGGTGGCGAACATGGAGGCGGCCCGCGGTCGCACCATCGTGCTGCACGAAATGCCCGACCGGCTGGCGCGGGTCAACGCCGCCTGCGGGCTGCGCCTGGCCTCCGGCCGGACCAGCTTCGTGCTCTACCGGAGGCGCCCGACCGCGTACCAGACGCAACACGTCATCCTGCACGAGCTGTGCCACGAGTGGTTCGACCACGGCACCTCGCTCGACGCGGAGCAGCTCCAGCGGCTGCTGCCCGTCTTCGACACGTCTCTGATCTCCCGGGTCCTCGACTCCGGTGTCGCCGACGCACTGGGGGCGGGCGACGGCACGGTGCAGGCGCGCGCCCAGTACGACACCCATGACGAGCGGGTCGCCGAGTTCGGCGCCTCGCTCATCCCCCGGATGGCCAGGGACGTGACCAGCGACGACATGGTGGGCCGCCTCGCCAATTCGCTCTCCCGTCCCGTCGCGCACCGCCGTCGCCGCGGCCTGTTCGGCCGGACCTGACCAGCCACCTGCCCGCGCCACCACCCTCCAGCTGTCCCCCACCCAGAGGAATTTCGCCGTGACCCCGCTCGACCTCGCCGGCTACCTCATAGCCGGACTGATGACGGCCGTCGCCATCTGGCGCATGCCGGCCGCCCTGTGGGGCGACGAGGAGGACAAGCGTCGCCGGGCCCTGTGGGGCTGCTACGCCGGATTCGCCGTCGCCCTGTGGACCAAGACCCGGGTCGTCCGGATCGGCCTCAACGACAGCCCGGTCACCGATCTCTCGGTCCTGCTCAAGCACTACACCGCGACTGCCGCGATCCTGGCGATCCTCAGCTACATCGTCGCCATTTACGGCCAGTACCCCGACGCCGGTGACATCCCGCGGCACGTACGGTTCGCCCGGACGATCCAGCAGGTGGCAGCGAAGGCGTCCGTTGCCACGCTGGTCCTGCTGACGGTGCTCTTCTTCACCGTCGTCGACCGTTCCGTACCGTCGGACCGTTTTGTCTCCGACCATGCCGGCCAGTGGGGCGCCACGCTGTACATGAGCGTGTTCTACCTCTACCTCGGTGCCGCGTCCGCGGTCTGCGCGTACCAGTGGGCGCTGGCCACCGCCGGCGCCCGGCTCCGCCATCTGCGGGTGGGACTCGGCATGATGACGTTCGCGATGTTCATCGGGGTCGGCTACACCGTCAGCCGCACGCTGTTCCTGTGGATCAGCGTCATCGACCGGCCGAGCCCGTCCTTCGCCCTGCAGTTCGACGAGGTCACCGAGGCCGCGCAGCTCGTGCTGTTCGCGTTCTTCGCGGTCGGCGCGTCCATCCCCGCCCTCAGCAAGGGCCGGCGCCGGGCGAAGCTGTGGCGGGCCCAGGGCCGGCTGCACGTCCTGTGGTACGAGCTGATGACCGCGTTCCCCGACCAGCCGTTCGAGCCGCCGCAGTCGCTGCGCCGCGAACTGACCCGGTTCGACACCCCCGCCGATCTACGGATCGACCGGTGGGCCGCCGACATCGCGGACGCGGTCGAGAAGCTGCGCCACTACGTACCGGACAGCCTGCTGCCGGCCGCCGAGACCGCGGCCGCCGCCGACACCCCGGACTCCGCGAAGGCCGGACCGCTCGCCGACGCGTACTGGATCAAGGCCGCACTGGCGGCCAGGAGCAGTGGCGCACCCGCGGGGCCGGCCGGGGCGGTCGGCACCCAGTACGCCACCGACCAGGACGGCGAAGTGGCGTGGCTGGTGCAGGTGGCGGCCGCGTACCGAACGATCACCGACGACCGGACCCGGCACGTCCTGGCGTCCATGACCGACATGGAGAAGACGGCGTGACGTCCACCATCGACCCCACCGTCGTCACCCGGGCGTCGTCGGCCCGCAGGGTCACGGACGTCTTCCAGCCCCGCAACGTCCTGCTGGTCGGCATGCTCGCCATCGGCCTGGCCGCCGCGGGCCACTGGGCCGGCCTGCTGTGGGGCCTGCTCGGCGCCCTGTGCGCGGGGCTCGTCCCGGCCGGCTACATCGAGTGGGAACGGGGGCGCGGCACCTGGGGCGACCGGCATGTCGTCGACCGTACGAAGCGTGCGCCGATCTTCTTCGTCATCCTGGGCTCGATCGGTGCGGGCTCGGTCGTCATGGTCCTCGGGCACGCGCCGACCGGGATTCTGGTGGCGATGCTGGCACTGTGGGCGATGACGGTCGTTCTGCTGGCCGTCAACACCGTCTGGAAGATCTCGGTGGACGCGTCGGTCGCCTCGGCGGTCGTCGCGCTGCTCGCCGCCGTCCACTCCCCGTGGTGGCTCCTGGCGTACGCGATGACGGCCGCCGTGTGCTGGTCACGGGTGGCGCTCGGGTACCACACCGTCGCCCAGGTGGTGGCAGGAGCGTCGCTGGGCGCGGCGACGGCGGGTGCGTTCCTGCTCGTCTGACGGCCGTTCGGCCACCGGTGCTTCTCCCCGCGCCTCCCCGGTTGCGTAACGTCACGCATGCCCAAATAGTCGTGTACCGACGGACTTTTACTGGCTGAGGCGTCCTGCAGTACGGGTCCGGGACGGCGCTTCACGTGCCCCGGGAGGGATGCGTGGGCCGACGGGCTGACCCGGGCCGGCCATGACCGAGCGGTCGAGGACCGGGACCGCCACCTGGCCGGTGGCGGGGTGGCTGCGCGGCGACGTCCTCGCTGCCAGCGCATCACCGGCCCCAGGAGATCAGCATGACCACAAGCGCAGCATCCGGCACACCTGCCGCTCCGATCACGCCGGACTTCGCGGACCGTACGGACTTCGAGAACGCCGACCGGGGCTTCGTGGCCGGCCCGTCGTCCACGGCCGTCACCACCACCGACGGACGCGTGGTGTGGGACTTCGCGAGCACCGCTTTCCTGGACGGGGACTGCCCGGACACCGTCAATCCGAGCCTGTGGCGGCAGTCCCAGCTGTGCGCCCGCGCCGGCCTGTACCGGGTGACCGACGGCATTTACCAGATCCGCGGCTTCGACATGTCGAACATGACCCTCATCGAGGGCGACGCCGGTGTGATCGTCGTCGACCCGCTCGTCTCCGCCGAGACCGCCGCGGCCGGCCTCGCGCTCTACCGCGAACAGCGCGGCGACCGCCCGGTCACCGGCGTGCTCTTCACCCATTCGCACCTCGACCACTTCGGCGGCATCCACGGCGTCATCGGCCGGGCGGAGCAGGCCGACGGCGTACCGCTCCTCGCCCCGCAGGGCTTCCTGGAGCACTCGGTCACGGAGAACGTCTACGCCGGTACGGCCATGCTGCGGCGCGGTGCCTACTACTCGGGCATGAACCTCGACCGCGGCCCCACCGGCCTGGTCGGGATGGGCCTCGGCTTCACCACCTCCACCGGAAATCCCGGCCTCCTCCCGCCCACCATCGAGATCACCGGCACCGGAGAGGTCGAGACGGTCGACGGCGTGGTGTTCCACTTCCAGCTGACGCCCGGCACCGAGGCGCCCTCGGAGATGAACTTCCATCTGCCCGAGCACCGGGCCCTGTGCATGGCCGAGAACGCCACCCACAACCTGCACAACATCCTGACCCTGCGTGGTGCCGTGGTCCGCGACGCCCGGACCTGGTCCCGCTCCCTCGACGAGGCCATCCAGCTCTTCGGCTCCGAGAGCGACGTCCTGTTCGCCTCCCACCACTGGCCCATCTGGGGCACGGAGCAGCTCACCACGTTCCTGACCGAACAGTGCGACCTGTACGCCTATCTGCACGACCAGACCCTGCGGCTGGCCAACCAGGGCCGCACCGCCACCGAGATCGCCGAGGCGATCGAACTGCCGCCCGGCCTCGCCCGCTCCTGGCACGCCCGCGGCTACTACGGCTCCGTCAGCCACAACGTGAAAGCGATCTACCAGCGCTACCTGGGCTGGTACGACGGCCACCCCTCCTCGCTGTGGGAGCACCCGCCGGCCGAGTCCGCCCGCCGGTACGCCGACTGCATGGGCGGTGTCGACGCGGTGGTCGCCCGCGCCGAGGAATACGTCTCCGACGGCGATCTGCGGTTCGCGGCCCAACTGCTCAAACACGCGGTCTTCGCGCAGCCCGACCACACCGGGGCCAAGGAGCTGCTCGCCCGGACCTTCGAGCAGCTCGCGCACGGGGCCGAGAACGCGACCTGGCGCAACTGCTACCTCATGGGCGCCCTCGAACTGCGCGAGGGCGTCACCAAGACCGCCCTCACCGCCGCAGGCATGGCCGACGCCCTGAGTGTCGAGCAGATCTTCGACTCGCTCGCCATCCGCATCAACGGCCCCGAGGCATGGGATCACCGGGCCACGCTGGACTGGCACTTCACCGATCTGGACGAGCAGTACCGCACCAGCCTGCGCAACGGCGTCCTCGTACCGACGAGGAAGGAACCGGCGGACGCCGGCGTCGGCTTCGAGGGCGCCCCCGGCTTCGAAGGCACCCCCGCCGACGTGACGTTCACCCTGACCCGGCCGCAGCTGCTTCACCTGCTGGCCGGGAAGGGGCTGGACACCATCGAGCACACCGGGGACATCGGCGCGTTCCGGACCCTGGTGTCGGTCCTGGACACCACGGACCCGGACTTCCCCGTCGTGACGCCCTGACCGCGCGCCGGCCGGTGCTTGCAGTCCTTACGCTCCGGTGACGTGCCGTACGGCGCCGGGGCGGAGCGTGCCCGGGGACCTAACGTGGCGTCATGCGCGTACTGCTCACCGGCGGAGCCGGGTTCATCGGGGGACACATCGCCGAAGCGCTGGTGGCGCGCGGCCATGACGTGGTGGTGTTCGACGCGCTGCTGGAGTCGGCGCACGGCGGGAGTGCCCGCTCCGGCCGGGAAGGATTGATCGTCGCCGACGTACGGGACCGGGGCGCCGTGGCCGATGCGCTGCGGGGCGTCGACGCGGTGTGCCACCAGGCCGCGATGGTCGGCCTGGGCAAGGACTTTGCGGACGCCCCTCAGTACGTCGGCTGCAACGATCTGGGGACGGCCGTCCTGCTGGCGGAGATGGCCGGGGCCGGGGTGGGCGATCTGGTGCTCGCCGGGTCGATGGTCGTGTACGGCGAGGGGCGGTACGACTGTCCCCGGCACGGGCGGGTCCGGCCCGGGCCGCGCGTCGTGGACGATCTGGCGGCGGGCCGGTTCGAACCGCGCTGCCCGGACTGCGGGGCGGAGTTGACCCCGGGCCTGGTCGCCGAGGACACGCCGGCCGACCCGCGCAATGTGTACGCGGCGACGAAACTCGCCCAGGAACATCTCGCCGCCGCGTGGGCGCGGGCGACGGGCGGCCGGGCGACGGCCCTGCGGTACCACAACGTGTACGGACCGGGGATGCCGCGCGACACCCCCTACGCGGGTGTCGCGTCCTTCTTCCGCTCGTCGCTGGCCCGGGGCCAGGCACCGCAGGTCTTCGAGGACGGCTGCCAGCGGCGGGACTTCGTCCACGTACGCGACGTGGCGGCCGCCAACGCGGTGGCGCTGGAGGCCGTGCGGGACCGGGCGGCCGGGAGCTTCACCGCGTACAACACGGGCAGCGGCGACCCGCACACGATCGGCGAGATGGCCACGGCACTGGCTTCGGCGCACGGCGGCCCGGCACCGGAGATCACCGGTGGGTACCGGCTCGGGGACGTACGCCATGTGACAGCGGACTCGCGTCGGCTGCGGGAGGAGCTGGGCTGGCGGCCGGAAGTGGGGTTCGCGGAGGGGATGAAGGAGTTCGCGGGGGCGGAACTGAGGCCGGCCCCCGCGGGCGGTCGAGGACGGCCCGCTCATGCCTGAGCGGCCGCCGGGAGGGTGACCTCGAAGCAGCAGCCGCCCGTGACGTTACGGACCTGTGCCCGGCCCTCGTGCGCCTCCACGATGCCGCGGACGATCGCCAGCCCGAGTCCCGCACCGGCGGGTGGCGTACGGGCGTGGCTGCCGCGCCAGCCCGTGTCGAAGACTCGCGGCAGGTCCTCCTCGGGGATGCCCCCGCAGCCGTCCGTCACCGACAGCACCACCCCGCCGTCGGCACGGCGCGCGGCCACCGCGACCGTGCCGTCGGCCGGCGTACGGCGGATCGCGTTGATCAGGAGATTGCCCAGGACCCGGCTCATCTCCTTGCTGTCGACCTCCACCGGCACGGCGTCTATACGGTCTCCGACCAGCCGCACCCCGTGCTCGCGCGCCAGCGGGTCCGCGCCCGCGAGGGCGTCGCCGACCAGGTCGTACACGGAGATGCGGGTGGGGGTCAGGGTGAGCGATCCGGCGTGGATCCGGGAGAGTTCGAAGAGGTCGCCGACCATGTCGTTCATGCGTTCCACCTCGGTCCGTATCTGCCGCAGGTAGCGGCCGGAGTCGGCGGCCATGCCGTCCTCCAGCGCCTCCGACATGGCCCGCAGCCCGGCGAGCGGGGTCCGCAGATCGTGCGAGATCCATGCGACGAGCTCGCGCCGCGACGTCTCCAGTGCGCGTTCGCGCTCCCGGGAGCTGTCGAGCTTGGCGCTCGTGGCCGCCAGTTCCCTCGCCAGGGAGGCGAGTTCGGCGGTCGCCTGCTCCTCGGGGGCGGCGAACGTACCGCCGTCGCCGAACGAACGGGCCGCGAGCGCCAGGTCCCGGCTCCTGGCCGCGACCCAGCGGCCCAGCAGCATCGCGGTGGCGAGGGACACCACCGCAGCCATGGCGACAACGGTCGTGACGACGGTCAGATCGTGCGGAGACAGGAACATCGCCCAGGCGACCACGAGGGTCCCGGCGAGCATCGCGGTCACGGCGACGGCCGCGACGACGCTCAGCGACACGACGAGCGAACGGTGCCGGAAGAGGCGCAGGGCCAGTGCGCCGAGAAGCCCGGCTGCGGCGGCGCCCAGGAACGCGAAGAGTGCGATGAGGAGGAGGTCGGTCATGAAGGGTCCCCCTCGGTGGCCGGAGCGGCCGGTGGCGCGGCCCTCGTGCCGTCCGGCAGGTCCGGGGCCGGAGCCGGGGCAGGAACCGGGACAGGGTCCAGGCGGTAGCCCACACCCCACACCGTCTGGATCAGCCGCGGACGGGCCGGATCCGTCTCGACCTTGCCGCGCAGCCGCCGCACATGGACCGTCACCGTCGACAGGTCCCCGAAGTCCCATCCCCAGACCTCCCGCATCAGTTCCTCCCGGGTGAACACCCGGCCGGGGTGCCGCAGGAAGAAGGTCAGCAGATCGAACTCCCGGAGGGTGAGGGCCAGCTCACGACCGTTCCGCACCGCGCGGCGGGCCGCGGGATCGACATGGAGTCCGGCGCACTCCGACGGGGCCCGGGCGGCGTCCGCGCCGGGTGGCGCTCCCCGTCCCCGGCGCAGCACCGCATCGACACGCAGCACGAGCTCGCGCGGGCTGAACGGCTTGGTGACGTAGTCGTCCGCGCCCGTCTCCAGGCCCAGGATGCGGTCGTCCTCGTCCCCGCGCGCCGTCAGCATGATGACCGGCACACGGCCGTGCGCCCGCATCCTGCGGCAGACCTCGAAGCCGTCCATGCCGGGCAGCATCAGATCGAGGACGACCAGGTCCGGCCGGCGCGCGGCGAAGCACTCCAGCGCCGCCGGGCCGTCGCCGGCCCGCTGGACGTCGTAACCCGCCCGGTCCAGATAGCCCACCACCACCTCGGCGACCGTCGGATCGTCGTCCACGACGAGGACCTGGCCGCGCGGGACGCCGGGGGCGGTGCCGGAACCCGGGGCGTCCTGGATGTTCTCCATGCAGCCACCTTGGCATCCCGGTTGCCGGGAGAGCCGGTCGGCGGTCCGCCGAAGGGCCGACGTCCGGCTTTCGTAAGAACCTCAAGACCGAAATGTCGGTTTCCGCTCCGTAGGGTGAACGAGGTGACCGACTCCTTCCGCACCCGATCCCCGCGCGCCGATGTGGTCCTGCCCTGCCTCAACGAGGCCGCGGCGCTGCCCCGGGTGCTGGACCGCATCCCGTACGGCTGGCGCGCCATCGTCGTCGACAACGGCTCCACCGACGGATCGGCGGACCTCGCCCGCACCCTCGGGGCGACCGTCGTGCACGAGCGGCGGCGCGGTTTCGGCGCCGCGTGCCATGCCGGACTGCTCGCCGCCGAGGCGGAGTTCGTCTGCTTCTGCGACTGTGACGGCTCCCTCGACCCGGGGCTGCTGCCCGGCTTCGTACGCCGGATCGCGGACGGGGAGGCGGATCTGCTCCTGGGCCGCCGGCGTCCCGAGGGCCGCGGCGCCTGGCCTCTGCACGCCCGCGCGGGGAACCTGGCGCTCGCCCGCATGCTGCACCGCCGGACGGGCCTGCGCCTGCACGACCTCGGTCCGCTGCGGGCCGGGCGCCGGGCGGACCTGCTGGCCCTGGACCTCACCGACCGGCGCAGTGGCTACCCGCTGCAGATGGTGGTGCGCGCGTCGGACGCCGGGCTGCGGGTCGCCGAGACAGATGTCCCTTATCTCCCGCGCACCGGCAGGTCCAAGGTGACCGGCACCTGGCGGGGAACATGGCAGGCGGTACGCGACATGCGCGCCGTACTGCGCGAGCCGCCGGAACGGACCTCGGCGCGGGCGGTGGGCCCGGGGGCGTCCCGATGAGCGCGGCACGCGCCCGCCGTGGCGGCGCGCCCTGCCCCACCACGCTCCTCGTGATCGCCAAAGAACCGCTGCCCGGCCTCGTCAAGACGCGACTGACCCCGCCCTTCACCCCCGTCGAAGCCGCGCAGCTCGCCGAGGCCGCGCTCAGTGACACGCTGCGCACGATGCTCTCCCTGCCGGCCCGGCGGCGCGTCCTTGTGCTCGACGGACGGCCCGGGCCCTGGCTGCCGCCCGGCATCGAAGTCGTCGCGCAGTCCACCGGCCGGCTCGACGAGCGGCTCGCGGCGGCGTTCGGCGGCTGTGCCGGGCCGGCGCTGCTCATCGGCATGGACACCCCTCAGATCACCGCCGCCCATCTGACGCCCGCGCTCTCCCCGGACGCCTGGGACGGGTGCGACGCCTGGTTCGGGCCCGCCGACGACGGCGGCTTCTGGGCGCTGGGCCTGGCCGCACCCGACCCGGATCTGGTGCGCGGCGTGCCCATGTCCGTCCCGGAGACCGGCGCCCTCCAGCGGCGCCGGCTCGTCGACGCAGGGCTGACCGTGCGCGATCTGCCGCCGCTGCGGGACGTGGACACGGCAGCGGACGCCGTGCACGTCGCAGCTGCCGCACCGCACGGGCAGTTCGCCGCGACCCTCGCCCGGCTGACCGGGGCGGCGGCCCGATGAGCGGGACCGTGCCGAACCGCTCGGTGCTGGCTCCCGCGCCCCCGGCAACCGGGCGTCCCATCACCGCGCACCCGGACACCGCCCCGTGGGGCACCGACCCGTACGCCAACGCGCTGCGCAACGGCCACGGTCCGCTCTTCCTCCGCCGCACGGACGGCTGGCTGCTCCCTCTGGACGTCGAGCGCTGGTGCGGGGGCGCCGACGCCGCCGACCTGTCCGCGCTGCGCCGCTGCGAGGGGCCGGTCCTCGACATCGGCTGCGGGCCCGGCCGCCTCGTCGCGGAACTGGCCGCCCGCGGCCACCGCGCGCTCGGCATCGACGTCAGCGAGACGGCCGTCGCCCACACTCTGCGGATCGGCGGATCGGCGCTGCGCCGTTCCGTCTTCGACGCGCTGCCCGGCGAGGGCCGTTGGGGCACCGTCCTGCTCATCGACGGCAACATCGGCATCGGCGGCGACCCGCACGGCCTTCTGCTGCGCACCGCGGAACTGCTCGCCCCCGGCGGTCTGCTCATCGCGGAGACCGCGTCGCCGGACATCGACGAGCGGGTCCAGGTCCGGCTGTACGACGGCCGCCCCACCGTGAACGGGGCCGGCGGGCCGGGCCGTACCGATGCCGGGGACGGGCACTTCCCCTGGGCCCGGATCGGCGCCCCTGCCCTGCTCCGGTACGCGCAGCCGAACGGCTGGCACCCGGTCGGTCAGTGGGTGGCGGACGGCCGCCCGTTCGTCGCCCTGCGCCGCGACCGGAGGGTCCGGACCGTCAGCCAGAGCGCCGACACCGCGAACAGCGCAGCCGTGATTCGTAGCCAGTTCCCGAGGAAGACGTCGAGGGACAGTCCGCTCGCCGGCTCGTAGTGCTTCGCCTGCCGGGTGATCAGGGGAAACCACATCAGCAGGAGCAGCCCGGACAGGAAGGCGGGTACGCGGACGAAGTTGACCAGGCCGGAGCGCGGTCCGAGCACCGCGCGTACGGCCCGGTCCGCCGTCGCGTACACCGGCAGCAGCACCAGGTCGTGCAGCAGCGCCGATCCGACGAACCACACCACCACGGCGAACGTGTCCCCCTCCAGCAGCCGCACCCCCGCATAGCCCGCGACCGCGAACGTGGCGGCCAGCAGGACGAATTGCAGCGGCCCTTCCCCGTACCAACGCCTGAAGACCGCTCCCGGCCCGGTCGGCTTCGCCCGTTCGCCGGCCTGCTCGCCGCTCCGTCCCATCACAGCTCTCCGAACGTCAGCCGGCCCACCCATTTGGTGTTCAGCACACCGGGCGCGGCCGGCACGATGATCCGTGCCGGGTACCCGTGATCCGGCGACAGCGTCTCGCCGTTGACCTCCAGCGCCAGCAGCGAGCGCGGGTCGCGCACCTGGTTGTCCCGCAGTGCCACTGTGCGGAACGGGCCGCTGCGCTGCACCGACTCCACCAGCACCCCCGGCGGCCGGTCCGGATACCCCGCGAGCGCCGCCAGGTCCCGCAGCCGCACCCCGCGCCACCACTGGTCCGAGGTCGACCAGCCCTCCACGCACGCGATCGGCAGCGCCGCGCTGTACTGGTCCATGGACAGCAGCTGTTCCCGGGTGAACGTACGCTCCCCGGCGGGGCCCTGGACCGTCAGCCGCCACCGTTCCCCCGTGTCGGCCGCGGTGACCCGGACGGACGCGGCCGTCTTGTTGATCTGGAACCCGTTGGGCCCCGATCCGGGGTCGGCGACCCCCCGCGGGGTGAGGAGAGCGGTGCTCCGCAGCGCGTCGAAACTCCGTCCCACCGAGGTGACCAGCAGGAGCAGCGATCCGGCGCCCACCATGGCGAACGCACCGCGCCGGGAGATGGTCGGCGCGTCGGGGGCAGGGGCAGTCAGCTCATCCGCCTCACCACGCAGTTCTCCGCTGCGCAGCACCCGTACAGCGCGCGGGAGCTTCAGCCCGACATGGGCGACGAACCCGGCGAAGAACACCCACGCCCCGTAGAAGTGCAGTCGATAGAACGACCCCGGGAACACGTACTCCACCTGGATGTTGAGCAGTCCCGTGATGAACTCGAACAGCGCCCCGCCGACGAGCAGCAGCAACGAGACCCGTTCCAGCGCATGCCCCACCGACCGGGCCGGCGGCAGTGCGAAGAGCTTCGGGATCACCGACCACAGCTTCGCCAGCAGCACCGGTACGAGCACGATGCCGCCCGTGACATGCAGCCCCTGGTCCAGCCGGTACAGCCAGTGCGGTCCCGTCGGCCAGGCGAAGAGATAGAACCCCAGCAGCCCCTTCCCCGGCGTCTTGTCGTTGACCGCCGCAAGATCCGGGTTGTACGCGGCGTACGACAGCAGACCCGTCACGAACACCAGGGTCAGCCCGACGAGGAGGACCAGACCGAGCACCGCCGTGAACCGGACGCCGCGCACCGGACTGCGCCAGAACCCGGGCGCGGAAGGCAGCCGGTCCCGGACCCCCCGGGACCGGTCCGGAAACGACGGGAACGACGGGAACGGGAAGCGGGATGCTCTGCTGTGACGCGTGTCGCCCATCCCCCGAAGCTAAGCCCGGGGTATCGGACCCGGGCCCGCGCGACTCCTGACGAAACGCTGACGTCACTCCCTGCGACGGCCAACCGGGCCAAGATCTCCGGGCCGGATCTGACAGTTCGGTGACGCGGCCCGGTGGCACCGCTCGCAGACGCCCCGCCCTGCATAGCGTGCCCGCGTGAAGACCGAGGAGCGCACCACTGGCCACCGCCCCCCGCAGCAGCGCACCAGCGGCCGCCGCGGCGATCTGATCGCCGCCGCCGCGGCCGTCCTGCTCGTCACCGCAGCCGTGCTGATCGGCCGCGCGATCCAGGACGCCCACGGAACGCTGTTCGCCCACTGGCCACCCCTGCTGGCGTCCTGGTACCCGCACACCGGCCCCGGCACCCCGGCCGCCGTCGTCGTCGCCGCGGCGGTCGTCGCGTACGGGCCGGGCCTCGCCGGCCGGCTGCCCTGGCGGCGCCTGCTCGCCGGCGCGTGGGCCGCCTCCCTCGCCTGGATCCTCTCGCTGGCGTTGATCGACGGCTGGGGCCGGGGCATCGCCGACCGGCTCACCACGAAGCACGAATATCTCCAGGTCATCGGCCGATTCGACGACATCGGCGCGGCCCTGCACGGCTTCACCGGTCACATCCTGTTGGGCCGTCCGGACAATTGGCCCGCCCATGTCGCCGGTCATCCGCCGGGCGCCACGCTCACCTTCGTCCTGCTGGACCGGATCGGGCTCGGCGGCGGCGGATGGGCCGGTGTCTGGTGCATCGTGCTCGGCGGCTCCGCGGTGGTCGCCGCGCTGATCACGGTGCGCGCCCTCGCCGACGAACGGCTGGCGCGGGGCGCCGCGCCCTTCCTCGTCCTCGCGCCGATGGCCGTCTGGACGGGGGCCTCGGCGGACGGCTACTTCGCCGCAGTCGCCGCCTGGTCGGTCGCGCTCCTCGCCCTGGCCGCGACGCGACGGCCCCACACCCCCCGCCCGGCCACCGCGGCCGCCGCTCTCGGTTCCGGGCTGCTCTACGGCCTGACCTGCTACCTCTCGTACGGTCTGACGCTCATCGCGCTCCTGCTCCTGACCGTCCTCCTCCTGACCCGCACGACCCGCCCCCTCCCCCTCTTCCTTCTCGGGGCGCTCGTCGTCCCCGTCGCGATCACCCTGGCGGGCTTCAACTGGTGGGAGGGGTACCGGCTGCTGGTCGAGCGCTACTACCAGGGGGCGGGCGGGATCCGTCCTTACTCCTACTGGGTCTGGGCCAACCTCGCGGCCACCACGGTCGCCGCCGGTCTCGCCACGGTCGCCGGTCTTCGCCGGACCGCGGCCGGCGCCCCTGGATCCGTACGCGCCCTGCGTGCCGGCACCACCTCCGCACGGCACCGGCTGATCCTCCTCACCCTGGCCGCGCTCCTCGCTCTCCTCGTCGCGGATCTGTCCGGGATGAGCAAGGCGGAGACGGAACGCATCTGGCAGCCGTTCGTCCTCTGGCTCCTGCCCGCCGCCGCGCTGCTTCCCCCGGACACCCGCCGCGGCTGGCTGGCCGCGCAGGCCGTCGTGGCCCTGCTGGTCAACCACCTGCTCTGGACGGGGTGGTAACGGAGTGGCGAATGGCCGAACAGCCGCCCTTGAAGCGATCACGTCCCGGGTACAGGTGCCCCGTGCCGACATTCGAGATCACCACAGCAAGCGCCGACGACATCGAGATGCTGGGAGAGTGGGCCCACGCCGAAGGCTGGAACCCGGGCCGGACCGACGGCCACGCCTTCTTCGCCACCGACCCGCGCGGCTTCCTCATCGGCCGGCTCGACGGTGATCCGGTCTGCTCCGTCTCCGTCGTCCGGTACGGCTCCGGCTTCGGGTTCCTGGGCTTCTATCTCACCCGCCCGGAACTTCGCGGCCGGGGTTACGGCCTCCAGGTCTGGCGCGCCGGGATGGACCGGCTCGCCGGGCGCAACGTCGGGCTCGACGGCGTCGTCACCCAGCAGGCCAACTACCGTAAATCCGGCTTCCGTTCCGCCTGGACGAACATGCGGTGGGTCGGCCGGCCGCCCGCGGGCATCGCCGTACCGCCCGGCCTCGTGCTCGTCGACGCCCGCTCGCTCTCCTTCGACCGGCTGGCCGGCTACGACCGCCGCTTCTTCCCCGCCGAGCGCGACAGCTTCCTCGCCCCGTGGATCGCCGCACCCGGACGCACCTCCCTCGCCGTCGTCGGTGACGACGGGGAGTTGCGGGGGTTCGCCGTGATGCGCCCCTGCCGTACGTCGTCACGCATCGGCCCCCTCCACGCTTCGTCGCCCGAAGTGGCGGCCGCCCTGGTGAGCGCACTGTCGGCCACCGCGCCGGACACCGAGATCGCCGTCGACGTACCCGACATCAATCCGGCGGCGGTCACCCTCGCCGAACAGCTGGGACTCACACCGTCGTTCGAGACGGCCCGCATGTACACGGGCCCGATGCCGGACATCGACCACACCGGACTGTTCGGCATCACCAGCCTGGAGCTCGGCTGACCGCGGGGCCCGCTACCGCCGGAGCTTCTCCAGCACCCGGTCGCGAAGCAGTTCGTACTCCTCGCGCAGCCGTACGATCTCCGCCGGCCGGGGTATCACCGTGCCGCCCGAGACGATCTCCTCCGGCCCGAACTGCTCCCGCGTGAGGTCGATCTCCACACCCATGCCCAGCCGGTTCCACCAGTGGAAGTCCGTGCGTTCGCCGTCGACCCGGACCTCGCCGCGGATCAGCTCGCCGCCCAGCAGGTCGTTGAGCACCATGGCGGTGACCCCGCACTGGTCGCGGGCCGGATTGTCGGCCGTCCAGTGCGGCCGGTGGCCGGGTGTGGCCGTGTCGGCGCCCCAACTGGCGCGGACGGCGGCTTCGATGTCGGCGAGAAGCAGTGGCTTCGAGGAATCCATGCCATCGATCCTCGCAGCGACCACTGACAACACCGCTAGAAAATGTCCCGCTCCGGGGCCGGGAGCCAGGACCGTGAAGCCAGCACCGCGATGTCGTCCTCCGCTCCCGGACCGAACTTCTCCAGCACCTCGTCCAGCAGATCGTCGAGGGTCCCGTCGGCCGGCAGGGTCAGATCCGCGAGCCGGCGCACCGATACGTCGATGTCCTCGCCCCGCCGCTCCACCAGACCGTCGGTGTACATGAACAGCACCGTCCCCGGAGCGCACTCCACCAGCGTCGTCACATACCCGCCGACCCCGGTGCCGAGCGGCGGTCCCGCGGGTATGTCGCCCAGTCGGGTCCCCGCGGCCCCAGGGTCGATGAACACCGGCGGCAGATGCCCCGCGCTCGCCACCTCGCACATGCTGCCGTACCGGTCGACGACCGCCAGCAGACACGTCGCCGCCCGGTCCGGACCCGACCTCTCCACCATCCTGTCGAGCTGTTCCAGAATGCGGTGCGGCGGCAGCAGCTCGTCGGCGAGCAGCCGCAGCAGCGACCGGTAGTGACTCATCGCGACCGCCGCCTCCACCCCGTGCCCCATCACATCGCCCATCGCCTTGAGGTGGCGCCCGTCCGGCAGCGGGATGACGTCGAACCAGTCGCCGCCGACCATCACGCCGCGCTCGGCCGGCAGATAGCGGGTGGCCACCTCGATGTGCGGGTGCGGCAGACGCGGCTCGGACAGCAGCGAACGCTGCAGCTCCAGGGCGATGGTGTGCTCGTGGGCGTAACGCCGGGCGTGGTCGAGATCGACGGCGGCCCGCCCGGCGAGTTCCCGGGCGACCACCACGTCCTCGTCCGAGAACACGGGCGAGTCCCCCGCCCGGATCAGGCCGAGGACGCCGAGCGGGCCGCCGCGTACCGAGAGCGGCACGACGACGGTCGAATGCATGCCGAGGGCGCGGTAGGCGGCGACCCGTTGCGGGTTGGCGGCGGAGCAGCTGAGCCGTAGGTCGTCGTTGAGGTTCTCGACGACGGGCTGGTCGGTCGCCAGGCACCGCTGTACGGCGGAGTCCTCCTGGTAGTCGATGTACTCGCCGGTCAGCCCGAATTCCTCCACCCCGTCCCGCAGTCCGGCGACCGCCGAGATCGCCGCCCGCCGCAGCCTCAGCGTCCCCGGGGGTGCCGGGCGTACCGGAGGTGCCACGTCCGGTGGGAAGACCTCGACCGTTGCGAGGTCCGCCAGCGCCGGGACGACGAGGTCGACGAGTTCCGCACAGGTGGTGTCCACGTCGAGCGTGGTGCCGATGCGGGCGACCGCGGTATCGAGGAGGGTCAGATTCCGCCGCGCCTGTTCCAGCTCGCGCTGCTCCTCGTCCGAGGCCTTCACCTCCAGCACGATCCCGGCGACACCCACCACCTGCCCGCCCACCTCCAGCCGGTGGTACGCGCCGTGCCAGTACCGCCGGGCCGTACCGGACGCCGCGGGCGTGAATCCGCTGGAGGTGATCTCGCGAGGTTTTCCGTCGGCGAGGACCGCCCGCATCGTGTCCTCCCGGGCGTCGAGGTAGGGCAGGACTTCGGAGACGGTGCGCCCGAGGTGTTCGGCTGCCGGGATGCCGTTGAGCCGTTCGAGGGCCGGGTTGATGTACAGGTAGCGCAGCTCGGTGTCGAGGACGCCCACCCCGGCCGTGGTCCCGTCGATCAGCGCCGCCAGGGCCGCGGAATCGAACGGTGGCCGGCTGTCCGCGTACGCATCGGCCTGCACGAGCACCTCCTGGAACGGGGCGCGGACCGCCCGCCGGCCCGGCCCTTCATGGTCGGCCGCCACGCCCCGCCCCGCATCCGCACGCATCCACGGATCAGTGCGCGTGCGGCCCGGTGGGTCAGTTCTGCGTCAGAGCCATCGCCGCCGCCGTAGGTCAGGTCACCCCGCCTCCGGCACCGCCGGGGGCGGGTTCCGTCCGGCGCCCGGCCGCGGCGTCGCCCCTGGCACGCAGCCGGTCGTAGTCCAGCGTGCCGTCCGACGCCGGTGCGTCCAGCGGCAGCCGGAGGGCGGCGTCGACCGCGGCCGGGAGCGCGGACAGCCCCAGCAGCCCCCTCACCGGGCCGGTCGTCATCGTGTGCCACGCCCGGGCCCGGCGGAGCATCGCATGGTCGCTGGCGCGGATCGTCACCAGACAGGAGCGGGCACCGGCCCGGCGGGCCCGGGTGGCGAGGGACTGGGAGGCCTGGGGGCTCGTCACACGGTCACGGCCGCTGTGCAGCAGAACGACGTCCCGGTCCGCGAGTTGGGTGACCGGGTCACCGGGCGGACACCACGGCGCAAGGCCGACCACGCCCCGCACCAGAGGATGCCCGGCCGCGCGAAGGGCGGCTCGGGCGCCCATCGAGTGCCCCACGAGCACGACCGGCACCTCGCCGAACTCGCGCCGCACTCCGTCCAGCGCCCGTACGGCATCGTGCAGGGCATCCTCCCGGGACCCGTTCCACCCGCGGTGTCCGTACCGGACCTCCCGAACCGCCACATCCAGCGGCTCGTCCCGTGTCACACGGACCACGGCCCGCGCGAACGGCCGCATGCGCAGGGCCGGAAGGTTCAACGGCCCGGGCGGGGGCGGCCCCAGACCCGCCTCGCGCCCGCCGTGCAGGAGGAGCACCGCCGCCGAAGGTGGTCGCCGATCCGCCATACGTACCTCCTGGTCGCGGAAGCCACCACCGTACCGAGCATGCTGTACCGGAACACCGCCGAACGCCGCACACCCGTCGCACACAAGGGGACCCGCCATGGGATCGTCACCACACGTCGGCCAGCCCGTCCAGGACTTCACACTGCCGGGCGGAACGCTCGCCGGAGACACATTCGAACGCAGCGACTACACGCTCTCGGACGCCCGCGGCCGTACCGTCGTGCTCGCCTTCTACCCCGGCGACAACACGACCGTCTGCACCAAGCAGCTCTGCTCGTACTCCTCCGGCATGGAGACCCTCACCGGTCTCGACGCGGAGGTCTGGGGAATCAGTCCACAGGGTGTGGACAGTCATGAGTCGTTCGCCCGCACATACGGTCTGCGGATGCCGCTGCTCGCGGACAGCGGGCGGGAGATCGCTCGGGCGTACGGGATCACGGCGCCCGGCATCGGGGTGCGCCGAGCCGTGTTCCTGATCGGTCCGGACGGCGTGCTGCGGTGGAAGCACGTCGCGGTCCTCGGGGCCACCTTCCAGTCGCTGGACACGCTCGCCGAGCACATCGCCGGCATCAAGAACCAGACGGGCGAGGCCGCTTCACCCGCCTCCGAGCAGCCCGCCGACGGCAAGGACGAGACCACCGGCTGACGGCGTTCCCGGTCCCAGGTGCCCGGCGGTGAGCAACGGACCGCCGGGCACCGCTGCGCCCGGGCCTCGCCCGCTTTCCTGCCGCTGCGCCCCGGTCCACGCGGCGCGGAAGGCCGCTGCGGGCCCGGTCCGGAATCACAGACCCCGCAAGCGGCGGAAGTCTCCGGTTAAGGTAATGGGACATTAAAGAGATCGCCAAGTGCATCGCCGTGCCGTCGCGCACCTCGGGAGGAAGCCATGGGAACCCACCGGACCACGCTGCCCGGAGTCGGCGTGCAGTACGACTACACCACCGAGTCGGGACAGCACATCTCGGTCGTCGTGCACCACGACGGGCGGCGGTTCATCGGGTTCTACGAGCACGACGACCCCGACTCGTGCCAGCTCTCCGTGCCCCTGACTCCGCAGGAGGCCACCGCACTCGCGCATCTCATCGACGCCGCGCCCATCGATGCCGTACGGACCGAGGGCATCGATCTCGTCACCGAGCACATACCGCTCGGGTCACGCTCCCCGTACGGGGGGCGGCTGCTCGGGGACACCCGGGCGCGGACGCGGACCGGGGCGTCGATCGTGGCCGTGTTGCGGACGCACAGTGCGCACCCGTCGCCCGGGCCGGATTTCCGGCTGGCCATCGGGGACACGCTCGTCGTCGTCGGTACGCGTGAGGGCGTCGACGCGCTCTCCGAGATCATTGCGGAGGGCTGACCGTGCACGACACGACCGCACTGCTGGTGGAGCTCGGCTCCGTCATTCTGGGGCTCGGGATCATCGGGCGGTTCGCCGGGCGGATAGGGCTCTCGCCGATTCCGCTCTATCTGCTGGCCGGGCTGGCGTTCGGGGACGGGGGGCTGCTGCCCCTCGGGGCCAGTGAGGAGTTCACCGCCGTCGGCGCCGAGATCGGTGTCATTCTGCTGCTGCTCCTGCTGGGGCTGGAGTACAGCGCGTCCGAGCTGGTGACCAGCCTGAAGACGCAATATCCGTCCGGGGTCGTCGACTTCGTGCTCAATGCGACGCCCGGCGCCGTGGCTGCGCTGCTGCTCGGGTGGGGGCCCGTCGGGGCCGTCGCGCTGGCCGGGGTCACCTGGATCTCCTCGTCCGGCGTCATCGCGAAGGTGCTCACCGATCTGGGGCGGCTGGGGAACCGGGAGACGCCCGTCATTCTCGGGGTTCTCGTCATCGAGGATCTGTCGATGGCCGTCTATCTGCCGCTGCTCACCGCGATGCTCGCCGGTGTCGGCCTGGCCGGCGGCAGCATCGCCCTGCTGGTCGCGCTCGGCACCGTCGGCTTCGTGCTGTATCTGGCGCTGCGGCACGGTCGGCTGATCAGCCGGGCCGTGTCCTCGGACAATCCGGAGATGCTGCTCCTCGTCGTCCTCGGGCTGACCGTCCTGGTGGCCGGTGTGGCCCAGCAGTTGCAGGTCTCTGCGGCGGTCGGGGCCTTCCTTGTGGGGATTGCGCTCTCGGGGGAGGTGGCGGAGGGCGCCCGCAAGCTGCTGATGCCGCTGCGCGATCTGTTCGCCGCCGTCTTCTTCGTGTTCTTCGGGCTCTCCACCGATCCGGCCGCGATTCCGCCTGTGCTGCTGCCCGCCCTGCTGCTGGCCGTCGTCACCGTCTTCACCAAGATCGGCACCGGGTGGTACGCGGCCCGGCGCGCCGGGATCGGGTCGCGCGGGCGGTGGCGGGCCGGTGGCACGCTTGTGGCGCGCGGTGAGTTCTCCATCGTCATCGCCGGTCTGGCCGTGGCGACCGAGCCCCGGATCGGGCCCATCGCCACCGCGTACGTCCTGATCCTCGTCATCGTCGGTCCGCTCACCGCCCGTTGGACCCAGCCCCTCGTGGCCCGCATCCAGAAGCGGCGGCGCCGTGGGGACAGTCCGCCCGGGGGCGGCATGCCTGTCGCTCACGAGGAGCTTCCGGTCGTGGAGCGCGCCTCGGCCGCCGACTGAACCGTCGTCAGAGCGGGGTCGCCGCGTGCAGGATCCGTACCAGCGTCACCGTCGCGTTCAGCGACGACAGTGCCGACACCGTGGTTCCGACCGTGGCCGCCAGTCCCGCGAAGGCGACATGGGCGGACGACGGCGGCCAGAGCCGGGCCGGGGGGACGGGGTCCAGGAGTGCGGCGACCCGGCGCGGGATCGGGCCGACCGCCGCGAGCGCGGGCAGGGCGTCCGGTGACCGGTGCGCGAAGAGCGCCGCCTTGCCGACCGCGCCCGCCACCGCCCGCCGGTCGCCGGTCTCCTGCGCCGCCGCCTCGTCCGCCCACCGTTCCGTGCTGTACGCCACCGCCGTACGCAACGGCAGCAGGAACGGGTTGGCCCGCGCGGCGAGCTGGGTGGCGAGGAGGTGACGATGGTGGCGGGCGGTCAGGTGGGCCCGCTCGTGGGCGACGAGCGCCCGGCGTTCGCGCGTGGTCAGGCACTCCGTCATCGCCGTCGACACGACCACCCGGCCAGGGGTGCCGGGGAGTGCGTACGCGTACGGCTCCGGGTCCGGCAGCACGGCGACCCCGGACGGGTGTTCCGGAAGCGACTGCAGGGCCCGGGTGGCGCGGATGCGTTGGCGTACGTGGTGGTGGACCGCCGCCCCGCATGCCACGACCACCGCCGTCAGCACCCCGATCGCGACGATGCCCGCCTTCTCCTCGTACGGCACCGCCGCGCGCACCTCGGGGTCCGACCAGCCGTCCGGCAGCGGATTGCCGGGGAGCTGGGCCGTGCCCACCACCATCAGCAACGCCAGACACACCGTGCTGCACAGGGCGAGCGTCGTGCCGACGGCCGCCAGCAGACGGGTGGCGCTGCGTGGGTGCAGATGCTGTTCGGCCAGGCGCACGATCGGCAGCGCGGTCAGCGGCAGTACGAGGGGCAGGTAGACGAAGATGCCCATCGGTCAGTCCTCGTCCCTCTCCGCCGTCTGCGCCAGCAGCGCGCGCAGGCGTTCCTCGTCGCCCGGGGACAGCGCCGAGACGAACCGGGCGAGTACGGCCTCGCGGTCCCGTTCGCCGTCCAGGACCCGGCGCATCCGCAGCGCGGCGAGACCGGCCTCGTCGGAGGCGGACGTCCAGGTGTACGAGCGGCCCTGGCGGGAGCGGGTCACGCACTGCTTCTCGTACAGACGGGACAGGATCGTGATGACGGTGGTGTACGCGAGGCCGCCGTCGAGGTGTTCCTGCACCCAGCCCGCCGTCGCGGGGCCGTTCGCCGAGCGCAGAACGGCAAGGACATGGGCCTCCAGCTCACCCTGCCCGCGCTTGCGGAGGCGCCGGCCGTCGGAGGCCGGACCCGCCGGGGGCACGTTGTCGTCGGGCAGTTCGTTGTGCGGGTGGTGGCTGGCCCCGGCCGTGTCCATCGTGGTGACCGCCCTTCGTGCGATACCGCGTCGTCCACGGCGTCGCAGCATCGTACTGAAGGCCGGTTCCCGGACACAGCGGGCGATCATCCTGCTAACTTCTACACGTCTGTAGAGTTTGATCTCGTTCCGGCAACGCAACGCAACGCAACGTATGGAGACGTCATGGCACTGTGGGATCGGATCAAGGAATCCGCGACGACGATGCAGTCACAGCTCGAGGCCAAGAAGAACGACCTGAAGAGCGGTGCGTTCCGCGACGCGAGTATGGCCATGTGCGCCCTGGTCGCCGCCGCCGACGGTTCCATCGACCCGTCCGAACGCCAGCGCGTCGCCTCGCTGATCGCCTCCAACGAGGTGCTGAAGAACTTCCCGGCGGACGACCTGCAGCGGCGTTTCAACGAGTACGTCGACAAACTCACCGCCGACTTCGCTTTCGGCAAGGTCAGCGTGCTCCAGGAGATCGGCAAGGCGAAGAAGAAGCCGGCCGAGGCGCGTGCTGTCATCCAGATCGGCATCGTCATCGGCGGCGCCGACGGCGACTTCGACAAGTCGGAGCAGGCCGTCGTGCGGGAGGCGTGCTTCGCGCTCGACCTTCCGCCGCACGAGTTCGACCTCTAGGCACCGCTTTTTCGGACACCCTCGCCGGGCCGGCCGAACGGCCCCCTCGAACCGCCGGGAACACACCGCGTGACGACTGACCATCCGACCGCGCCCGGCCAGGCCGGGGACTCGCGACTCCCCCGAGCAAGTCCCCGGCCGCCCGCCCCCAGGACCCCGCCTCCGTGCCGCGTATGCATCGCGTCACGGAGGCGGGGTCTTGCGTCAAGTCGGCGTCAGGGACCTACCCGTTCCCCTCAACTGCGGGCATAACGTCATCAGTGCCACAACCCGCAGGCACATCGAGGAGGAACAACCATGTCCGACTGCACCGAAACGGACGACCCCGAACCCCTTGAACCCGTCCCGGCCGGACTTCTCTTCGTCCCCGTCCGGCCGGGTCCCAGCGGCGTTGCCGCCCGATGCACAGCACGCTTCTTCCGTACGCCCCTCGGCGGCCGCACCGCCGTCGGCTTCACCTCCGTGCGACAGCTCACCGCCACTCTCGGCGCCGGTCAGTCCTGGATCAGGCTCTCCGAACCGGCCCTGCGCGCCCTGGCGGCCCCGCTCGGCATCACCGACCTCACCGTCGATCCACGGCTGACCGCCCAGCCCCCCATGTCCGGTTCCCGCGAGAGGCACTGGTCCGGTCCGTATCCACAGCACGGCCCCACTGCCGTGTTCGCGCGCCCGTGCTGGCGAGAAAGGGAAGGAGAGACGCTGTGACCGTTTCATCCGAGGCCGTGGTCGAGGGCACGATCGAAGCCGGAGCCCGAGCCGGAGCAGCCGTCGAGGAGACCTCTCCGCGCGACAGCCACGTCTGGCCCGCCTCCGCCCGCACCGCGCCCGGCGGCGATGTCACCGTCGGCGGAGTGTCGCTCACCGAGGCCGCCGACCGGTTCGGTACGCCCGTGTACGTGCTGGACGAGGACGAGGTACGGCAGCGCTGCCGTACCTACCGCTCCGCTTTTCCCGCTGCCGAAGCCGACGTCGTCTACGCCGCCAAGGCGTTCCTGTGCCGGGCCGTCGCCCGCTGGGTCCGCGAGGAGGGGCTCGGGCTCGATGTCTGTTCGGCCGGGGAGCTGGGACTGGCCGTCGCTTCGGGCTTCCCTGCCGAGCGCATCGTCATGCACGGCAATGCGAAGAGCCCGGAGGACCTGCGCACGGCCGTACGCCTCGGGGTCGGCCGGATCGTCATCGACAGCGCCTCCGAGATCGCCCGGCTGGCGACGATCGTGCCGCGGACCACCCGACAGCAGATCCTGGTGCGCGTGGTGCCCGGGATCTCGGCCGGCGGGCACGCGGCGATCCGTACCGGCACCGACGACCAGAAGTTCGGGCTCTCCCTCACCGACGGGTCCGCGCAGCACGCCATCGCCAAGGTGCTCGGCCAGCCGCGGCTCCAACTCGTGGGCCTGCACTGCCACATCGGCTCGCAGATCACCACAGTGAAGCCGTATCTCGCAGCCGTGCGGCGGATGGTGGGTCTGCTCGCCCGCGTCCGCGACCAGCACGGGGTGGCCCTGCCACAGCTCGACATCGGCGGCGGACACGCCATCGCCTACCGGTCCGGCGAGCAGTCCCTAGACATACGGGCCCTCGCCACCCGGGTACGGGCCGAGCTGGCCGACGGGTGCGCACGGGCCGGGCTCCCTGTCCCCCGGCTCACCGTGGAACCGGGGCGCGCCGTCATCGGGCCCGCCGCGGTCGCCGTGTACCGGGTGCTCGCGGTCAAGCGGACCGGGACGCGCACCTTCGTCGCCGTCGACGGCGGGATGAGCGACAACCCGCGACCCGCGCTGTACGGAGTGCGGTACGCGCCCCGCCTCGTCGGCCGCGCCTCCACCGCCGCCCCGCAGCAGGTGACCGTCGTCGGGCGGCACTGCGAGGCGGGCGACATCCTCGCGGACGGCGCCGAGCTGCCGGGTGACGTCCGGCCCGGCGATCTGCTGGCGGTGCCCGCGGCGGGGGCGTACCACCTGTCGATGGCGTCCGGCTACAACCTGGTCGGCAGGCCGCCGGTCGTCGCCGTGACGGACGGGACCGCGCGGACACTCGTACGGCGTGAGTCGCTGGACGACATGCGGCGGCGGGACGTCGGGGTGTAGGGCGGGGCCAGGGGGAGCCGGCCCGGTCGTCAGGCGCGGACCGGTGCCGCCTCCTCCACCATCTGGGGGCGGGGCGCGCCCCTGCGGTACAGGACCACGGTGACCAGCAGCCCGAGGGCGAAATAGCCTGCCGACCACCAGTACGCGGTGGAGTAGCTGTGCAGCTGGGCCTGGGCGATGTTGGCGGGGGTCGGCGGGCGTCCGACGAGGTAGCTCGTGGCGGCGCCGGTGGCGAGTGTGTTCAGCAGCGCCGTGCCGATGGAACCGCCCACCTGCTGGCTGGTGCTGACCATCGCCGAGGCCACACCCGCGTCGCGGACGGCCACCCCGTACGTGGCCAGGTTCATCACCGTCGCGAAGACCATGCCGAGGCCCAGGCCGAGGCAGAGCAGGTTGGGCAGCACATGGGTGAAGTAGCCGCTGGTCAGGTCCAGGCCGGTCATCCACACCATGGCGGCCGCGGCGATGCCCATGCCGAGCGGCACGATCGGCTTCGCGCCGAACCGCGGCACCAGCACATTGGTCGTCGTCATCGACGTCGCGATCATCAGGGCGACCATCGGGATGAACGCGAGACCGGTGGCGACCGGCGAGTAGAGCAGGGTCTTCTGCAGGTAGTACGTGAGGAACAGGAACACGCCGAACATGCCGCCGCCGGCGATGAACATCGCGAGGTACGACGCACCGCGGTTCCGGTTCAGCACCACGCGCAACGGCAGCAACGGATGCGCGGCCCTCGTCAGCCACCAGGCGAACGCCGCCACGAACACACCGCCCGCCGCGAGGAAGCCCCAGGTGTGCGGTGAACTCCACTGGTGGGACTCGGCATTGGAGAAGCCGAACACGATGCAGAAGAGGCCCGACGAGACCAGGAGCGTGCCCGGAACATCGAGCTTCGGGCGGTGGGCGGGGGCCCCGGCGGTCAGCAGCCGGGCGCCGCCGGCAAAGGCGACCAGGGCGAACAGCAGGTTCACGTACAGGCACCAGCGCCAGTTCAGGTACTCGGTGAGGACCCCGCCGAGCAGCAGCCCCACCGCGCCGCCGGTGCCCGCGATGGCACCGTAGATCCCGAAGGCCTTCGCCCGCTCGTTCGGGACGTTGAACGTCGTGGTGAGAAGAGAGAGCGCGGCCGGCGCGAGCAGCGCGGCGAACATGCCCTGGAGGGCACGGGCGACGACCAGGACTTCGAAGCCCGGGGCGGCGCCGCCGATCGCCGACGCCCCCGCGAAGCCGACCAGGCCCGTCAGGAAGACGATCTTGCGCCCCACCAGGTCCGCTATCCGGCCGCCGAGCAGCAGCAGCGAGCCGAAGGCCAGGGCGTACGCCGTCACGATCCACTGGCGGTTGCCGTCGGAGAAACCGAGATCCTGCTGGGCGGAGGGCAGGGCGATGTTCACGATGGTGGCGTCCAGGACCACCATCAGCTGGGCCAGACCGATCACCCCGAGCACCCACCACCGGTGCGCCGGTCCATGCTCGCGCCCGGACGCGGGGCGGGCCGGTGAGGAGGTCGCGGTCCTTCTCACGCCGCCCACGGAGCCTTCCCCCTCGAACGGCTCTCGCGCATGACGTGCGTGACGGGCCATGGTCCTGGGTCTCCCTCGGTGCGCACCCCGACATCCCCCGCACTTCACGCTAAGCGCGGGTCAGGATCCCCGCATGCGGTAAGCAGCTCCCGGGTCCGGGCCTGCCGGGATCCGGCAGCGGGGCGGGCGCACCGGCATCCTGCAGCAGGGCGGGTCCGCCGGATCAGAGCTCCTTGGCGGGCCAGTCCAGCAGTCGGGCGCCGATCACCGCCGTCTGCAGCGTGTACCGGTGCATCGGGTCCGACGGGTCCGAACCGGTCAGCTGATGGACCCGCTCCAGCCGGTACGTGAGCGCCCGCACGCTCAGCGTCAGCCGCCGGGCCGTCTCGGCGGCGACACAGCCCGCGTCGAAGTACGCGGAGAGCGTCTTGAGCAGCGGTTCGGCGCCGCCGCGGGCCTGCTGGAGCGGGCCCAGCTCGCTGCGCACCAGATCGGCCATCGCCTGCCGGTCCCGGGTCAGCACCGGGTAGACCAGCAGATCGGCGGCGTACAGCACCGGATCGTCCAGGGCCATCCGGTCCGCCAGGTCGATCGCGGCGACCTCGCCCAGGATGCGGACGTAGTCCCCCAGATACTCGTCGGGAGTCTCCGGCTCCGGCACGCCCATGCCTCCAGTCTTGATGTGTCACTGACATTCACTCAACGCACCCGAGCAGGTGCTGGTGCCCGGCATCAAGGACGTACAAAGATTGCCGGATTCCGGCAATGCGGCACAGCGGCATCGGCTGTCACGATCGGTCCCAGCACCACCCGGGGGAAACACGGGGGATACGGGGACGGGGGAAGGCCCGGCTGCTGCGGCGCCGCTGTCGGCGGCGTCGCGGCACCGGGGTCACCGCCGGACGTCGGTCCGCCGCACCCCCGCTCACACGCAGGGGGGAGTGGACCGATGCAGGAGTTCCTGAGCGCGGCGCTCTCCTTTCCCGCCGCCCGCTTCGGCGCGGCCCTGGTCGTCGTCGTCTGCTTCTGGTTGCTGGTAGATCAGCGGTCCCTCGCTCGGCCGCGAGGTGACCTCCCTCGATCCCGCCCAGGCACGCAGCGCGACCGCCCGCCGGGAGATCGAGAAAATCAACTTCGCACTGGAGGCGGGCACCAACACGCTCCTCTACCTGGACGACATCCAGCACACATCACTCGAACTGCTCCAGACGTTCATCCCCCTCTGTGACGCCACCCGCCGTGTCGAGGGCGTACGGGACGGCGCGCCGCGCAGCCGCGCAGACCGACGCGACGCGCACCGAACCGCCGTTCCGGCTGCAGGGCTCGTACCGCAACATGAACAAGATCGCCGAACGGATCGTGCCCGTGATGAACGACGCCGAGCTCGCCGCCGTCGTCGACGACCACTACGCGGGCGAGGCCCAGACGCTCACCACCGGCGCCGAGTCCAACCTGCTGAAACTGGCGGCCCTGCGCGGAACTCTCACCGCCGAACAGGCCGACCGGTGGGCAGCGATCACCGCCTCGTACGTACACACCCGGGCAATGGGCGGCCCGGACAGCGCCTCTTCCCCGAATTCTCCGCTCCCTTCGAGCAACGGAGACACCGTCTCCCGCGTGATGGCGGCGTTGGACCTGCTCTCCGACCGGATCGCGGCGGTCGAGGCGGCGACCGCGCGGGCGTCGGCCCCAGGGCCGGAGGTACCCGAAATCGGTGGCCGGGACCGACCATCGCGGTGATCAGGCCATCAGCGGCGGAGCGCCTCCACGGGCTGGATACGGGCTGCTCGCCAGGCCGGGTAGACGCCCGCGAGCACACCTGTGACCAGGCCGAGCGCCGGGGCCGACGCCACCGTTCCGGGATGGACCACGGGGGTCCAGTCGCGGATCACCGCGACCGTCACCACCGCGATGGTGCCGATGCTGGTGCCGACCAGGCCGCCGAGTGCGCCCAAGGCGCCGGATTCGGTGAGGAATTGGAAGGTCACGTGCCGGCCGCGGGCGCCGAGGGCGCGCCGCAGGCCGATCTCCCCGGTGCGTTCCAGGACGGCGACCAGGGTGGTGTTGGCGATGCCGACGGCACCGATGACCAGGCAGATGGCAGCGAGCAGCAGGAACAGCTGGTTGAGGTCGGCGGAGACATTGCCGCGCAGCGCCCGCGGGTCCGGCGGGGGGACAGCCCTCAGATATTCGGGATGGTCGGGGCGCAGAGCCGTCGGGGCCAGCCGGGCGACCTGTCGGGCAGCACCGAGCTGTGTGGCGACCAGCATCTTGGCTCCCTCGTCGGGCGGTCCCCAGTAGCTTTCGGCGACGGTGGTGGGCACCACTACGGAGAGCAGCAGATCGGGCTTGCGTTCGACGTCGTCGATGATTCCGACAACGGTGAAAGGCTGGTCGCCGATGAAGAGGGCGGGGCTGGTCTCCAGCGTGGTGATACCGAGCCTCTCCGCGATGCCGGAACCGATGACGGCGACCGGCTGCTCGGCCCGGGAGGCGTAGTCGTCGTAGATCCGGCCTTCCGTGAGGGTGGGTGCGGCCGCCTCCAGGACGCCGGGGGAGGCGGCGAGGACGGCGATCCGCTCTCCGTCACCGGACCCCGCCGCGCCGATCGGTGCGGCGCGTACGCTCTCGTTGCCGTCGAACCGAACCGACCAGTACACGCCCGCGTGCCGGACGCCGGCGAGCGCGCGCATCCGCCGGTCGGCATCGTCGGGGAAACCGGGGCCCGCGAACTCGTCCTGTTCCCGGGCGATGTCCTCGATGGTCACCTCGGTGGCGGTGAGGGCATTGAAGCGGGCGTCGATCTGGGAGGACGCCGTTGCGGTCAGTCCGAGGACGGCGACGAAGGTGCCGACGCCCAGGACCGTGCCGAGGGACGTCAGTGCCGACCGGACAGGGCGCTGCAGCATGCCCGCAAGGGACTCGGTGACGAGGTCGCGCAGGCCGAACACGGAGGCCGGTACGGAGCGTTCGGGCCGTCCATCGCGCGCGCCGCGGCGGAATACTCCGCGTCTGCTCATGCGACGGCGCCTTCCGCCGCGCTCAGCAGCCCGTCACGGATGGTCACCGAGCGGCTGCCTCGTGCCGCGACCGCCGGATCGTGGGTGATGACGAGAATCGTCATGCCGTCGGCATGCAGCTCCTCGAGCATGTTCAGCACGGCGTCGGCGTTCGCGGTGTCCAGATTGCCGGTCGGCTCGTCACACAGCAGCAGAGCCGGCCGGGTGACCAGGGCGCGAGCGATGGCGACGCGCTGCCGCTCGCCGCCGGAGAGCCGGGTCGGTATGGCTTCCATGCGGTGGCCGAGGCCGACGCGGTCCAGCGCCTCTCGGGCACGGGTGGGGCGTTCACGACGTGGAACCCCGTTGTACACCATGGCGAGAGACACGTTCTCCAGGGCGCTGCGGTGCGGCAGCAGGTGGAAGGACTGGAAGACGAAGCCGATCCGGCGTCCGCGCAGCGCGGTCCGCTCCGCGTCCCGCAGGGATCCGGTGTCGATTCCATCCAGCAGGTACGTGCCCGAGGTGGGGGAGTCGAGCAGTCCGGCAATGTTCAGGAAGGTCGACTTGCCCGAGCCGGAAGGGCCCACGACGGTGACGAACTCGCCGCGATTCACCGCCAGATCGCACGGCCGGAAGGCCTCGACGGGCGGTGGTCCGGGGTAGGTCAGGCCCACCCCGCGGAACTCGATGACAGGAGGGGTCACTGGCCGTTCCCCCGGCGTACGCCGGTGACGACCAGATCACCGGTTCTCAGCGCCCCCGCCTTGACCGGGGTGACCGCCACAAAACCGTCACCGGCCGTTCCGAGACGTACCTCGACGCGGGTCCGGGTGCTGCCGCCCTTCGGGGCGACGGTGACGACCGTGCGGCCGTCGGTGGCGGCGCTGACCGCGGTAACGGGCACGACCAGGGCCTTCCCGTCGGTGGAGGCGGCCTGGACGGTCAGCCGCACGTCCTGGCCGGTGAGCTGTGGATCCAGTGCCTTGTCCGGGGTGACTTCCAGAAGATAGCCGGAGGTGTCGCTACTGCCGTCAGTGGTGTTTCCACCCCCGTCGGGGTCCTGCTGGACAGGCACTGTCGGGTCGGCGGCCACCGAGGTGACCTTGGCATGCGCCGTGATGCCCCGGACCTCGGAGTAGATCTCCACTTTCTGCCCCTGACGAACCATGCCCTTCTGGTTCTCCTGGAGATACGCGTGGACGACCAGACGACCGGCGGACAGCGTCATGGCAGTGCCGGATATCTCGGTGCCCACCTTGGCCGGCACCGAGTCCACCCGCGCGGGGAAGTCGCGCAGATAGATCACCTCGGAGACGGGGAGCATGGGGCCGGCGGCGACTTCCGCCTCGGCCAGAGTGGTCCGAGCCGCGCCGAGGTCTTCGTTGGCCCGGTCGACGGCCTTCTGGAGCTGCGCCGTGTCCGATCCGCCGCCGGAGGTGTCGGCGGCGGAGTCGCCGGAGGTGTCGGAGCCGGCCGCGGCGAGCGCGTCACGCGCATCCTCCAGGGCGCGCTCGGCGCCGGTGACCCCCTCGCGGGCAGCCGTCACGGCGTCCCCGTTGTCGCTCTGGGCGGGCAAGGGGTCGTAGCCGATGGAGCCGTAAAAGGCGGTGAGTGCGGTCTTGGTGCCGGCGCCGAAAGTGCCATCGCGGTCGGCGCCCGTTCCGTGCCCGAGTTCCCGCAGGGAGCGCTGCAGCTGGCGCACATCGTCCCCGACCGCCCCCGGTCGCAGATCGCGATAGCCCGCGACCTGACCTTTCCAGACGAAGACCGGACGCCCCGACACCTCCATGAGGACCTGTCCGGCTTTGAGGCGATCCCCGGGCGCCACCGACAACTTGGTGAGCATCGCGGCGGCGGCGCCGTCGCCGCCCGCCACCCGGGGGGTCACCGCGACGGACTGGTCCGCAACCACCTTGCCCCGAGTAATCACGGAGGAGGTCAGCACGCGGTAGTCGACGGGGGCGGTCAGTGCGCCCTGCGCCGGGGCGCCGGCATCGGCGGCCGCCTGCGCCGGAGACTTGATCAGGCCGGCCGCGGCCACTCCCGCTCCGGCGAGGACCACGGCCGCGACTGCGACCATCGCCACCCAGCGCCGTGACCGTGTGAGTGTGCCGCGCGGGGATTCCGCTTCCGCGGACACGTCGGCACGCTTCCGTCCACGGCGCGGTGCGGGTGCGGGCGGCTCGGCGGTGTGACCGTCCTGCGGGGGTGATGCCATGACGGGGAGTGACGGGAACTCGTCAGTCACTGGTAGCTCGTGCCCTCTATCCATGTCTGTGTCGGCCGGGCGCCGCGCGGGGTGCCTGCTGCCGTACGGGATCAGTTCTCGACTGCCGAACCCACCGGACCGGAACCGGTGTTGCACGCCTGTGCGGCCGCGACGAAGTCCGGGTCGCCCTTGTGACCGGCTTCCGCCCCGTAACGGGATTCTCCGGTCTCAGGATCCGGATCGGGGTAGTCCTTGATGCCCTTCTCCCGCATGCATGCGCTGAACTTCTTGGCTGAGGCCAGGTCTTCCGCGGCCACGGGCTCCGGATCGGGCGCCAGCGATGCGCACTGCTTCTCGGCGGTGACCAGGGCCTCGTCCTTGTTGCGGTCCTTGTCGACGCGCAGCTGTCCGTCGTCGCGACTCTCCATGACCACGCCCTGATCCTCGAGGCAGCCGTAGTAGGCACGGTCGGCACTGCTCACCGGTGCGATCGTGCCGGTGGCCGAGGGCTGCGCCGGAGCTTTGGCGGAGGTGGTGTCCTGCCCGGAGCATCCAGTGGCCAGGAACACCGACACGACAATGGCCGCAGCAGTTCTGGACACGGTGGAAAGGGGTGGCATCGGGACTCCAGGCGATAAATACGGCGCATGACTGCAAACGGACATGGGCTCTGCGTGAAATTCAACGCTGCGACGGGTACAAGCCGCCCGACTCCGCGCAGTTTAGGGGCGCGGATCGATCAAGTCTACTGTCCCCAGGGACAGTAGACGGCGTGCGATGTGAGGGATGAGATGCCTCTGCCGTATTTCAGATGGTGAAAGGTGTTCAGACCGTGGGAATCAGAGCTGGAAAGCGTTTCGCCGGGGCCACGCTGGCCATCGCGGCGGCTGCTGGAATCACACTCGGCACGGCCGGCCAGGCCCTTGCCGCAGAGAAGAACGGAGTACTCGACAGCGGTGAAATAGGCCTCTACTACAATTCGGGCCAGTCGGGCTGTGTCTTCGACTTGGCATACGTCGACACGAACTTCAGCGGCGACGTCTTCAAGGGCGGGTCCTGTTCCGGATCGGGTCAGTCGGTCAACGACAACACCGCTTCCTACTGGAACCAGGACGTGTACACCTGGTGGGTCTACACCGACGCCAACGCGGGCGGTATCGAGGGTTCGGTCCCCGCGGACTACTTCGGCAATGCCACGTCGAACTTCAAGAACGAGATCTCCTCGGCCTACTGGTACAAGGCCAGGTGACGAACAGCGGGGATTCGCCCTGAAGGTTGTCGTTCCGCCCGCATGCACCGGGCGGAACGGCAGCCGTCTCGCGGAAATGCTTCCGCACGGCCGGCCCCGTTCCGGCTGTCGGCCGGCCACGGAAACGGCGGTCGGCCGTACTGGGCGCGGTTGGCGCTGCTCATGGGTGCGGTTGTGTCGGCAGTGAGGGTTGCGCAGGCGCCCGGCGGAAGCGGTGTCCTGCCCCCGGTGCGTCCGGTGGTCGGGATCCCGGGACAGCAAACTGCCGCATCGGTTTATGGAAACGGTGAAACCGAATGGCATGGGATTTCGAGCGATAAAGCCGACGCATGTCCCTAAACGGACATGCGGCCGCGGGGAGCACGCTGCGACGGCGCAAGCCGCTAGACTCCGGGCAGTTTAGGCGCGTGGATCGATCAAGTCTACTGTCCTGGAGGACAGTAGACGGCGTGCGATGCACCCGGATGAAATGTTGCTCCCATGTCCTGCGTAGTGAAAGGTGTTCAAACCGTGGGAATCAGAGCTGGAAAGCGTTTCGCCGGGGCCGCACTGGCCGTCGCAACGGCTGCTGGGATCGCGCTCGGCACGGCCGGCCAGGCCGCAGCTGACACGGGCGAGAAGGACGGGGGTCTTTGGTCCGGTGAATTCGGCCTGTTCTACAATTCGGGCCAGACCGGCTGTGTCTTCGACCTGAGGTACGTCGACACGAACTTCAGTGGCGATGTATTCAAGGGTTACTTGGGAGAGGCCTGCGCCGGAAAAGGCCAGACCGTCAACGACAACACCGCTTCCTACTGGAATATCGACACATACACCTGGTGGGTGTACACCGACGCCAATGCGGGCGGTGTCGAGGGTTCGGTCCCCACGGACTACTTCGGCAATGCCACGTCGAACTTCAAGAACGAGATCTCCTCGGCCTACTGGTACAAGGCCAGGTGACGAACAGCGGGGATTCGCCCTGACGGCTGCCGTTCCGCCCGCATGCACCGGGCGGAACGGCAGCCGTCGCACTGTAACAGCCTTATCTCTTCGGAGGATTCGAGTCCGTGCTTCCCGCTCTCCGTCCCCATCTCGCAGCCTGCCTCCTCATGCCGGTGGCTCTATGGCTCACCGCCTGTTCGTCCGCGGCAGGATCCGGCGAGGCCGGCGGTGAACCCAAGGTCACTTCCACTCCCGCCCTGCTGCAAACGGCAGGAATCGCGTACCCGCTCGACGGGTACGCGGCGACCTATGAGGAGGAGGTGACCCTGAAGCGTGCCCAGAACATCCTGGTAACCCAGTGCATGGCTGAATTTGGATTCAAGTACCAAGCTCCCGAGCCGCCCGAAGCCACGAAGTCGGCGCCGAATTCCCGTATATACGGGGTGGTGGACATGGCGACGGCTGCACGGTATGGATACAAAGCGCCGGTGGCGGCCGGCAGTGAACCGCAGAAGCAGCAAGTCGATCTCAGTGAAGCGGAGACCATGGTTCTGCGTGGTCCGCGGAACCAGAAACCCGACACGCTGCCCCGCAGTCTGGAAGAAGCCAAGAAGAAGAAAACGAAGACGGCCATGGTGAATGGAAAGCAGATTCCTGCCGGTGGATGCGGCCGTAAATCCTTCCTCGAGCTGTACGCACCGACCGCGCAGAGCGTCGATGCTCTTTACGTCTTCAACCTCAAGGTCGAGGCGAATTCTCGGACACGGAAGGACTCACGGGTCCTGGCAGTCAATAAAAAATGGTCGAAATGCATGGCAACTGCCGGATACAAGGTGACGAATCCGATGGACCCGGCCCAGGAGATCGGGCTGGCGAATGACGCCTTGTCGAGCCCTGCGGCGATCAACGCGGCGAAAGCCGATGTCGCCTGCAAGGAGAAAGTGAACCTCGTTGGTGTCTGGTACGGGGTGGAAACCGCCTACCAGAAGCAGAGTATCGACCGGAACGCCGAGGTCTTGGACCTGGCGAAGCGCCAGCTTTCCGACCGACTGAAGCTGGCAGCGTCCCTCAGCGGCTGATCGAGGCACTGCGGCGGCCCTGGCGCCGGGCGTGGAGGAAAGTGGCGTGTGAGCATCAACTCCCCTTCTGCATAATTCAGTTACTTATCGTCATGTTACCGTCATTCGGGGCTGAAGGAGCCCGACGCGGAAGGGGGAACGATGGACAAACTGGAGTGGCGCGGGCGCAGAACCGTCCTGGAGGGGCAGGACGGGGGCTCCGGTAGGGGGAGGTTCACTGTTGCGGATATTTCCCGTATGGCCGCCGGCCTGACGGCACGGGAGGCGGAGGTGTTCCGGCAGCTGCGCGACGGACCATCGACACGGGACCTGGCCATGAGGCTCGGGATTACTGAGCGGACGGTGAAGCACCACGTCGTCAACATCCGGACGAAGTTCGGAGACATCTCCCGCTTTCAACTCTGCCTGCTGTCCGCGACGTGGGGTACGGCGCCCATGGACGACTGAGCAGCATGGAAGCGGCCCGCACTCCGTGTTCCCGGAGCCGGCCGCTGTTTCATGCGGACACGAGTGGAACTGAAACGGCGATGCGCTTCCAGGCCTCGTGAGTCCGGGAATTCAGGCTGTCTCCTGAAGAACCGTTGACGTACGACGAGCGCACCCGGGTGCGGATGCCGGGTGCGCCGGTGGCGGCGCCCTTCCCGCCGTTGTGCAGGGCGACTGCCGCATGACGGAGTCGTACCACTTTCCCTGGCAGTGGACCTGGACCCGGGGCCCAGGGGTTTCGAAGTCTTGGTGATCAAGTGGCGGTGCCGGTCACAGCAGCACGACGATGCGTCGATGCCCCGTGAAACCGCGCCGTAAGGGAAGTCCAGGGCCCGCCTGATGGAGCGCGCGAAGATCACCGACCGGTCCGAATGAGTCGAACACCGGAGGTGGGCAAGGCATGCTGGGATCCGTGTCCACACTTCCCCAGCAGCCCCAACGCTCCCCGGTCAGCGGCCACATGGTCGTCTGCGGCGACGACGCACTCGCCCAGCGGCTGGCGGTGGAGCTGCGTTATGTCTATGGGGAGCGGGTCACGCTGCTGCTCCCGCCGGGGCGCGACCCGCGCCGCCCGGAGCTGCCGCTGACCCAACGCGGGCGGGCGGCCACGCTGTTCGGCCGGATGTCGGCGGCGATGAACCGCAACCTGGGCAACGGCGGCGCCGGAGCCAATGGGGGCTCCGACAGCGACACCAACGCCGGCGTGGAGGCGGTCCGCATCCTGGAGGCCGCGGAGCCGTCCGACGAGGCGTTCGAGGAGGCGGGCGTCGACACGGCCGCCGCGCTGGCGCTCGTCTACGACGACGACGAGCGCAACATCCGTGCCGCGCTCACCGCCCGCCGCATCAACCCCCGGGTCCGGCTGGTCATCCGGCTCTACAACCGCAAGCTCGGCCAGTATCTGGAGACTCTCCTCGACCAGGCCGCCGCCGTCGCCGTGCCCGGACTCGACCCGACGGCGCTGGACGCCTCCACCACCGTCCTCTCCGACGCCGACACCGCCGCGCCCGCACTCGCCGCGACAGCGCTGACCGGCTCCAGCAAGGTCGTCCGGGCGGAGGGCCTGCTCCTGCGTGCTGTCGAACGCACCCCGCCCCGCCAGGGCGAGGTCGCCGACCCCGGCCTGTGCACGCTCGCCCTGCTCTCCTCCACCACCCATGACCCGGCGGGCGCCGAAGGTTCCGAGAGCAGCGGCGCCGAAGGCCCTCAACTCCTGCCCGACCAGCAGTCGGTGGCCGCCGCGACCGGCCGTGGCACGGTCGTCCTCGAGGCCATCCGGGAGGCCGCACCGGACGGGCCGACCCCGCGGATGGGCGGCAGAAGCGCACCCCTGAGCCAGATCTTCTCGCGCCGGCTGCGCTGGTCGGCGCTGGGCGTCGCCTCGGCGGTGCTGGGCCTCGCCGTCGCCTCCACGTTGACGACGGGCGAACACCCGCTGCACGCCGTGTACCTGACGCTCCTGGACCTGTTCGCAATGGGCGACCCGGCGATCGGCGACTCCGCCGCCCGGCAGGTCATCCAGCTGCTCTCCGGCATCGCCGGGCTGATGCTGCTGCCGCTGCTGGTGGCGGGTGTCCTCGAAGCCTTCGGTTCCCTGCGCACGGCATCTTCGCTGCGCCGCCCGCCGCGCGGACTCTCCGGTCATGTGGTGCTGCTCGGACTCGGCAAGATCGGTACGAGGGTGCTGGTCCGGCTCCGCGAGCTCAACATTCCCGTGGTGTGCGTGGAGGACGACCCGGACGCGCGCGGCATCCCCGTCGCCCGGCGGCTGCACGTACCGGTCGTCCTCGGGGACGTCACCCAGGAGGGCGTCCTGGAAGCGGCGAAGATCCAGCGCTCCCGTGCCCTGCTCGCCCTGACCAGCTCCGACACCACCAATCTGGAGGCCGCCCTCTACGCCCGCTCGGTCAAACCGGACCTGCGGGTGGCGCTGCGCCTCTTCGACGACGAGTTCGCCACCGCCGTCTACCGCACGCTGCGCACCGCCCACCCGCAGGCCCTGACCCGCTCCCGGTCCGTCTCCCACCTGGCCGCCCCGTCCTTCGCCGTCGCGATGATGGGGCGGCAGATCCTGGGCGCGATCCCGGTCGAGCGGAAGGTGATGCTGTTCGCGGCGATCAAGGTGGCGGGCCATCCGCAGCTGGAGGGCCGGACGGTCGAGCAGGCGTTCCGGGCGGGGGCCTGGCGGGTTCTGGCGCTTGACGCCACACCGCCGGAGGACCGGCACCCGGACCTGACGACGGCCGGTGCCGCATCCCTGGACCGGCCGTCGGGTCTGATCTGGGACCTGCACCCCGGGTACGTACTCCGCGCCGAGGACCGCGTGGTGATCGCGGCGACCCGGCGCGGACTTGCGGAACTGCTGCGCAGGAGGCGCTCGTTGACGTACCGCTGAAGGGCTCTCCCGGCCCGACCTGCCCTGCTGCCCGGGCTGCTACAGCACTCCCCCCATCACCCCCCGCACCTCCGCCAGCGTCGCCTCGGCCACGGCGTTGGCCCGCTCGTTGCCGGCCCGCAGCACCGACCGTACGTACGCCATGTCCTGCGCGTACTGGGCCCGCCGTGCCCGCACCGGTGCCAGCCGCTCATTGACGGCGTCCGTCACGGTCCGCTTGAGCACGGCTCCGCCGCCGTCACCGATCTCCTCGCCGACCACGTGCGGGTCGCGGTCGAGGCAGAGCGCGGCGAGCAGCACGAGCCCCGACACTTCGGGCCGGGTCTCCGGTGCGTACGTGATGTGCCGGTCGGCGTCCGTCTTCGCCCCGCGGATCAGCCGCGCCGTCTCGTCGGCGGAGGCACCGAGCGCGACGGAGTTGGCACGGCTCTTGCTCATCTTGGTGCCGTCGGTGCCGAGCAGCAGGGGTGCGGCGGAGAGCAGGGCGTCCGGCTCCGGGAAGACCGTCCCGTACCGCTCGTTGAAGCGGCGGGCGACGGTCCTGGTCACTTCGAGGTGCGGCAGCTGGTCCTGCCCGACGGGGACGAGGTTGCCCTTGCAGAACAGGATGTCGGCGGCCTGATGCACGGGATACGTGAACATCAGCCCGCTGACGGCGGACTGCCGGGAGTGCGCGATCTCGTCCTTGACCGTGGGATTGCGGTTCAGCTCGGCGACGGAGACGAGGCTGAGGAACGGCAGCATCAGCTGGTTCAGCGCGGGCACGGCGCTGTGGTTGAAGATCGTGGTGCGGGCGGGGTCGATACCGATGGCCAGATAGTCCAGCAGCATCCCCTCCATGTGCTCGCCGAGCCGCTCGGCGACGTCCCGGTCGGTGAGCACCTGGTAGTCGGCAATGATCACGAAGACGTCCACGCCGAGGTCCTGTAGCCGGACGCGATTGTGCAGCGTCCCGAAGTAGTGCCCGAGGTGCAGCGCCCCGGTGGGCCGGTCCCCGGTCATCACCCGGAACCGTCCGGGATCCTGCTGGATCTGCTGCTCCAGCTCGGCACTGCGACGCCGGGCGGGGGTGGCGGTGGTGGTGACAGGTGCGGCGACGGTGGTCATGGGTCTCCTCGCGGGTGCTGGTTGCGTGGAGGACGGCCCGCCGGGATCGGCATCCGTACCCGTACGAGGGCAGTGAAAAGGGCCGTCCATATCGAACGGCCCTGGTTCCGTACAGATGAGGCGGCCGCTCCTAAGGGGAGCGCCACCAGTTCCGGCACGGTACGGAGGTCATGGGCCCGAGTCTAACGCGGGCCGGCCGGATCGGGTCGGGACATGGTGTGCAGCTCGCGAGCCGCCCCACGACTCCCTCGAACACCGCCCTCCCGGCTCACTTGTGGGCGTGCTCGCCCACGTAGAACAGCAGGTAGACGAAGCCCGCAAAGAGATGCGTGGCAAAGACGTAGACGAAGACGCGCAGCGCGACGCCCCGCTCCTTCCAGCGCTCGCTCTCGCTCACTGGCCCTGCCTCTCCCGGTCCCGCATGCCCGGCGTGTCCCGGGAACTTCTCGTCCAGGTTACGCACCGCCGGAGCCTCTCTTCGGGGGCCGGAATAGAAGGGGGCGGTGCCCCGTTATAAGCCGTGAACGAATTAGTTCAAGGTTCAATCATTAATACTCACGCTTACGGAGGCGGACGCCATGCAGTTCGGGATCTTCACCGTCGGAGACGTCACCACCGACCCCACGACCGGCAGAACACCGACCGAGCACGAGCGGATCAAGGCGACACTCGCGATCGCGCTGAAGGCCGAAGAAGTGGGCCTGGACGTCTTCGCGACCGGCGAGCACCACAACCCGCCGTTCGTCCCGTCCTCGCCGACGACCACGCTCGGCTACATCGCCGCCCGCACCGAGAACCTGATCCTGTCCACGTCCACCACCCTCATCACCACCAACGACCCGGTGAAGATCGCCGAGGACTACGCGACGCTCCAGCACCTCGCGGACGGCCGTGTCGACCTGATGATGGGCCGCGGCAACACCGGCCCGGTCTACCCGTGGTTCGGCAAGGACATCCGCCAGGGCATCCCGCTCGCCATCGAGAACTACGCCCTGCTGCACAAGCTGTGGCGCGAGGACGTCGTCGACTGGGAGGGCAGGTTCCGCACGCCGCTGCAGTCGTTCACCGCGACCCCGCGCCCGCTGGACGGCGTCCCGCCGTTCGTCTGGCACGGCTCGATCCGCTCCCCGGAGATCGCCGAGCAGGCCGCGTACTACGGCGACGGCTTCTTCCACAACAACATCTTCTGGCCCATCGAGCACACCAAGAAGATGGTGAACCTCTACCGCCAGCGGTACGCGCACTACGGGCACGGCACCGCCGAGCAGGCCATCGTGGGCCTCGGCGGCCAGGTGTTCATGCGGAAGAACTCGCAGGACGCGGTACGGGAGTTCCGCCCGTACTTCGACAACGCGCCGGTCTACGGACACGGCCCGTCCCTGGAGGACTTCTCGCAGCAGACGCCGCTCACCGTCGGCTCCCCGCAGGAGGTCATCGAACGGACCCTGTCGTTCCGTGACGCCGTGGGCGACTACCAGCGCCAGCTGTTCCTGATGGACCACGCGGGACTCCCGCTGAAGACGATCCTGGAGCAGCTCGACATCCTCGGCGAGGAGGTCGTTCCGGTGCTGCGCAAGGAGTTCGCCAACCTGCGGCCGGCCGGAGTGCCGGACTCCGCACCCGTCCACCCGGCCGTCGCCGCCCGCACGAAGGAGATCTGACCCACCATGCAGACCGGGGTTCTGAAGATCGTCGCCGTCTCGGCCGGACTGAGCCAGCCGTCGTCGACCCGGCTGCTGGCCGACCGGCTGGCGGTCGCCGCCCGGGAGCGGCTGGCCACCGAGCAGGACCGGCCGGTCGAGATCCAAGTGATCGAGCTGCGCGATCTGGCCGTCGACATCGCGAACCACCTGGTGACGGGCTTCCCGCCGCAGGCGCTGGACGAAGCGATCAAGGCGGTGGCGGGGGCGGACGGCCTGATAGCCGTGTCGCCGGTCTTCACCGCCTCGTACAGCGGCCTGTTCAAGTCGTTCTTCGACCTGATCGACAACACGGCGCTGACCGGCAAGCCCGTCCTGATCGCGGCGACCGGTGGCACCGCCCGGCACTCGCTCGCCCTGGAGCACGCGATGCGGCCGCTCTTCGCGTACCTGCGGGCCACCGTCGTACCGACATCCGTGTACGCGGCGTCGGAGGACTGGGGCTCGTCCGGCGACGAGTACACCGAGGGGCTGCCGTCCCGGATCCGGCGCGCGGGCGGCGAGCTCGCAGGGATGATCTCGGGCGGCCGGGCGGTCTCCGGGGCGTCGAGGGCCCTTGGGCTCGACGACGAGGTGGTGCCGTTCGAGCAGCAGTTCGCCGACCTGCGACTGGACTGAACGCCCGGGACGCGCGGGCGCCCGAATGACGGCAGCCGGACCGACAGTCGAGCCTCCATCCGGTTTGATTACAGTTATCCGCAAAAATGCGCTGCGAGGCGTATCAGCAGATATGCGCTGAACCGAGCTGGAGGCAGAGATGGGCAGGATCGTGGTGGGCGTGGACGGCTCCGAGTCGTCGATCAAGGCGCTGCACTGGGCCGTACGCCAGGCCGAGCTGACCGGTGACTCGGTGGAGGCCGTCAACAGTTGGGAGTACCCCTCGACCAGCTGGGCGTCCATGATGCCGGGCATGCCGGAGGACTTCGATCCGCAGGCCGTGGCGATCGTGTCGCTCACCGAGGCGCTTGAGGAGGCCCTCGGCGCGGAGGGTGCGGCCGCGGTCAACAAGATCGTGGTGATCGGCAACCCGGCGGAGGCCCTGCTCGACCGCGCGAAGGGCGCGAACCTGCTGGTCGTCGGGGCGCGCGGGTACAGCGGGTTCAAGGCGACCCTGCTCGGCTCGGTCAGCCTCCATGTCACCCAGCACGCGCCGTGCCCGGTGACGGTCGTCCGCGACTGACAGACCTGAGCGATCCGGTGAGACGGACGGCCCCGCGCGCATGTGCGCGCGGGGCCGTCCGTCTACAGCGCCACCACGTCCACGACGACGCAGGCCACGTTGTCCGGGCCACCCGCGTGTGCCAGGAAGGAGGAGGGCTGGGGGCTCAGTCCTGTGTCACGTAGAAGGCATAGAACGCGCACACCAGCATTGCGGCGCCGGTGACCAGGCCCAGGACGCTGGCCGCGAGCACGCTCTTGTCGGACAGGCTGTAGAGGAAGCCGACCGAACCGCCGAACAGCGTGCCGTACGCGACGGCCTTCGCCTCCACCGGCAGTCGCTTCTGTGCCCGGCCGAGGGCATAGCAGAGCGCCGCCAGCACGGCGCCGGAGATCAGACCGAGGGCGAGCTGCGTGCCGGTGAGCACACCGCCGCCGCGCACGATGGACGTCGCCCACCAGCCCAGGATCACGCCCAGTGTGACGGGCATGGCCCAGCTGAGTGTGCTGGGGCGCTTGGTGCGCGCCGGTGCGGCGCCGCGCGCCGGCATCGAAGCGTGTGTGGCCATGGCCGAGAACTCCTTCCGTGGCCCCCTGTTCACTCAAGGGCACACCCGGTTGCACCGCCCGGCAACTCGAATGGCTCACCGCCCCGGGCGCGGAGTTGCCGTACGGGATTCCCTTGAGGGGTGCGGACATATATCTCATCGGCTCTGTCGGCGGTAGTGCTGGTGCTGCTCGCCGTCCTCGTCCCGCTGAGCGCGCTGTCCGCCTGGGTCGATCTGGAGATCGACAACACGGACCGGTACGTCACAGCGGTGGAGCCGCTCGCCTCCGACCCCGGCGTGCAGTCCGTCGTGTCCGGTCTGATCACCGACGAAGCGACGAAGCAGATCGACGCCGGGCTGCTCCAGGACACCTCGCGGGACTTTCTGCACGAGGCGGTGGAGTCCTTCACCACCACGGATGCCTTCCGTGCCGCCTGGGTCGCCGCCAACCGCACCGCCCACGAGACCGTCACCGCCGCGCTGAACGGTGGGAGCGGCGAGGCCGTGGGCATAGATCTGGCGCCGGTGATGGCGCAGGTCAAACAGAACCTGCTGGACAGCGGGGTGCCGTTCGCCGACGGGATCCCGGTCCGGCACACCGAGATCACCCTGCTCTCCGCCGACCGCGCCGACCAGCTGCGCCGGACGTTCCGTCTGCTGCGGGCCGGCAGCATCTGGCCCGCCGTCGGCACGGCGGCGTTCGCCGTCGCCGCCGTGCTCATGGCGGCGGTGCGCGGCGGACCCGGCCGACGGGGCGCCGCCCTTGCCGCGCTGGCCGCCACAGCAGTCGTCGGGCTGGGCTTCGCGATCGGTGCGGTGGTGCTGCGCGGGGCGATCGCGATCGCCCGTATCCGGGTGCTGGCCGGGGTGCCGGGCAGCGACCGCGACGGGGCGGCGGCGGTGTACGACGCGCTGACGAGTTCGCTCCGTTCGACGGTGTGGATCGTTCTCGCCGTCGGGCTGGCGGTGGCACTGTGCGCGGTGCTCGCGCGGATGTGGGCGGGGCGGCGCATGTCCGTACGGGCCTGATCCGGGAGAGGCTCCGTCCTTCCGCGCCGGTCACCGCGGAAGGCTCCCTCCCTTCGAACGGCTTCGAGCACGCCGGCCGACGGCCGGGTTCGACGTGCGGCGACGCACGGGCCGGGGAAGAGTGGAGCCCGAGACTGCGTCACTGTCGGGGCGACTGAGAGGTCATCCGTATGCGAGCCGTAGCCGTCAGCGCGTTCCGGGCCGATCCGACCCTGGTCGAGGTGCCCAAGCCGAATCCCGAAGCAGGCGACGTACGGGTGCGGATCGAATACGCCGCGCTCAACCCGTCCGACTGGCAGACGGCGGACGGCGCCCTGGAAGGACTGGCTCCGCATGTCTTCCCCCTGGTCATCGGCGTGGACTACGCAGGCCGGGTGGACATGATCGGCACCGGCGACAACCGTTTCCGGGTCGGCGACCCGGTCTTCGGACGGGTGACCGGATCGCCGGTCGGCGTGGGCACGTACTGCGACTTCGTGTCCGTCCCGCAGGACTCCACGATCGCCATCGTCCCGGACGGTCTCCCCCTGCGGACCGCCGCCGCGCTGCCGTCCGCCGGAATGACCGCCGCCCAGATTCTGGAGACGGCGGCGCTCCGCGGCCACGAGAGCCTGCTGGTCCTCGGGGCGGCGGGCGGCGTAGGCAGCTATCTGACCCAGCTCGCGTCCGCCCGGGACCTGCGCGTCCTCGCGGCGGTGCGTGGCGACGAGCGGTGGCGGATGGGGGCGCTCGGCGCCGCCGTCACCATCGACACGACGGCTCGTCCACTCGAAGCGGCGGTACGGGAGGTGGCTCCGGGCGGCGTCGACGCGCTCGTCGACCTGGTCTCCACCACACCGGAGGCGTTCGCGGCCATGGCGGCGCTGGTGCGGGACGGCGGTGTCGCCGTCACCACCCGGGGTGTCGCCGGCCGGGCCGCTGTTCCAGAGGGCGTCAGGTCCATCGACTTCCGGCTCGAACCGACACCCGTTCTGCTCGACGTCCTGGCGGCGGGCGCTGCGGAGGGCGTGCTGAAGGTGCCCATCGACATCGAACTCCCGCTGGAGAAAGCCCCGCAGACCCTCGACCGGAACCGCAGGGGAGGCGCCCGCGGCAAGACCCTGTTCGCGCTCTGACCCGCGCCCCGGAGAACCGCTCGCAGAAGGCGCCCGAGTACATCCGAACCAGGCCGAAGGAGGCGTCATGGACGACCGGGAGATCATCGACAACATCGGCGGTCTGGTTTCCGAGGAGCGGGAACTGCGTGACCGCTCCACCCAGGAGATGGGACTCTCCGCGGACGAGAAGTCACGCCTGCGTACGGTGGAGATCCAACTCGAACAGTACTGGGATCTGTTGCGGCAGCGCCGCGCGCTCAGCGAGTTCGGCGAGGATCCGTCCGGGGCGAAGGTGCGCCCGCCCGGCGAGGTGGAGGGTTACCAGAACTGAACGTCCGGCACCGGAGGCGGAGCGCACCGGCAGATGCCGAGGCGGACAGCAAACGGCTCAGGCCGGGTGGTCCCCGGGGCCACGGCCCTGCAGGCGCTCCATCTCGCGGCGGTCGCGCTTGGTCGGGCGGCCCGTGCCCCGGTCGCGGACCGGCACCTGGATCACCGCTTCGCGCGGCGGCGGGGGCGGGCTGTTGTCGACGAAACACTCCGCCGCCACCGGAGGGCCGACCCGCTTCCTCACGATGCGCGACACCACGACGATCCGGTCCCGGCCGGCGTGCCGGAGCCGTACCTCGTCCCCCACATGCAGGGTCTGCGCGGGCTTGGCCCGGTCGCCGTTGACCCTGACGTGTCCGGCACGGCAGGCGGCAGCTGCCTGCGAGCGGGTCTTGGTCAGCCGTACCGACCAGATCCAACTGTCGACGCGGACGCTTCCCTCCGCCTGCGGTGCCTCACCCGAAACCATGTCTCCGACTGTAGACGCCGCAGGCGCCGTATGGACGTCGCGTAACGCTCGTCGCTCCCAAGTCCACGCAGCTGTAACCGCGGGACTACGATGCGGACGGTCTTCACGAACGGACTGACCACCACCGTTCGGATTTCCGAAGATCTGTTTCTGACATGCCGCCATATGTCGTGCCGCTGAAGGATGTACGGGACTCCGGCCGGGGCACGGCACACTTCCGGAAGCAGTTGAGAACAGCGATGCGCAGCATGCCCGACCGGCCCGGCCGTGGGCTCCAGCCCAATGTCCTCGGCACGTTCCACACGATCGTGATGGCCGTGGCGGGCAGCGCCCCCGCCTACTCGCTGGCCGCCACCAGTGCCGTGCTCGTCGGCACGGTCGGTCTCGGCGGGCCCGCCGCCCTGCTGTACTGCGCGATACCGATGCTCGGCATCGCCCTCGCCTACCGGCAGCTCGGCCGGATCGACGTCAACGCGGGCGCCGGCTACTCCTGGGTGGGCAGGACCCTGCACCCGTTCCTCGGCTTCCTCAGCGGCTGGGCACTGGTCGTCGCGGCGACCCTGTTCATGGTCGCCGGATCGCTGCCCGCCGGGACGATGACGCTGACCGTCATCGACTCCCGGTTCGCCGACGACACGACGCTCGCCACCCTCATCGGAGCCGGCTGGTTCCTGGTGATGCTGCTCGTCGTGCTCGGCGGAGCCCGGCTCAGCGCTCGCGCCCAGCTGCTGATCTCCGGGGTCGAGCTGGTGATCCTGCTGGTCTTCGCGGTCGTCGCGCTCGTCCGCGGGACCGGTCCGGGTGAAGGCACGGGCACCGGATCCGGGGTCGCACACGCCTTCGACTGGTCCTGGCTCGGCTTCGGGCACTTCGACGGCGTCTCCGGCTTCGCCTCCGGTGCGCTGATCGCCGCCTTCTACTACTGGGGCTGGGACGTCACCGGCAACCTCAGCGAGGAGACCCGCAACAGCCGCCGCACCACGGGCCTGGCCGGGATCGTGGGCGTGCTCACCGTCTTCGCGCTCGTCGAGGTGTTCACCATCGCGGTGAACGTAATCCTCTCCGCCGACGACATCGAGCGGCACAGCGCCAACGTACTGACCGTGCTCGGCGAGCGGGTCTGGCCCGGCGTCGGCGGAAAACTGCTGGTGGTGGCTGTGATGCTGTCGACCGTCGCCACGCTGCAGACCACACTCATCCAGGTCACACGCTCACTGTTCGCGATGGGCCGCGACCGTACGATGCCCGCCGCGTTCGGCCGGGTGCACCGCAGCTGGAACACCCCCTGGGTGGCGGTCGCCGCCGTCGGAGGCGTCGCCCTCGCCCTCATCCTCGCCTCGCTCGCCCTCGGCCCGGTCCACCACATCCTGGGCGTGGCCGTCGAGGCCATCGGGCTGCAGATCGCCGTGTACTACGGCCTCGCGGGCCTGGCCGCGGTCGTCGCGTACCGCAAACTTCTGTGCCGCTCGGTCGCGGACCTCGTCCTCGGCGGACTCTGGCCGCTGACCGGCTCGCTCTTCATGTTCTGGATCTTCTTCGAGGCGCTCGGCAGTTTCAGCCGAACGGCGCTCGCGCTCGGCCTCGGCAGTCTCGCCGTGGGAGCTGTCCCGATGCTCTGGTACTGGCGGCGCGGCAGCTCGTACTACCGGCCGGCGAAGCTCGACGCCTCGCAAACGGTACGGGCCGAGGAACCGTCCGGCTACGCCCACTCCACCACGATCGTCACCGACTACTGATGGCTGCACACCGCCGTACACCCTCACCCGTGCGCTTCGACCCGGACCTCGGCGACCGGCCGCTCACCGCGGCCCGCCAGGACATCGTCATCGGCCGCTGGCAGGGCGTACGCGATCTGCTGCACGCCACCGGCAACCGGTGGGCCCTGCGCACCCACCGGATCCGGATCCTGGCCCACGCCGTCGCGGGCAGCACCACCGTGGAGACGTGGCTGGCCGCCGAGCCGAAGAGCGCCGACGCGCAGGTGCTGAACGCCGCAGCCGAAGTGGTCCGGCTGTTCGCCCGGGCCGTCGCGGCGGGACGTGGCACCGGCCTCGACCAGGACCGGGTGGACCGGGTCGTCGACTGCTGTCTGCGGGCCGCCGACATCTGCCCGCCCGACCCGATGCCCTGGGCGTCGCTGCTGACGGCGGCCCGGCTGTACGAGGACGGGGCCAGGCGACGCGTCACGCAGTGGTGGGACGAACTGCTCCGCCGCGATCCGCACCACATGGAGGGGCACACCCAGCTGCTGCGGTACTACTCGGCGCGCTGGCACGGCACCCACGGCACCATGTACGACTTCGCGCGAGACGCGGCGGGCGCGGCGCCGCCCGGTTCGCCGCTGCCGGTGCTGGTGCAGATCGCCAGGGTCGAGGAGTACCGGTACGTCTCCGACGCCACACACGGACGGCCCGTCGTCGCACCGCTCACCGGGCAGCAGCACTGGGACCACGAACTGGCCGTCACGGAGGTGCGCCGCACCTGGGAACGGTGGCTCGGGATGCGTGAGGCGGGGCCGGTTGAGGCGGAGGAGGTCGGCGAGCTGAACTACCTGGCGCACGCCGCGTGTTACGCGGGGCGGCCGGCGGAGGCCGCGGACGCGTTCCGGTTGCTGGACGGCCGGGCGGTGCGGGTGCCGTGGTCGTACACCGGGGATGCGGCGGCCCAGTTCACGCGGTGGCGCCGCCAGGTCGCCACCGCGTGAACTGCTGTGCGCGGGTGGAATCCGGACATCGATGCGGCGGCCGCTCCTGCCTCGGACGGCGACGAGCACGCGGCGGTCCTGGGCCGGGCGCACCGCAGGTCCAGGCGCCGCTCGGCACGGTCAGGAACGGCCTGAGTTCACCGTGTCCCGTGTGACGGTAGGTGCACAGCCACGCGGTACGCAGTACTCCGAAAGAATGCGAAGTGAAGTCCGGGCCACCGCCGTCCGATTGACACGGAGGCGGGCCGCGCCACCGAACGGCCGGATCCGGCCGCTAACCTTACGTATCCGCCCTGGCCAGGGATCAATTCCCGCAGTACGGACATTCATCGCACTCAACTCATGCGAAAGGCCTCGCCCATGGGCATTCGGAGCTTGCTGCGCAAGGTGTTCGGCCGCGACCGTACGGAGCAGGACGCGCCGACGACGGCCACGGTCCCGCCCCAGACGGAGCGCACCCGGCCCACGGAGTCGGAGCAGGTCGCGGTGGACAAGCCGGTGGCCGAATCCGCTCCGGCGGTCGAACCCGCGTCGGCCGCGAAGGTCTCGGTACCCGCCCCCGCCTCGCGCCGGACCCTCTCGGACGACAGCGGCCTGGCGGCGGACCTGGTGGCGGAGGCCTTCGACAAGGCATCCGCTCCCAGCCCGAAGCCCACCCCCACGGTCCCGCCCCAGGGCTCGTCCTCGAAGCGAGTCGCGGCCGAGGCCGCGGCGAAGACGGAACCGGCTGCGGCCGTAGCCGAGGTGGAGGCAGCACCGGTCGCCGCCGAAGCCGAGGTGGAGGCAGCACCGGTCGCCGCCGTAGCCGAGGTGGAGGCAGCACCGGCTGCCGCCGTAGCCGAGGTGGAGGCAGCACCGGCTGCCGCCGAAGCCGAGGTGGAGGCAGCACCGGTCGCCGCCGAAGCCGAGGTGGAGGCAGCACCGGCTGCCGCCGAAGCCGAGGTGGAGGCAGCACCGGCTGCCGCCGAAGCCGAGGTGGAGGCAGCACCGGTCGCCGCCGAAGCCGAGGTGGAGGCAGCACCGGTCGCCGCCGAAGCCGAGGTGGAGGCAGCACCGGTCGCCGCCGAAGCCGAGGCAGAACCGGTCACCCCCGTGGCCGAGCCGGAGGCCGAGGCCGCACCGGCCGCCGAGCCCGAGGCCGAGCCCAAGGCCGAGGTCGCCGAGGTCCTGGAGCCGGCCGCCGCCGAGGCGGAGGTCACCGCCGAGTCCGAGCCGGTCCTCGTCGTGGCCGCCACCGAGCCCGAGCCGGTCGCTGTTGCGGCCGACGCCGCGCCGGTCGCCGACACCCTGCTGCCCGAGCCGGATGCCGAGCCCGCACCGGCAGAGATCACCGAGGCACCCGCCCCGGAAGCCGCCGCCGAGGCATCCGCACCGGCAGAGGTCACCGAGGCACCCGCCCTCACCCTCGCCCGGGTCGAGTCCGGCGCACCCGCGCTCGTCGACGCGTACAAGGCGGCCCAGGCAGGGCTGGAGGCGCACGGGCTGACCGGGCTGCGGGCCACCGTGTACCTGGTGCTCGACCGCTCCGGCTCGATGCGGCCGTTCTACAAGGACGGCAGCGCCCAGCACCTGGGCGACCGCACGCTCGCCCTCGCCGCGCACCTCGACGAGAACGCCACCGTGCCCGTCGTCTTCTTCTCGACCGACATCGACGGCACCGGCACCGTCGGCCTCACCGACCACGAGGGCCGGATCGACGAGCTGCACGCGGGCCTCGGCCGCCTGGGCCGTACGAGCTACCACCGCGCCGTCGAGGAGGTCGTCGCTCACTACGAGAAGTCGGAGGCCACCGGCCCCGCCCTGGTGATCTTCCAGACGGACGGCCCGCCGGACGCCAAGCAGCCCGCCAAGCAGGCACTCGCCGAGGCGGCACGGCTGCCGCTGTTCTTCCAGTTCGTCGCGTTCGGCGACGAGGACGCGAAGGGCTTCGACTTCCTGCGCAAGCTGGACGCCCCGAACGCCGCGTTCTTCCACGCCGGCCCCGCCCCGAGCGAGGTGCCCGACGCCACGCTCTACCGGGAGATCCTCGCCGCGCTCCCTGCCTGGCTCGCAGCCCGCGAGACCGCCGCCGACAACGGCTGACCAGGCAGGTCGACCGGCCGACGTACGGTCACGGCGAGGCCGCCCTCGGGGCCGGCACCGCCGTGACCGTACCGCCGCGCACCACCGCCATAGAACATACGATCGAAAGACCCGGCCCCGGCCCCGGCCCCACGTTTATCGGTGTGAGTGGATCACCCACGGCCGTTAGGATTTCGACCATGGCGGCCACTGGATCCGAGAAGCAGGGGGCGACGGCGTACTACGTCTCGACCCCCATTTACTACGTCAACGACGCTCCTCACCTGGGCCACGCCTACACGACCGTCGCAGGCGACGTGCTCACCCGCTGGCACCGCCAGCGCGGCGAGAAGGTGTGGTACCTCACCGGCACGGACGAGCACGGTCAGAAGATCATGCGCACTGCCGAGGCGAACAACGTCACCCCGCAGGAATGGTGCGACAAGCTCGTCGAGGAGGCGTGGAAGCCCCTCTGGGAGCACCTGAACATCGCGAACGACGACTTCATCCGGACGACGGAGAAGCGGCACACGGACCGTGTGCAGGAGTTCGTGCAGGACCTGTACGACAAGGGCGAGATCTACAAGGGCGGGTACGAAGGCCCGTACTGCGTGGGCTGCGAGGAGTACAAGCTCCCCGGCGATCTCATCGAGGCCGAGGACGGCACAAAGCTCTGTGCGGTCCACAAGAAGCCGGTGGAGATCCTCAAGGAGGAGAACTACTTCTTCAAGCTGAGCGAGTACGGCCCGAAGCTGCTGGAGTTCTACGCGAACAACCCCGGCTTCGTCCAGCCCGAGTCGGCCCGCAACGAGGTCGTGAACTTCGTCCGGCAGGGCCTGCAGGACCTGTCGATCTCGCGCTCGACCTTCGACTGGGGCGTCCCGGTGCCGTGGGACGAGAAGCACGTCATCTACGTGTGGGTCGACGCACTGCTCAACTACGCGACGGCGGTCGGCTACGGCGCCAACCAGGAGAAGTTCGACGCGACGTTTCCGGCCGATGTGCACCTGATCGGCAAGGACATCCTCCGCTTCCACTCGGTCATCTGGCCCGCGATGCTGATGGCGCAGGGTCTGCCGCTGCCCGGCAAGGTCGTGGCCAACGGCTGGCTGATGGTCGGCGGCGAGAAGATGTCGAAGTCGAACCTGACCGGTATCAAGCCGCAGGACCTGACCTCGCACTTCGGCGTGGACGCGTACCGCTGGTACTTCCTGCGCGCCATCGCGTACGGCAACGACGGCTCGTTCTCCTGGGAGGACTTCGCCGCCCGCTACACCTCCGAGCTCGCCAACGACTACGGCAACCTCGCCTCACGCGTCGCCGCCATGGTCGGCAAGTACTTCGGCGGGGCGCTCCCGGAGGCCGCGGCCGCCGGCGAGGCCGAGAAGGCGGTCCAGGAGGGCCTCGCGAAGGCCGTCGCCACGGCCGACCGGAAGATCGGCGAGGAGCTGGACTTCCAGACCGGCATCCTGGCGATCTTCGAGTTCGTGAAGCAGGTCAACGGCTACATCACTGAGCAGGAGCCCTGGAAGGTCGCCAAGGACGAGTCGCCCGAGGGCCGGGCCCGTCTCGCGACGATCCTGTACACGGCCGCCGAGGCGCTGCGTGGTGTCGCGGTCCTGCTGAACGCAGTGATGCCGGAGACCTCGCAGAAGCTGTGGGAGTCGCTGGGCGCCGAGGAATCCCTGGGCGCGCTGCCCGACCAGCGCGTGCAGGACGCGGGCAACTGGGGACAGCTGCCGGCGGGCGCGACGGTGACGAAGGGTGCGGTGCTGTTCCCGCGCCTGGAGGAGAAGCCCGCGTAGGGCCACGGCTCGGTACGCGGAGGCCCGCGCAGGGCTCGGTACGCAGATGAGGGGCCCGGACCGGTGACGGTCCGGGCCCCTCTCGTATGCGTGCGTACGGGCACCTCTCTCGTATGCGTGCGTACGGGCACCTCTCTCTATACGTGACATCCGGTCAGCGGGCCAGTGCCGCCTCGTCGCCCATCACGATCACCGGAACCTTTGCCGGGTCGAGGATGCGCAGCAGCTCCTCCATCCGGTCCTCGGGAAGCGAGATACAGCCCTGGGTCGGCCCGCCGTGGTCGACATGGAGCCAGATGCCGCCGCCCCGCTCCTCGCCGAGCGGACGGGTCGGGTCCAGCGGGGAGGCGCCGGGGACGCGGTTGTAATCGATGGCGATGACGTAGTCGAACGCCCCCTCCAGGGGCTCCCCTTCGAACCCTTCGCCGCTCACCGCGAAATCCGGACTCTGCACGTAAGGCAACTGGGTGTCCGGCGCCTCGAGCAGACCGCCCGCAGCCGTCAGCCCGTACACGCCGACCGGGGACCGGAGGTCATCCATCCAGTGCTCGTCGGTCCAGCCGTACAGGGCGTTGTGGGCGGGCCACGGGCCGGTGGCCGGCTGCCAGCCCACGGTGGGGTCGTCGCGGGTGTAGAGGACGGCCGTGGCCTCGCTGGAGTCGGGGGAGATTCCGGTGACGACAAGCGCCTGCCGGGACTCGGCCGGGATCGCGGCCCTCACCTTCTGCCCCAGCAACCGGATCTGGCGGGGGCCGGTCGGGGCGGCCGGCCCGCGTGCGGCAGCGACCCCGGGGCCCGCTGCACCGGCGGTGGCGACGGGCGCATGGGAGCCGGCGCGTGTGGCGGTGGGGCCGGCCGCCGTGCCGCCCGCACCGCACCCGGTCAGGAGCAGGAAGAGTGCGGCGCAGACGGCGTACGGGGGACGTCTGGACGCGCAGGGACGAGGCACGGGTTCGGGAACGGACACGGGGGCTCCTAGCAGTCGGCGTCGAGGGCGGCGGGGCAGAGGCCCCCGCGCCAAAGTCCCCGAGCCAGTCTTTGCCGAGCCGGCCGACGATTAATCAGACAAAGCGGCCATACAGACGCATCCGATCCGGTGCGATCTGTCATTTCCGGCGTGTCCTGCAGCGAGATTGTGGCTGCCCAGGCAAGGACAGGGCCCGGAACCGCGCCCTGTCGTGGCGATTCCGGGCCCATCCCCTCCCCGGGGGAACGGAGCGTCAGAGGTCCGTGCCGTCGTGCGTCTCGTCCGGGTCCACGCCCATCGTGATCGACCCGACGACGCCACGCGCCATGTGGTTCTTGCGGTACGAGAGCTTCATCAACCCGCCCGTGACACCGCTCTGGTCGTAGATGGTGTCCTCGGTGAGGGTCGTACGCGTGGTGGTGCTGGTCGAGTACGGCGCGATCTTCGCCGAGTCGAGCACCGCGGACTCCGCGAAGAAGAACTGACCGGTGTGGCAGGTGCGTCCGCCCTCGTACCCGGCTTCGGTCATCTTCCCGCCGACGTGCACCTTGGTGTGGATGTGCACGCAGCGGCCCTGGTACCAGCCCGGGAAGATCGTCCTGAACTCCACATAGCCGTGCTTGTCGGTGAGCTGGGTGCCGCGCAGATAGCGCTTGTCGTCGGTGGGCTCCGAGTGCCCACCACCGCCGCCACCGGGCCCGCCGGACGGGGGCGTACCCGTCGGGGCGTCGGTGGGGGTGCCGGTCGGGGCATCCGTCGGGGCACCGCTCGGCGGAGTGCCGCCACCGCCGGGGCCGCCCGAGCTCATCGACTCGTAACCGGAGTAGATGCCCAGCGCATCGCAGTGCCAGATGTCGACGGCCGCCTGGCTCACGGGCTTGCAGGTGTCCGAGTCGATCACCTTGAGGCGGAGGGTCATCGGGATGCCCTCCTTGTCCTCGGTGATGTCCTTCCGGATCTTGTCGGCGTCGATGTAGTACGGGCCCTCGGTGGTCTCCGAGGTCAGCCGGTAGCACTCCTCGCCCTGCCCGGCGGCGGACTTCTTCCCACTGCCGCTGCTCGTGACCTCGTCGGCCGAGGCACCGGCAACCACGCCCGCCCCGATCCCGACGGCCACGATCGCCGCACCACCGGCGAACACCATCCGGCGACGCGTCATGTCTTTCTTGTGTGCGGGTCCTTGAGTCTCTGTCATGCGAAGTGAGGCTAGGCAGGGGAGCTGGCAGGGGCGTGTGTGTCAGCTGTGCGTTGCTGTGGAGGGCGGCCACGACGCGGAACAGCCCCTGGCCGACGGCCAGGGGCTGTTTCACGTGGAACAGAAGCGGAACCGCTGACGCTTACTTCGCGCCGGTGTCCCTCGCTACCGAGTCCTTGGCCTCGGCCTTCTCCTTCGCCGTCGCGGCGGGCTTGCGGAGCTGGATGTTCAGCTCGCGCAGCCGCGCCTCGTCCAGCACGGTCGGGGCGCCCATCATCAGGTCCTGGGCGTTGCCGTTGAGCGGGAAGGCGATCGTCTCGCGGATGTTCGGCTCGTCGGCCAGCAGCATCACGATGCGGTCGACGCCGGGGGCGATGCCACCGTGCGGCGGGGCGCCGAGACGGAATGCGCGGAGCATGCCCGCGAACTCGTGCTCGACGGTCTCGCGGTCGTAACCGGCGATCTCGAATGCCTTGAGCATCAGCTCGGGCTCGTGGTTACGGATGGCGCCGGAGGACAGCTCGATGCCGTTGCAGACGATGTCGTACTGCCAGGCAAGGATGTCCAGCGGGTCCTTCGTCTCCAGGTCCTCCAGGCCGCCCTGAGGCATGGAGAACGGGTTGTGCGAGAAGTCGATCTTGCCCGTCTCCTCGTCCTTCTCGTACATCGGGAAGTCGACGACCCAGCAGAACCGGAAGACGCCTTCCTCGAAGTGGCCGGCGCGCTTGGCGGCCTCGACCCGGACGGCCGACATGATCTTGGAGACCTCGTCGAACTCGCCGGCGCCGAAGAAGACGGCGTGGCCCGGGACGAGCGACAGACGCTCGGTGAGGGTCTTGATGTCCGTCTCGGTGAGGAACTTGGCGATCGGACCGGCGAGGGTGCCGTCCTCGCCGACGCGGACCCAGGCGAGGCCCTTGGCGCCGTGCTCGACGGCGTACTCACCGAGGCCGTCGAAGAACTTACGGGACTGGCCCGCGGTGTCCGGCACCGGAAGGGCGCGGACGTGCTTGCCGGCGAACGCCTTGAACTCCGAGCCGGCGAAGACGTCGGAGATGTCGACGAGCTCCAGCTTGGCGCGCAGGTCGGGCTTGTCGTTGCCGTACTTCAGCATCGACTCGCGGAACGGGATCCGCGGGAACGGCGACGTGACGTGGCGGCCGTTGCCGAACTCCTCGAAGAGCTCGGTCATCAGCTTCTCGATCGGCTGGAAGACGTCCTCCTGCTCGACGAACGACATCTCGACGTCGAGCTGGTAGAACTCGCCGGGCGAGCGGTCGGCGCGGGCGTCCTCGTCACGGAAGCACGGCGCGATCTGGAAGTAGCGGTCGAACCCCGAGATCATCAGCAGCTGCTTGAACTGCTGCGGGGCCTGCGGCAGCGCGTAGAACTTGCCGGGGTTCAGCCGGGACGGGACAACGAAGTCACGGGCGCCCTCGGGGGAGGTCGCGGTGAGGATCGGGGTCGCCATCTCGTTGAAGCCGAGGGCCACCATCTTCGAGCGGATCGAGGCGATGACGGCGGAGCGCAGCATGATGTTGCGGTGCATGCGCTCGCGGCGCAGGTCGAGGAAGCGGTACTCCAGGCGCCGCTCCTCGTTGACCCCGTCCTCGGCGTTGATCGTGAAGGGCAGCGGGGCGGCCTCGCCCAGTACCTCGACCTCGGTGACCTCGATCTCGATCTCGCCGGTCGGGAGCTCCGGGTTCACGTTGTCGGCGCCACGTGCGGAGACCTTGCCGTCGATCCGGACGACGGTCTCCTTGGTGAGCTTCGACAGGGCTTCGTTGCCGGGAGTGCCGGGGCGGGCGACGAGCTGCACGAGACCGTAGTGGTCGCGCAGATCGATGAAGAGGATGCCGCCCAGGTCTCGACGATTGTGCAGCCAGCCGCTCAGCCGGACGTCGGTGCCGACGTCAGAGGCGCGGAGCTCGCCGCAGGTGTGGGACCTGTACCGATGCATCGTCGTTCATCCAGTCTTCGCGGTTGGGGTGGATTCAGCCTCCCCAGGCTACCGCCCGCGCCACCACCACTTCATTGACATAACCACTTCAAGATCATCCAACGGGTCCAGGACCGCCCGCCGACGGCCGTCCTAGGTGGCGTGGGCCGAGCACATCTTCTTAAAGTGGGGCAATGCGCACCGAGGAAGTCCTGGCCGCGACGGCGACCGGCCTGTGGCGCTGGGACCACGGAGCCGGTTCGGTCACACTCGATGCGGAGGCGGCCCGGCTGCTCGAGCTCCCCGCCGAGGCCGGTGTCTTTCGCGAAGCCGCGGTGCGCGCGCGATTCCACCCGGTCGACTGGAACGAGATCTACGGGGTGGTGAACCTCGCACTCGCCGAGGACACCCTGGCCGAGGCCCGGCTGCGGATCGTGGACAGGCGCGGCCGGGTGCTGCGTACCGTACGCAGCCGTTCCAAACCGCTTCCGGACGCGGTGGCCGACAGCGAGAGCTACACGCTGGTCGGCACCCTGCAGGAGGTCGCCGAGCCGCAGCCGGGCACCACCGGGGCGCACAGCCCCATCACCGGGGACTGGCGCCGGTCGCGCGAGGCGTTCCTGCTGGACGCGGGGCGGGCGCTCGCCGAGGCCCGTTCCACGGCGGAGGTGCTGCGGGTCGCCGCCTCGCTCTCCATGCCCGGGTTCTCACCGGACGGGCTCGCCGTCTTCGGCGTCGCGGGCGAACGGCTGACGATCATCGGCCACCACGGGCACAACACGGGCGACGAGGACCCCTTCAACGACATGCCGCTGGAGACCGACTACCCGGCCGCCCAGGTCGTACGGACCGGGCGGGCGATCTACCTCCCGTCGCCCGAGGAGTACCACCGCCGCTTCCCGGCCACCTGGCCGCTGGCCAGCCGCTTCGGGCGCCGTTCCTGGGCCTTCCTTCCGCTGATCGTGTCGGGCCGCACGATGGGCGCCTGGATGGCCGGGTTCCGGCACCCGGTGTCGTTCTCGCCGGACGAGCGTTCCGTGCTGACGACGGTGGCCCGGATGCTCGCCCAGGCCCTGGCGCGGGCCGGGGAGGCCGAGACCGAGCGGGAGCTGTCCCAGGGGCTCCAGCGGTCCATGATGCCGACCCTGGGCCCCGAGATCCCCGGCATGACGGTCGCCGCCCGGTACGTGCCGACCGGTGGCGGGCTCCAGGTGGGCGGCGACTGGTACGACATGATCCCGCTCCCCAACGGCCGTATCGCCCTCGTCATCGGTGACGTCCAGGGCCATGACGTGCGGGCGGCCGGGCTGATGGGCCAGCTGCGGATCGCCCTGCGCGCGTACGCCTCCGAAGGGCACAGCCCGGACGCGGTGCTCTCCCGCGCCTCCCGGTTCCTCTCCGGGCTCACCGACGCGTACGACGACGGGGAGGAGACCGGTCCGCGGTTCGCGACATGTCTGTACGCGGAGGCCGACCCGGAGACCGGGACGCTGGACATCGCGCGGGCCGGCCACCCCGACCCGGTGGTGATCAGCGGCGACGGGACGGCGGTCATCCGCCAGACCGGCGGCGGGCTGCCGCTCGGCGTAGAGACGGACACCGACTACCCGACGACCCGGGTCGTCCTGCAGACCGGCGACACGATCATGCTGTGCACGGACGGGCTGATCGAGACCGGCGGCCACGACATGGCCACCGGCTGGGACCGGCTCCGGCCGGTCCTGGAGCAGCCCACCAATGACCTGGAGAAGCTCGCCGACGAGCTGGTGCAGGCCGTGCACGGGCCGACGTCGCACTACACGACCGGCCCGCTGGCCGACCGCCGCGAGGACGACATCGCGGTGCTCGTACTGCGTCGCGAGGCCGGCACCCTGCCGCGGACCGCGCCGCGATGACCATCGCGCAGGCCGATGCGTGGGGGGTGGATCCGCGGGGGGCGGGGAAGTCGATCTGGCTCGAGCTGTACGAGACGTAGGGACGGGGGGGCGCCCGGGTGCGCCCGGTGGCCGCTTTGTCCTCAACCGCCGGACGGGCTCGATGTGCCGGGCGGGGGCGGTGTGTCCGGCGGCGTCGGTGGGTCGGGTGGGGTGGAGGGGGGCGGTGGGTTCGCGTCGGGGCCGTAGCTCTTGCGGAGCTCGCCGAGGACACCGAAGGCCGCCGCGCACGCCGGTACCGCCAGCAGCATGCCCAGCAGGCCCGCCACGCTCGCCCCCGCGGTCAACGCGATCATGATCATGGCCGGGTGCATCTGGACCGTACGGCTCTGGATCACCGGCTGCAGCACGTGCCCCTCCAGCACCTGGACCGCGAGCACCACGCCGAGCGCCCAGAGCGCAATCACGAGGCCCCGGTCCGCGAGCGCGACCAGGACGGCGACGGCGCCCGAGAGGAACGCGCCGAGGTACGGGATGTACGCACCGACGAAAACCAGCGCCCCGAGTCCCACCGCGCCCGGCACCTGCAGGATCAGCAGGCCGACCGTGATGCAGAGGGCATCGATCAGCGCGATGAACGTGGTGCCGCGCATGAAGCCCTCGACGGCCTCGAAGGCCCGCCGCCCCATCGCCTCGACCAGCTCACCGGTGCCGCGCGGGGCGATGGCGTGGGCGAGGTCCACGGCCCGGTCGGAGTCGCGGAGGAAGAAGAAGGTCAGCAGCAGGGCGAGGACGCCGGTCGCGATCAGTGAGCCGACCAGGCTGATCCCGGTGAGCAGTCCGCCCGCGGCGCTGGCGCCGAACTTCTCGACGAGCTTCTGCGCATTGGCGGCGAGGTCGTCCACATTGATGTCGCGCGCGAACCCGAAGTGGTCGATGACCCACTGACCGGCGTCCTTCAGCGACTGGACGATCTGGCCGCCGGTGTCGATGAGCGCGGTGACGACGATGTACCCGGCGCCGCCGCCCACCGCGACGAGCAGCGCGCAGGTGAGCCCGGCGGCCACCGACCGGTTCACCCGGTGGTCGGCCAGCCACCGGTGGACGGGGCCGAGCAGCGCGGTGCCGAGCAGGGCGAGCAGGACGGGTGTGACCGCGGTCTTGAGGGCGATGCACAGCCAGATCGCCACCGCGGCGACACCGGTGACCAGCAGAAGTACGGCGCACCAGGCGGCTGTCCGCCGCGCGGCGTCGGGCAGGAGGGGCTTCCGGGTATGCACCCTCCCACCCGATCACGGTGCGGCAGTCATGTCCCGCCTGAACGGCCGTACGGGTGACGGACCGTCAGCGCGGCCCTTGCCGCAGGATCACTCACCCATGCCGTGGACCGCGGGCACGGTGCCGAGACGGCCGGCCTGGAAGTCCTCGAACGCCTTCTTGAGTTCGGCCTGGCTGTTCATGACGAACGGCCCGTAGTGCGCCATCGGCTCCCGGATCGGACGGCCGCCGAGCAGCACGACCTCCAGGTCCGGAGTGTTGCCGTCCTGCTTCTCGTCCGCGCGGACGGTCAGCGACGACCCGGCGCCGAAGACCGCGGTCTGCCCCATGTGGACCGGGCGGCGCTCCTCGCCGACCGTGCCACGGCCGGCCAGCACGTACGCGAGTCCGTTGAAGTCCTCGCGCCACGGCAGGGTCACCTCGGCCCCGGGGCGCACGGTGGCGTGGACCATCGTGATCGGGGTGTGGGTGACGCCCGGGCCCTCGTGACCGTCGAGCTCACCGGCGATGACGCGGAGCAGCGCGCCGCCGTCCGGGGAGGCGAGGAGCTGGACCTGGCCGCCGCGGATGTCCTGGTAGCGGGGGGCCATCATCTTGTCGGCCTTGGGCAGGTTCACCCAGAGCTGGAGGCCGTGGAAGAGGCCGCCCGACATGACGAGGGACTCCGGCGGGGCCTCGATGTGGAGGAGGCCGGATCCGGCCGTCATCCACTGGGTGTCACCGTCGCGGATGGTGCCGCCGCCACCATTGCTGTCCTGGTGGATGAAGATGCCGTCGATGATGTACGTGACGGTCTCGAAGCCGCGGTGGGGGTGCCAGGGAGTGCCCTTGGGCTCGCCCGGCGCGTACTCCACCTCGCCCATCTGGTCCATCATGATGAACGGGTCGAGGTGCTTGTAGTTGATCCCGGCGAACGCGCGGCGAACCGGGAAGCCTTCGCCCTCGAATCCGCTCGGAGCCGTGGTGACGGCGAGCACGGGACGGGCCGTGGCGTCGCCCGAGACGGCGACCTTGGGCAGGGTCAGTGGGTTTTCGACGGTCACTGCAGGCATGGGAGCCACCTCCGGGATTGTCCTGGATTCAATTTAGTTGAACGATGAACATCTGGCAAGGGGGGCCGCATTCCCGCACAGCGGAAGGGGCCCGGACCTGAGCGGTACGGGCCCCTTCCGAGGAGTTCGGCGATCAGCCGCCTGCGACGCAACGGCGCCTGGCCGCCTGCGAAGCAACGGCGTCAGCCGTACATGCGGCGCATCGCGAAGTCGACCATCTGCTCCACGGCCTTGGCGTCGAAGACCATGCGGTGCTCGCCCTCCATGTCGAGGACGAAGCCGTAGCCGGTCGGCAGCAGGTCGATCACCTCGGCGCCGGTGATCACGAAGTACTTGGACTCCTTGCCCGCGTACAGCCGCAGCTCCTTGAGCGTGGTGAACATGGGGATCACCGGCTGCTGGGTGTTGTGCAGGGCGAGGAAGCCGGGGTTGTCGCCGCGCGGACAGTAGACCTTCGAGGTCGCGAAGATCTGCTGGAAGTCCTCGGCGGACAGGGATCCGGTGGTGAAGGCCCGTACCGCGTCACCGAGGGAGGGCGGCGAAGGCTCGGGATACAGCGGCTGCTCGCCGTAGCCGCCACCCATCTGCTGCTGTGCGCCCTGGTTCTGGTCGTAGCCGTACATGCCCCAAAGAGTAATCGGACACATCAACCCCTCGAGGGGTTGCGTCTTATTACTGACGGGTAGCATCATCGGTGAGGTCAGCTGATATGCCTACCGCCAGCCCGTCGCCCGCCCGGCCCTCACCCCTTGACCGGGGCGCTGCGCGTCACTGCTATTGATTACGGAGCCTTCCCATGGGGCACTACAAGTCGAATCTCCGCGACATCGAGTTCAACCTCTTCGAGGTCCTCGGGCGCGACAAGCTGTACGGCACCGGCCCGTTCGCCGAGATGGACGTCGAGACGGCGAAGAGCATCCTCGACGAGGTCGCCCGCCTCGCGGAGAACGAGCTGGCCGACTCCTTCGCCGACGCCGACCGCAACCCGCCGGTCTTCGACCCGGAGACCAACACCGCACCGGTCCCGGAGACGTTCAAGAAGTCGTACCAGGCGTTCATGGACTCCGAGTACTGGCGCCTGGGCCTGCCCGAGGAGATCGGCGGCACGACCTCCCCGCGCTCCCTGATCTGGTCCTACGCGGAGCTGGTGCTCGGCTCGAACCCGGCCGTCTGGATGTACTCCTCGGGCCCGGCGTTCGCCGGCATCCTCTTCGACGAGGGCAACGAGGCGCAGAAGAAGATCGCCGAGATCGCCGTCGAGAAGCAGTGGGGCTCGACGATGGTGCTGACCGAGCCGGACGCCGGTTCGGACGTCGGCGCAGGCCGCACGAAGGCCGTCGAGCAGGAGGACGGCTCCTGGCACATCGAGGGCGTGAAGCGCTTCATCACCTCGGGCGAGCACGACATGTCCGAGAACATCATTCACTACGTGCTGGCCCGCCCCGAGGGCGCAGGTCCGGGCACGAAGGGTCTGTCGCTCTTCATGGTCCCGAAGTTCCACTTCGACTGGACCACCGGTGAGCTGGGCGAGCGCAACGGCGTGTACGCGACGAACGTCGAGCACAAGATGGGCCTCAAGGCGTCCAACACGTGCGAGATGACCTTCGGCGACCAGCACCCCGCCAAGGGCTGGCTGATCGGTGACAAGCACGACGGCATCCGCCAGATGTTCCGCATCATCGAGTTCGCCCGCATGATGGTCGGCACGAAGGCCATCGCCACCCTCTCGACGGGGTACCTGAGCGCGCTGGAGTACGCCAAGGAGCGGGTCCAGGGCACCGACCTGGCGAACTTCATGGACAAGGCCGCGCCCAAGGTCACCATCACGCACCACCCCGACGTGCGCCGCTCGCTGATGACGCAGAAGGCGTACGCGGAGGGCATGCGCTCCCTCGTGCTGTACACCGCCTCCGTCCAGGACGCGATCCAGGAGAAGGAGGCCGCGGGCGAGGACGCGAAGGCGCTGCACGGCCTCAACGACCTGCTGCTCCCGATCGTGAAGGGCTACGGCTCCGAGAAGTCGTACGAGCAGCTGGCGCAGTCGCTCCAGACGTTCGGTGGCTCCGGGTACCTCCAGGAGTACCCGATCGAGCAGTACATCCGGGACGCCAAGATCGACACCCTCTACGAGGGCACCACGGCGATCCAGGGCCAGGACTTCTTCTTCCGGAAGATCGTCCGTGACCAGGGTGCCTCGCTGAACGCGCTGTCCGAGGAGATCAAGAAGTTCCTCGCCGGCGCCCAGGGCAACGAGGAGCTGTCCGGTGCGCTGGACTCGCTCGCCAAGGCGGCCGTGGACCTGGAGGCGATCGTCGGCACGATGATCACCGACCTCACCGCGACCGGCGAGGACGTCAAGAACATCTACAAGGTCGGCCTGAACACCACCCGCCTGCTGCTGGCCTCCGGCGATGTCGTCGTCGGCTACCTGCTGCTGAAGGGCGCGGCCGTGGCGGCCGAGAAGCTGCCGACCGCCTCCGCGAAGGACGTCGCCTTCTATCAGGGCAAGATCGCCGCAGCGAAGTTCTTCGCCGCGAACGTCCTGCCGGGCGTCTCGGCCGAGCGCGCGCTCGCCGAGGCGGTCGACGGTTCGCTGATGGAGCTGGACGAGGCCGCGTTCTAGCTTTCGGCCCGCAGCGTCGGTCGACGAGGCGCCGCCACCCGAATACTTTCGGGCGGCGGCGCCGTCGTATCAGCTGGGTACGCCGAGTGCACGGCCGAGAATCCCGCCCATGGGCTGTAGCCCCCGGCCCACAGAGCGGGGTGGCGGTACGCGGATTCTTCCCGGCTCATCGTCGTTACAGTGAAGAACATGAGTTCTCCCCTCCGCTTCGACCGCGGTCACACCGACGACCTGATGGCCTTCCTCATGGCCGGCCCCTCCCCGTACCACGCCGTGGCCACCGCCGCGGCGCGGCTGGAGAAGGCCGGCTTCCGGCAGGTCGAGGAGACCGCGGCCTGGGACGCGTCCACCGGTGGGAAGTACGTGCTGCGCGGCGGGGCGATCGTCGCCTGGTACGTGCCGGAGGGCGCCGGGGCACACACCCCGTTCCGGATCACCGGGGCGCACACCGACTCGCCGAACCTCCGGGTGAAGCCGCTGCCCGACACGGGCTCGTACGGCTGGCGGCAGATCGCCGTCGAGGTGTACGGCGGCACGCTGCTCAACACCTGGCTGGACCGGGACCTCGGTCTCGCGGGCCGGATCAGCCTGCGCGACGGCACGCAGCGGCTGGTCAACATCGACCGGCCGCTGCTGCGCGTGCCTCAGCTGGCCGTGCATCTGGACCGGTCGGCCAACACCGACGGTCTCAAGCTCGACCGGCAGAAGCACATGCAGCCGGTCTGGGGGCTCGGGGACGTCGAGGAGGGCGGCCTGATCCGGTTCGTCGCCGAGGAAGCGGGCGTCGACGCCGAGGACGTGACCGGCTGGGACCTGATGCCGCACGCCGTGGAACCGCCGGCCTATCTGGGCCGGGACCGCGAGCTGCTGGCCGGGCCGCGGATGGACAACCTGCTCTCCGTGCATGCGGCGACGGCCGCGCTCGCCGCCGTCGCCGGACAGCCGGACGACGAGATTCCGTACATCCCGGTGCTGGCCGCGTTCGACCACGAGGAGAACGGCTCGCAGTCGGACACCGGCGCGGACGGACCGCTGCTCGGCACGGTGCTGGAGCGCTCGGTCTTCGCCCGCGGCGGCACGTACGAGGACCGCGCCCGGGCCTTCGCGGGGACCGTCTGTCTCTCCTCCGACACCGGTCACGCGATCCACCCCAACTACGGGGAGCGCCACGACCCGACGCACCACCCGGTGGCGAACGGCGGGCCGATCCTCAAGGTCAACGTCAACATGCGGTACGCGACGGACGGCAGCGGACGGGCCGTGTTCGCGGCGGCGTGCGAGAAGGCGGGCGTGCCGTGGCAGACGTTCGTCTCCAACAACTCGATGCCGTGCGGCACGACGATCGGCCCGATCACCGCGGCCCGGCACGGCATCCAGACCGTGGACATCGGCGTCGCGATCCTGTCGATGCACAGTGCGCGTGAGCTGTGCGGCGCGGACGACCCGTATCTGCTGGCGAACGCGCTGGCCGCCTTCCTGGCGGGCTGAGCAGGCCGGTTTCCGGGCCGGTCCGTTTCCGGGCCGGTCCGTTTCCGGGCCGGTCCGTTTCCGGGCCGGTCCGTTTCCGGGCCGGCCCCTTCCGTCGGGGCCTGCCCGTTCCGCGTCGGCCGGGCCGGTTCGGCCGTGGCCCCGAAGAATTTCCGGAAGTCTGTGTAACGCGCGCCGCGGGCTCGGGCGTCTTCCCTATGCAGGGAGTTCGCGGGGCCGACGGCTGAGGGGTGACGCAGGTGACCGGTGGGACGGACGGGTTCCAGGAGTTCGCCCGCGTCACCGGCCCGCATATGTTCCGTACCGCACTGCTGATGTGCGGGGACTGGCATCTCGCCCGACGCGCAGGCACCTGCCACAGGAGGCGGGTCCGGGTACCTCATGATGGTCAGGCCCGGCCGGAAACTCCCCGCGGAGCTGCCCGGGCAGGATGTACGGCTGACCGTGGAGTCCAGCGCGACCGAGGGCGAAGTCCTTGTCGTCCCGGTGAGCGCGGTGTCCGCCGGGGCCGACGGCAGGACGGTCGTCACGGTGGTCACCGGCAAGGGCCAGGAGAGCGAACGCCGCCGGGTGTCCGTACGCCCGGGAACCAACGGCGACGGCTTCGTCGAGGTCGCCCCGCTCTCCCCCGGCACCCTCCGCGAGGGCGACCGCGTCCTGACCGGGCTCAAAGAGCCGGATGGCAGCGGCGGCGAGGGGGCCACTTCATGACCGGTGTCGAGGGGGAGGCCGGCACCCCCGGCACCCCGGTGATCGATTTCCGCCAGGTCGCGCTCACTTACCCCGGCCCGCCCCCGGTGCACGCGTTCCGGCCCTGCGACCTCACCGTCCACCGGGGCGACTTCATGACGGTCGTCGGCCCGTCCGGGTCCGGCAAGTCCACGTTCCTCAACATCGTGGGACTGCTCGATGCCCCGACCGCCGGCACCTATCTGCTGGACGGAATCGAGACCGGGGCGCTCGGCGATGCCGACCCGACCGCGTTGCGCGGCCGGCGCATCGGCTTCGTCTTCCAGGCATTCCATCTGCTGCCGCACCGAAGCGCCCTGGAGAACGTGATCCTGGCGATGGTCTACTGCGGCGTCCCGCGCACCGAACGCCCCGACCGGGCCCGCGCCGCACTCCAGCGGGTCGGCCTCGGCCACCGGGTGCACGCGCTGCCCAGCCGGATGTCCGGCGGTGAGTGCCAGCGCGTCGCCATCGCTCGCGCCCTGGTGGCCCGGCCCTCCCTGCTGCTGTGCGACGAGCCGACCGGCAATCTCGACTCGGTCAACGCCGGCACCGTGCTCCGGCTGCTGGAGGAGCTGCACACCGAAGGCATGACGATCGTGCTGATCACCCATGACGCGGAGGTCGCCGCCCGCGGTCTGCGCACGGTCTCCATCCGCGACGGAGTGCTCCGCGAGCAGGTGACCGTCGCGTGAGTGACCGTCGCACGGGTGCCCGCCGCGTGGGCACCCCTCGCAGAAGTGCCCTTCGCAGGAAAGGCACCCGCACTCCCCGCATCACCCCTTCCTCCTTCTCTCCCCGCGACCTGCTCTCCGAAGCTCTCGCCGGAGTGCTCCAGCGGCCCGCCCGCTCGGTGCTCACCGCCCTCGGAACCGTTCTGGGGGTGGGCACCTTCGTCGCCGTACTCGGGCTGACGGCGACCGCCTCCTCGCAGATCGACTCCCGGTTCAGCCTGCTCACCGCGACCGAGGTGACCGTCGGGGACGTGGCCCGCGAGCAGGACGAGTTCGCCGGGCCGGCCTTCCCCGACGACGCGGGACCCCGCGTGGAGAAGCTCGGCGGCGTACGCCACGCGGGCGTGTTCTGGCCGGTACGTCCCACCAGCGGTAGCCCGGACGTCCGGTCCTCACCGGTCGGGGACTCCACCGGTCAGAAGATCGATGTGGTCGCCGCGTCACCCGGCGCCGTACAGGCGGCCGAACCGCGGCTCGCCCAGGGACGGCTGTACGACACGTACCACGCGGCCGACGGCCTGCAGGTTGCCGTCGTCAGCAGGGGAATCGCCGCCCGGCTCGGCATCAGCACCCTCGAGACGGCGCCCGCCGTGTTCATCGACGACCAGCCGTTCACCGTGATCGGCATCATCGATGATGTGCGGCGCAAGCCCGAGGTACTGATGTCCGTGGTCGTCCCGGACACGGCGGCCCGCAGACTGTGGGGTCCACCCACCGAGGGGGCGCAGATGCTGATCGCCACCGATGTGGGGGCCGCACGGCAGATCGCGTCGGAGGTGCCCACCGCGCTGCGCCCCGACCATCCGGAGTACCTCAAGGCCGTACCGCCGCCGGACCCCAGAGCCCTGCGGTCCTCGGTCACCTCCGACCTGGACCAGCTCTTTCTGCTGCTCGCAGCGATCTGTCTGGTCATCGGCGCGGTGGGAATCGCCAACACCACGCTCGTCGCGGTGCTGGAGCGGACCGGTGAGATCGGGCTGCGCCGGGCGCTCGGTGCGCGCGGGCGTCATGTCACGGCCCAGTTCCTCGCCGAGTCGGGTGCACTGGGCACCCTGGGCGGACTGGTCGGCACCAGCATCGGCACGATCGCCGTGGTGGCCGTGGCGGTGGTCCGCGACTGGACGCCGGTGGTGCACACCGCGACGGTCGCCGCCGCACCGGCCATCGGGCTGCTCACCGGTGTACTGGCCGGGATCTACCCGGCCTGGCGGGCCGCCCGCATCCAGCCGGTGGAGGCCCTCCGGCGCTGAGGGCAGGTGAACGCGCCGACACCGTTCCCGGCGGACTGATCCGCCTTCCACACATGGTTGTTGCCGGGCCGGGTACGCGATCCGTACACGGTCCGGAGCCTCCGGGCCGCCGAGGAGGCGTGACCCATGGGACTCGGAGGATTTATCATCCTCATCGCCGTCGGGGCGATACTCACCTTCGCCACCGACTGGAAGATGGACACCGTCAATGTCGACCTGGTCGGCTGGATCATGATGATCGTCGGCATCATCGGAGTCTTCGTCTACGCGAGCATCGCGCGGCGTCGCCGGCTGGTCGTACCGCCCAGCACCACGGTCGTGTCCGAGGACGAGCGCCGCGGCCTCTGAACCGAATTCCGGCCTCTTTACTGTTGCGGCGCAGCTCACAGCGGTTCGGCTGGGCCCCGGGCGGTAACCTCAGTTCTTTGCCCGGGGGAGGAGTGACAGTGGAGTTCCGCCTGCTCGGTGCGGTGTCCGTAGCGACCGAAACCGGCGATCTGCCACTCGGCCCCGCCAAGCGCCGCAGTCTGCTCGCCGCACTGCTCCTGCATCCCAACGCCCCCGTCCCATGGGCCACTTGATGGACGCCCTGTGGGACGACGGGCCGCCGGCCCATGCCCGCACGGTCGTACAGGGGCATGTCTCACGGCTGCGCGCCCTGCTCACCGGCAACCGTGCGGACGAATACGGGGTCGCCCTGGGCACCCACGGAAGGAGGCCCTGTCGCTGTGGCAGGGGCCCGCGCTCACCGGCGCGTTCCCCAGTCCACCGCTGCAGGCGGCTGCGCAGGCGATGGAGGAGTCGCGGCTGGCGACGGTCGAGCACACGGCGCGCGCGTACGCCACGCTGGGCGAACATCACCGGGCCGCCGCCGTGCTGAAGGCCCAGGCCGTCATGCATCCGATGCGGGAATCGCTGGCTGCTGCCCTGATGACGGCGCTGTACCGGGCGGGACGGCAGTCGGAGGCACTGGACTGGTTCCACCGCACACGGCGGCTTCTCGCGGATGTACGAGCTGCGCAACGGCGCGGACGACTTCTGAGCCCGTCGGCCCGTCAGGCCTGCTCGTCCATCCCGGCGAGCACCAGCGGCAGCCGCGGCGTCCCCTGTGCACTCACGCGGACGGGGACGCCCCAGTCCTGCTGGTGGACGTGACAGGCCGGGTACTCGTTCTCCGGGTCGTCGTCGCAGGACGCCGCCATCGCGGACACATGCAGGACGCCTTCCGTGACGCCGTCGGCCAGGACCAGATCGCGGAAGAGATCGGTGCCCGGGCCCGTGCCCTCTGCCAGCAGCTCGGGCGGGGTCGACGAGACCAGCAGCCGGGTCGAGGGACCGTACCGGGTGTCCAGCTTCTGGCCGGCGGGCGCCTGGAAGACCACGTCCAGCCGGAGCGTGCCAGGGGCGATCTCGGTGGCCGCGCGCCGGGTGCGGTGCGCCTGGTCGACGACGCGTACCGCTTCCTCGGGCAGCCGCAGCCGGGTCAGCCGGTGCCGGGCGGACTCGACGACGACGAGATCGCCGTCGACCAGCACGGCGTCGCTCGGCTCACGCAGATCCGTGGCCAGCGTGGTGACCTCTCCGGTGGCGGGGTCGTAACGGCGCAGGGCGTGGTTGTACGTGTCGCTGACGGCGACGGACCCGTCGGGCAGCGCGGTGACGCCCAGCGGGTGCTGGAAGAGCGCCTGGCCGGCGGCGCCGTCGCGGTGACCGAAGTCGAAAAGGCCGGTGCCGACGGCCGTGTGCACGGTCCCGTCCCGGTCCACGTACCGCAGCGCGGACGTCTCCGAGTCGGCCACCCAGAGCCGGTCGCCGTCGACGGAGGCGGCGAGCCCGGACGGCTGCGCGAACCAGGCCTCGTCGGCCGGACCGTCGACCAGTCCCTCGTTGGTCGTGCCCGCGGCGACCTGTACGGCTGTGGACTCGGGGTCGTACGACCACAGCTGGTGGACACCCGCCATGGCGATCCACAGCCGGTCGGCGAACCAGGCGACGTCCCACGGGGAGGAGAGATCCACCTCGCGCGCCGGGCCGGACGTCGGGGAGCCCTGCCACCACTGGCGGCCGGTGCCCGCAAGGGTCGTCGTCACCCCGGTGGTGAGATCGAGGGCGCGGATGGCGTGGTTGACGGTGTCGGCGACGGCAATCCGGCCGTCGGGCAGCACGGCGAGCCCCTGCGGCTCACTGAACCGGACCTCGTCGGGCCCGCCGTCCGCCAGCCCGCGGTCCCCCGTGCCGAAGTGACGGCGGACCGTTTCGCCGTCACGGTCGATCTCGACGAGGCGGTGCCGGGTGGTGTCGGAGACCAGGAAGCCGCCGTCCGGCAGCAGCAGGGCCTTGCCGGGGAAGCGCAGATGTGTGGCAACGGGCTCGGGCGCCACATACGGGCCGTCGCCGCGGCGCAGCGTGCCCTTCGCGGCGTGCTCGGCCTCCAGCTCCTCGACGAGCTTCTCGATGGCGTGCGCATGGCCCTCGCCGGCGTGCTGGGCGACGACATAGCCCTCGGGGTCGATGACAACGAGCGTCGGCCAGGCGCGTACGGCGTACTGCTTCCAGGTGGCGAGCTCGGGGTCGTCGAGGACGGGGTGATGGACCTCGTACCGCTCGACGGCATCGACGACTGCCTGGTGTTCGGCCTCGTGGACGAACTTCGGGGAATGCACACCGATGATCACCACGGTGTCGCGGTGCTTCTCCTCCAGCTCGCGGAGCTCATCGAGGACATGCAGACAGTTCACACAGCAGAACGTCCAAAAATCCAGAATGACGATGCGTCCCCGCAGGTCAGCGAGGGTGTATTGCTGGTCGCCGGTATTGAGCCAGCCGCCCTTGCCGACCAGCTCGGGGGCCCTGACGCGCGCACGTGTTGCCATGTGAACAGTCAACATCACCGTGGTGCGTCCGCATTCCGGAGGGTCCCAGGCATGGTGGAGGTCCCCCGCGTCCCAGGGAGTCTCACCTGTTCCGGGGGCCACCGGGGGGCCTGTCAGCCATGAGCACGACGGCTGACCGGGATGTTTCACGTGAAACCGGGTCCCGCCCCGACGGTGGCGCGAAGCCCGGTCCGACGGATGCGTCAGCGGCCGCTCGACGGCGGGGCGAGGCCCAGCCGCCGGTCCTTGAGCGCCGGGAACTGTTCCCGCGTGGCGGCGACCTTCGCCGGGTCGAACTCCACGGTGAGCACCTCCTCGCCCGCGCCCGCCTCGGCGAGCACCTCGCCCCACGGGTCGACGGCCATGCTGTGACCGGCCTGCTCGACCCCGGCGTGGGTGCCCGCTGTACCGACGGCGAGGACGTACGCCTGGTTCTCGACGGCGCGCGCCTGGGCCAGCAGCGTCCAGTGGGCGCGGCGTCGCTCCGGCCAGCCCGCCGGGACGACGAGCGTCTGCGCGCCGGCATCGACGAGACCGCGGAACAGCTCGGGGAAGCGCAGGTCGTAGCAGGTGGCGAGGCCCAGCGTGGTCTGCGGCAGGGCCACTGTCACAAGGTCCTCGCCGGCGCCCATCATCACCGCTTCGCCCTTGTCGAAGCCGAAGCGGTGGATCTTGCGGTACGCGGCGGCCCGCTCACCCTCGGGGGTGAATACCAGCGAGGTGTTGTAGAGCGTGCCGTCGTCGGCGCGCTCCACGAAGGAGCCGGCATGCAGCCAGACTCGGGCGTCGGCCGCAGCCTTCGCCATCAGGTCGTGGGTCGGCCCGCGGAGTGGTTCGGCCTCGTCGGCGAAGGCGGTGTACGCGAACGCGCCGACCGGCCAGAGTTCGGGAAGGACCACCAGATCGGCGCCGCGCTGGTCCGCGACCAACGAAGCCACACGATCCCTGCGGGAATTGACGGATTCGTCCGGGTCTACTGCGATCTGGATGAGGGAGGCGCGCACACTACCACCGTCCTGGCATTCGAGCCGTCAACACAGGCCTACGATCGTCACACGAAAGCACTGCCGGGGTGCCTGCTCGCAGCGTAACTTAGCGACCGAACCTCCCACGCAGCCCGCAGCCGCCGCCCGCAGACCGCGCCCAGCAGTCCAGCCCATGCACCGCAGAACCGCACGAGGGGTCCCGTGACCGTCCATCCCAGCCTCCAGACCTACGCCGATGCCTGGACCCACTCCGTCGAGTCGATAGCCGAGCTGGTGAAGCCGCTCGCCGAGGGGGAGTGGAACCGCCGTACACCGTGCCCCGGTTGGTCGGTGCGCGACATCGTCTCGCACATCATCGGCATGGAGTGCGAGCAGCTCGGCGATCCGCGGCCGATCCACACGCTGCCGCGCGATCTGTACCACGTACAGAACGACTTCACCCGCTACATGGAGATGCAGGTCGATGTGCGGCGCCACCACACCGCACCCGAGATGACCTCCGAGCTGGAGTACACGATCATCCGCCGCTCCCGCCAGCTGCGGAACGAGTCGCGTGACCCCGAGACCATGACCCGCGCGCCGCTCGGCACCGAGCAGACCCTGGAACTGGCTCTGCGGATGCGGGCCTTCGACGTCTGGGTGCACGAGCAGGATCTGCGGATGACGCTGGGCCTCCCCGGCAACCTGGACTCCCCCGGAGCCGCCATCACCCGCGACGCGCTGCTCGCCGCGCTGCCGAAGGTGGTCGCCAAGGATGCGGGCGCGCCGCCCAACTCGGCGGTCGTGCTCGATGTGCACGGGCCCGTGGAGTTCCTGCGCACGATCAGGGTCGACGCGGACGGCCGTGGTTCGGTGGACGGTTCGCCGTCGCTGGGGCCCGCGGTGACGCTGGCGATGGACTGGGAGACCTTCGTCCGGCTGGCCTGCGGGCGGGTTCGCCCGCAGGCGGTCGCGGACCGGATCAAGGTCGAGGGCGACCAGGAGCTGGCAACGGCGATCCTGCAGAACTTCGCCGTGACGCCGTAACAGGCACGGTCGGCGGCGCCCGTCTTTCGTGAAGTGAAGAGACGGGCGCGCCGCCGAGCCGGCAGGAACAGGGCTCACGCGGGTACGTGCACGGCCTCCACACGGCTGATCACATGGTGGTTCCGCTCCCGGAGCGTGGCGCGGGCGTGCAGCCGCAGAATCTGTACGACCCCGAGCGCCTCCAGCACGAAGACGGAGGCGAAGGCGATGCGGTAGTTGTCGCCCGTCGCGTCGAGCAGTACACCGACGGCGAACAGAGTGGTCATCGAGGCGGTGAAGCCGCCCATGTTGACGATCCCCGACGCGGTGCCCTGCCGCTCAGGCGGGTTGGCCGGGCGCGCGAAGTCGAAGCCGATCATCGAGGCGGGACCGCAGGCGCCGAGCACCACACAGAGCGTGATCAGCATCCACATCGGCACGTGCTCGCCCGGGTAGAAGATGGCCGACGCCCACAGGACGGCGGTCACCGCGACCGTGCCGAGGGCCAGCGGGGCGCGCGCGGCGTGGTGGCGGGCGATGACCTGCCCGTAGACGAGGCCGACGGCCATGTTGGAGAGCACCACCAGGGTGAGCAGCTCACCGGCAGTGGACCGGTTCAGTCCCTGCGCCTCCACCAGGAACGGCATCCCCCACAGCAGCAGGAACACCATGGCCGGGAACTGCGTGGTGAAGTGCACCCACATCCCGAGCCGGGTGCCGGGCTCCCGCCACGAGGCGGCGATCTGCTTGCGTACGTATGCCGCGCCCGCGTGCTCGGCGGGCGGCGGCTCGTGCCCCTCCGGGTGGTCCTTCAGGAAGAGGAGCACCAGCACCAGCACCACGAGCCCGGCGACCGCGCTGCCGGCGAACGTGGCGGTCCAGCCGAAGCCGTGCAGGGCACGGGCGATGAAGAGCGTCGAGATAAGGTTGCCCGCCATACCGAAGAGCGCGGCGATCTGGCCGATCAGCGGCCCGCGCCGGGCCGGGAACCAGCGGGCACCGAGCCGCAGCACACTGATGAATGTCATCGCGTCGCCGCAGCCGAGCAGCGCCCGGGAGGCCAGCGCCGTGCCGTACGACGGGGAGAGCGCGAAGCCGAGCTGCCCGACGGTGAACAGGACGGCCCCGATGGTGAGCACCTTCTTGGTGCCGAGCCGGTCGACCATCAGGCCGACAGGTATCTGCATGCCCGCGTAGGCGAGCAGTTGAAGGATGGAGAACGTCGACAGGGCGGAGGCGTTGACGCCGAACCGGTCGGCGGCGTCCAGGCCGGCGACCCCGAGGCTCGTACGGAAGATGATCGCGACGAAGTAGACGGCGACACCGATGCCCCAGACCCGGGCGGCACGCCGGCCGCCGGGCGGATCACCGGGCAGGGACAGGGTGGGAGCGGCGGCAGAACTCACCGGTCCTCACCCCGGACCAGCACCTTGACCCGGCTGACATGGCGCCGTACGACCTGCGCGGCACCGTCCGCGTCACCGGCCCTGATCGCGTCCAGCAGCTCGCCGTGCTCGGTGATGTTGGCGGCGATCCTGCCGGGGTGCGCCTCCATCACGGCGACACCCATCCGCAGTTGCCGGTCGCGCAGCTGGTCGTAGAGGCGCGACAGGATCTCGTTGCCCGCGTTGCGCACGATCTCGGCGTGGAAGCAGCGGTCCGCGACCGACACGGCTGCGAGATCCCCGGCAGCCACCTGCTGCCGCTGCTCGTCGAGCAGCTCCTCCAGCCGGGCGATCAGCTTTGCCGAGGCGGGCACGGCCTTGCGGGCGGCGAACTCCTCGACCAGCAGCCGGGTCTCCACCACGTCCGCGATCTCCTGTGCGGAGACGGCGAGCACCAGGGCCCCCTTCTTCGGGTAGAGCTTGATCAGCCCTTCGACCTCCAGCCGCAGCAGCGCCTCGCGCACCGGTGTACGGGAGACGCCGACGGCCTCCGCGAGATCCCCTTCGGTGAGCAGCGTCCCGCCCTCGTACCGGCGGTCGAGAACCGCCTGCTTGATGTGGGTGTAGACGCGCTCGGCGGCGGGCGGCCGCTTGGCGGTCGGGTGTGTCACGACAGGGGGTGCGGCAGGCATGCACACAGCATAGATACAACATGCGTGCATGCCGGGACGCTGTCCGGGATCCGGACGGTAAAGCCCCGGAAATTACCCCGGGAATCCGCACATCCATCCGCTCGCCTCATAAGTCTCACCACCGAGCGGCACCCTCATGTGGCCGCATTCCAGGGGCATTTGGAGCGTTCAAGTTGAAAATCGGCATTAAGGGCAAACACCGCATTTCCGCCACTGCCGCTGTGGCCCTCACCGCAGGTGCTGTCATCGCGGGCAGCGCGTTCGCCTCCACGGCACAGGCCGCCACACTGCCGACGCCCACGATCGTCGCCGCGGGCGGCTACGTGATGAACAACGGCACGGGGACGACCCTCTTCACCAAGGCCGCGGACACCCGTCGCTCGACCGGCTCCACCACCAAGATCATGACCGCCAAGGTGGTCCTGTCGCAGACGAATCTCAACCTGGATTCCAAGGTCACGATCCAGCAGGCGTACAGCGACTACATCGTCGCCAAGAACGCCTCCTCGGCCCGTCTGATCGTGGGTGACAAGGTCACCGTCCGCCAGCTCCTCTACGGTCTGATGCTGCCGTCCGGCTGCGACGCCGCGTACGCGCTGGCCGACAAGTTCGGCTCCGGCACCACCCGCGCGGCCCGCGTGAAGTCGTTCATCGGCAAGATGAACAGCGCCGCCACAGCCCTCGGCCTGAAGAACACGCACTTCGACTCGTTCGACGGCATAGGGAATGGCTCGAACTACTCGACGCCGCGCGACCTGACGAAGATCGCCAGCAGTGCGATGAAGAGCACCACGTTCCGCACGGTCGTGAAGACACAGTCGACGACGCAGAAGGTCACCACGAAGAGCGGTGGCTACCGCTACATGTCGTGGACCAACACCAACAAGCTGCTCGGCAGCTACAGCGGCGCGATCGGCGTGAAGACCGGTTCCGGCCCGGAGGCCAAGTACTGCCTGGTCTTCGCCGCGACCCGCAACAGCAAGACGGTCATCGGCACCGTCCTCGCCTCCACCTCCGAGACGAACCGGACGGCGGACGCGAAGAAGCTCATGGACTACGGCTTCAGCAAGTAGTCCTGCGGTACGGAGGAGGGGCCCTGCGTTGCGGGGCCCCTCTTGCTGTACCTACGGCCGGCGCAGGTCGGCCTGGAAGGCGTCCCACGCGGTGGGGGCGATGATCAGGACGGGGCCGGTGGGGCGCTTGGAGTCGCGGACGGCGACGGTGTCGGGGATGTTGCGAGCAACCTCGACGCACTCTTGTCCGGCATTGCCGCCGCTGTAGGTGGACTTGACGAACCTGAATGCGGGCACGCGGGCTACAGCTCCTTGGGGATTCCGTCGATCAGTCTGACCGTGTTGCGCTGCGCAGCCCCAACCGTGTGATGCCAGAGAGTCGTCGAGGTGGTATCCATGTGGACCACCTCGAGCGCCCCGGCTCCGCAAACGAAACGATGGTGAAAGCGCTGGTCATGCCAGGGTGGGCACCCGCGAGATAGGGCAGAACCTGTAGCTCCGGCTCGACTACACCCCCCACGCCCGCAGCGTCACCCTCTGCCGTCACCGCGCCGCCCGGCTCGTCGCGCAGTGGGACCACTCCGAGCGGGCCGGCGACGCGGCCCTCCTGGTCAGCGAGTTGGCCACCAACGCGCTCCTGCACGGCTGTCTGCGTGACCGACTCTTCCGGGTCCACCTGATCCTCACGGCCGCCGCCCTCCGTATCGAGGTGAGCGATCCGCGCGGCGAACGGCTGCCCGGCCACCGCGTGGCCACCGCCAACGAGAGTTACGGACGCGGGCTGCTGATCGTCGCCCAACTCGCCCACCACTGGGGCGTCGAACCCCGCACGGTCGGCAAGACCGTCTTCGCCGAACTCGCCCTGGCGCCACCGTCCGGGCAGACGACGGTGGGCCTACGCGTCGAGACGCGCAGGCCCACCGGTGGTGCGGGATCGAAGGCCGTCAGGCCCAGGTGATCAGCCGCTTGGGCTGTTCCAGGATCGCTGCGACATCGGCGAGCACCCTCGAGCCGAGCTCGCCGTCGACCAGCCGGTGGTCGAACGACAGCGCCAGTGTGGTGACCTGGCGGGGCTTCACCTTGCCCTTGTGGACCCACGGCTGCAGCTTGATCGCACCGACCGCGAGGATCGCGGACTCTCCCGGGTTCAGGATCGGCGTACCCGTGTCGACGCCGAAGACGCCGACGTTGGTGATCGTCACCGTGCCGCCGGCCATGGCGGCGGGGGACGTCTTGCCCTCGCGTGCCGTGGCGACCAGTTCGCCCAGTGCCGCGGCGAGCTGGGGCAGGGTCTTGTCGTGCGCGTCCTTGATGTTCGGCACGATCAGACCGCGCGGGGTGGCAGCCGCGATGCCCAGGTTCACATAGTGCTTCTGCACGATCTCCTGGTTGGCCTCGTCCCAGGCAGCGTTGACCTCCGGGTTCCGCTTGATCGCGACCAGGAGCGCCTTGGCGATGATCAGGAGCGGGTTGACCCGGACCCCCGCCATGTCCTTGTCTTCCTTGAGCTCCGCCACGAGCTTCATCGTGCGCGTGACGTCGACCGTCACGAACTCGGTGACATGCGGCGCCGTGAACGCACTGCCGACCATCGCCTGCGCGATGGCCTTCCGTACACCCTTGACCGGGATACGGGTCTCCCGGGCGCCCGGGACGGGGGCTGCGGCAACGGGCACCGCAACGACCTCGGGTGCCGCGGCCGGCGCGGTGGGTACGGATGCCTGCGCCGGTGCGGGCGTGGCCGCCGCGTGCACGTCCTCGCGGGTGATGATCCCGCCCGGACCGGTCGGGGTGACCGTCGCCAGATCGATGCCCAGGTCCTTCGCCAGCTTGCGCACCGGCGGCTTGGCGAGCGGGCGGCTCTCCGGGACGACGGTGGCTGCGGGGGTGGGGGCAACGGTCGTGCCGCCGTTCAGCTCGCCCTGGATCGCGGCAGCGGCGGCAGCCGGCGGCTCGGTGCCCTTGCGGGCGCGCCGCTTGGTGGAGGACTCGGCCACGCCGTAGCCCACCAGCACGGGCTGGCGGGCCTTCGGTGCCTCCGGTTCCGCAGCCGGTTCCGGTTCGGCCACGGCCGGAGCCGTGGGCTCCGCCGCTTCGCCGCTGCCCGGCGCCACGTCCACCGCGATGATCACCTGGCCGACATCGACGGTCGTGCCCTCGGGGAAGCGCAGCTCGTGCACCACCCCGTCGAACGGGATCGGCAGCTCCACGGCCGCCTTCGCGGTCTCGACCTCGCACACGACCTGGCCGTCGGTGACGGTGTCGCCCGGCTGGACGTACCACTTGAGGATCTCGGCCTCGGTCAGTCCCTCGCCCACATCGGGCATCTTGAACTCACGGAAGCGAGCAGACGTTTCGGTCATCGTCGTCACGAACCTTCTCCTCAGTACGCCAGCGAGCGGTCGACGGCGTCGAGCACGCGGTCCAGGCCCGGCAGGTACTCGTCCTCGAGGCGCGCCGGCGGATACGGGGCGTGGTAGCCACCGACCCGGAGCACCGGTGCTTCGAGATGGTAGAAGCAGCGCTCCGTGATGCGGGCCGCGATCTCGGCACCGGAGCCGTAGAACACCGGCGCCTCGTGGACCACGACCAGTCGGCCGGTCTTCTCGACCGACGCCTGGACGGCGTCGAAGTCGATCGGGGACATCGACCGCAGGTCCAGGACCTCGATCGACTTGCCCTCCTCCTCGGCGGCCGCGGCCGCTTCGAGGCAGACCTTCACCATCGGACCGTACGCGACGAGGGTGAGGTCCGAGCCCTCCCGTACTGTCGCGGCCTTGTGCAGCGGTCCGGGGATGAGGTCGGTCTCGACGTCACCCTTGTCCCAGTAGCGCCGCTTCGGCTCGAAGAAGATGATCGGGTCGTCGCTCTGAACGGCCTGCTGCATCATCCAGTAGGCGTCCGAGGCATTGGACGGCGAGACCACCTTCAGCCCCGCGACATGCGCGAACAGGGCCTCGGGCGACTCGCTGTGGTGCTCGACGGCGCCGATGCCGCCGCCGTACGGGATCCGGACGACGACCGGCAGCTTGATCTTGCCGAGCGCGCGGGCGTGCATCTTCGCGAGCTGCGTGACGATCTGGTCGTACGCCGGGAAGACGAAGCCGTCGAACTGGATCTCCACGATCGGCCGGTAGCCGCGCAGGGCCAGCCCGATCGCCGTGCCGACGATGCCGGACTCGGCGAGCGGGGTGTCGATGACCCGGTCCTCGCCGAAGTCCTTCTGGAGCCCGTCGGTGATCCGGAAGACCCCGCCCAGCTTGCCGACGTCCTCACCCATGATCAGGACCTTGGGGTCGGTGTCGAGGGCCTTGCGCAGCGACTCGTTGAGCGCCTTCGCGAGGGACATCTTCTGGGTGGCCATGACTAGTTGCCCTCCTCGGCGAACGAAGCCTGGTAGGCGGCGAACTGGGCGCGCTCCTCGTCGACGAGCGGGTTCCCGTCGGCGTAGGCGTGGTCGAAGATCGCCATCCGGTCCGGGTCGGGCATGGCCCGTACCGCTTCGCGGACCCGCTTGCCGAGGGCTTCGCTCTCCTCGTCCAGCGCGGTGAAGAACGCCTCGTCGGCGAGCTCCTGCTTCTCCAGGTACGTGCGCAGCCGCAGGATCGGGTCCTTGGCCTCCCAGGAGACGCGCTCCTCGTCCGCCCGGTACTTCGTCGGGTCGTCGGAGGTGGTGTGTGCGCCCATCCGGTAGGTGAACGCCTCGACGAGGGTGGGGCCCTCGCCCCGGCGGGCCCGCTCCAGCGCCGACCTGGTGACGGCCAGGCAGGCGAGTACGTCGTTGCCGTCGACCCGGACGCCGGGGAAGCCGAAGCCCTGTGCGCGCTGGTAGAGCGGCACACGGGTCTGCTTCTCGGTCGGCTCGGAGATCGCCCACTGGTTGTTCTGGCAGAAGAACACCACGGGCGCGTTGTAGACCGCGGAGAAGGTGAACGCCTCGGCCACGTCGCCCTGGCTGGAGGCGCCGTCACCGAAGTACGCGATCACGGCCGAGTCCGCGCCGTCCTTGGCGACGCCCATGGCGTAGCCGGTGGCGTGCAGGGTCTGCGAGCCGATGACGATCGTGTACAGGTGGAAATTGTTGGTGTTCGGGTCCCAGCCGCCGTGGTTCACACCGCGGAACATCCCGAGCAGATTGGTCGGGTCGACCCCGCGGCACCAGGCGACGCCGTGCTCACGGTAGGTCGGGAAGACATAGTCGTCGTCGCGCAGCGCCCGGCCGGAGCCGATCTGGGCGGCCTCCTGGCCGAGCAGCGAGGCCCACAGGCCCAGCTCGCCCTGACGCTGCAGCGCGGTGGCCTCGGCGTCGAAGCGCCGGGTCAGGACCATGTCCCGGTACAGACCGCGCAGCTCGTCCGCGGTCAGGTCGATGGCGTAGTCCGGGTGCTCCACCCGCTCGCCCTCGGGCGTCAGCAGCTGTACGAGCTCGGGCTCGGAACTCTGTGGCGTCCTCGCGGCGCTGGTCCGCTTGCTGCTGCGTCGCGGTTTGCGCGCGGCAGTGCTCTCCACGGTCACGTGCGTGCTCCTCCGTCGGTCCGGCCCCCGGGGTCTGCCGGGAGACCAGTGCGGCTCGCCTGTGTCCGTACCCGTGCACGGGGTGGGTGCCGCTCGGCCGGGAACAGGCGTGACAGGTGCCCCGGCGAGCGTCCTGTCAAGGGCACGTTACCCAGTGCGTCGCACAACTGCGAAACCCTATCTGACCTGCGATTTTGCTTGGATTTCCAAGTAAATCGAAAAAGTCGGGAACTTTCGCTGGTCACAGCACTGGGAACAGCCTTGCAGGCCGCCGGAACAACGGCACGTTATCCCGCCGTTCAGCGGCAGGGAAGAGGGGAGTGTGTGAGACTGCATTTGTGCATGAAGAAGGAAAAATCACTGTATTTCTGCTGGACGATCACGAGGTCGTCCGCCGCGGAGTGCATGAATTGCTCGCGGTCGAGGACGACATCGAGGTCGTCGGCGAGGCGGGCACGGCAGCGGACGCGCTGATCCGCATCCCCGCCACCCGGCCCGATGTGGCGGTGCTCGACGTGCGGCTGCCGGATGGCAGCGGGGTGGAGGTCTGCCGGGAGATCCGCTCCAAGGACGAGACCATCAACTGCCTGATGCTGACCTCGTACGCCGACGACGAGGCCCTCTTCGACGCGATCATGGCGGGTGCGTCGGGATACGTACTGAAGGCGATCCGCGGCAATGAGCTGCTGGCCGCGGTACGGGACGTGGCGGCCGGAAAGTCGCTGCTCGACCCCGTCGCGACCGCGCGCGTGCTGGAGCGGCTGCGCGAGGGCAAGGAGGCCCGGGGCGACGACAAGCTGTCCGCCCTCACCGACCAGGAACACCGCATCCTCGATCTGATCGGGGAGGGTCTGACGAACCGGGTGATCGGCGAACGGCTGCATCTCGCCGAGAAGACGATCAAGAATTATGTCTCCAGCCTGCTGTCCAAGCTGGGCATGGAGCGACGCTCGCAGGCCGCCGCCTATGTGGCGCGGCTGCAGGCGGAGCGGCGCTGAGCCGCACGGGCGGGACTCCACGGGGGGTTTTGCGGGGTTCGGGACCTTGGTCCCGGATCACCGGGGGCTGCGGCCTCTTTCTGCACCCGTCGCCGTACCGGAAAGTGGACCCATGCCCTCTGCGGAACCCCGAGCGACGGAACCCCACGTGACGAGAGTCCGAGCGATCGAGCTGATCGGCCGGGTGCCGTACGGCCGGCTGGCGACCACCCGCCGGGCTCTCCCGTTCCTGGCGGTGGCTCGCCATCTCGTGATCGACGGGCGGGTGATCCTGCGGATGCACAGCGGTCTCGGTCACCACGAGTCGTGCCACGGCACCGTCGTCGCGTACGGGGTGGACAACTTCGACGCGGCGGCCACCGGCGAGAACGAGGGCAGCGAGGAGGGCGGCGGGGGCAGCGGCGCTCTGTGGTCGGTGCAGTTCACCGGGCCTGCCGAGGTCGTGCGCCCCACGGCGGAACAGCGCACGCGCTTCGGTGCGGCGCCACTGCAGGTCAACGGCGAAGCCTTCGAGCCTGTCTACCTCTGCCTCGACCCGCACGTCGTCACCATGCACACCCTGGACTTTCACGCAAGTCAGCCGAGCCGCCACACAGCGTGATCTAACATTTGGTGAGTGCCGCGCTCATCTGTAACCCTCCCGCCTGTTCCACCGGTCGGCGAGGTGCTGCGCCGCTATCCGAACGCCGGTGAGCCCCTCACCTGCAAGCCCCTCACCCTGGGCCTCCTCAACCACGGCTACCGCGTCTCCACCACCCGCGGCTCGTACTTCCTCAAGCACCACCTCGACGACTCCACCGGCGACCGCGCGACGATCGTCCGCCAGCACCGGGCCACCCAGCGGCTGCAGTCGCTGGGGGTGCCCGTCGCTCCGCCCGTCGAGGACACGGAGGGCGACACGGTCACGGAGATCGGCGGCCGGTGCTACGCCCTGCACCCCTGGGTCGACGGACTGCACCGGGTCGGCGCCCAGCTGACCACCGCCCAGTCGCAGCGGCTCGGGGCGCTCCTCGGAGCCGTACACACCGGGCTCGCGCAGGTGATGGAGCGGGGGGTGGACCAGGCGCGCGGGCATGCCGGCCCCGACGCCGCCGACACCTTCGCGCTGATCGAGGATCTGCTGGCCGCGGCGCGCGGCCGGCGCCCCCGGGACGCCTTCGACGAGCTGGCCGAACACCGCCTCGTCGAGCGGCGTGCCCTGCTGGAGCAGTACGCCGACCGGCGGCCGCCCGCCCCCGACATCCCGGCGACCGGCTGGGTGCACGGCGACTTCCACCCGCTGAACGTGCTGTACCGGGACGCGGACCCGGTGGCGATCATCGACTGGGACAGGCTGGGAGTGCAGCCGCGCGCCGAGGAGGCGGTAAGGGCCGCGGCGATCTTCTTCGTGCAGCCGACCGGGAAGCTGGAACTGGAGAAGGTGCGGGCGTACGCGCGGGCCTACCGGCGGGCGGCCGGGGCGGGCGCCGCCGAACTAGCCGCCGCGGTGCACCGGGTGTGGTGGGAGCGGCTCAACGACTTCTGGATATTGCACTGGCGGTACCGCCTGCACGACCGAAGGGCCGACCCGCAGTTTCCTGCGGTGTCGGCCCTGGCGGTCTGGTGGACGCGGGAGTACGAGACGGTGCGCGAGGCCTTCACGGAGTGAGGGCCCAGGCTGTCAGGGGGTGGTGCCCGCGGCGGTGCCGCCGTCTGCGCTGGTACCGGCCGGGTCACCACCGGTGCCGCCGGCGGCGGTGGTACCGGCCGGGTCACCACCGGTGCCGCCGACAGTGGCCTCGGTCGGGTCACCGCCCGGGGTCGTCCCACCGTCCGTACTCGTGCCACCGTCGGTTTCGCCGGTGTCCGGCGGGGTGGCCGAGTCGGACGGGGTCTGGGACGGCTTACTGGGCGTGGTGGACGGGGTGGTGGACGGCCGCCAGCTCGGCTGCTGCTCACCACCGGTGGTGTCGTCCTGCGGCGGGACCACATCCGTCTCCTCGTCGCTGGGCGCCTCCGAACTCTTCGTCGGGGCCGGGGAGCTGGAGGTCGTGGTCGGCGTCTTCCGGTGTTTGTCGCCGTTGTTCGCCGCGTTGACCGCGATGGCGACACCGGCCCCGATCGCGATCAGCGCGAGGACGATGAACAGCCAGAGCTTGCCGCGGCCGCCACCGCCCCCGTGACCGCCGTCGTATCCGCCGTCGTCCGGGTTCCTCGGCGGCAGGATCGGGCCCTGCGAGGTGTCCCCGTGCTGCGGGTGCCCCATCGCCATCGTGCCGCCCGCCATGCCCATGGCGGGGGTGTGGCCGGCCTCGTGCATGGTGACCGGGCCCGTGTTCCAGGTGCCCGTGTGACCGCCCTGCACCTGAAGCATCTGCAGGCTGTACTGGACCAGCCCGCGCATCTCCTCGGCGCTCTGGAACCGGTCGTCCGGGTCCTTCGCGAGCGAACGCATGACGAGCCCGTCCAGCTCCGGCGGCACCCCGCCCGAGACCTCGGACGGCGGGACCGGGATGTCCTGGACGTGCTGGTAGACGACGGAGAGCGGCGTCTCACCCGTGAACGGGGGCCGCAGCGCGAGGAGTTCGTACAGCAGACAGCCGGTGGCGTACAGATCGGAGCGGTGGTCGACGGCCTTGCCGAGTGCCTGCTCGGGGGAGAGGTACTGCGGCGTGCCCATGACCATGCCGGTCTGAGTCATGGTCGACTGCGCACCGTGCAGCGCACGGGCGATGCCGAAGTCCATCACCTTGACCGCACCGGAGTGCGTGATGATCACGTTCGCCGGCTTGATGTCACGGTGCACGATGCCGTGCTGATGCGAGTAGGCGAGGGCCTCCAGCACCCCCGAGACGATGATCAGCGCCTGCTCGGGCGGCGGGGCCTCGGCATTGAGCAGCAGATCACGGATGGTGCGGCCCTCGACGAGCTCCATCACGATGTACGGGACGGTCCGGCCGCCCACGACGTCCTCGCCGGAGTCGTACACCGCGACGATCGCGTGGTGGTTGAGGCCCGCGACCGACTGTGCCTCACGCGTGAACCGGGCCTTGGAGACCGGGTCCTCGGCAAGATCGGAACGGAGGAGCTTCACTGCGACCGTACGTCCGAGCCGGACGTCCTCGGCCGCGAAGACCTCGGCCATGCCGCCCCGGCCGAGCCGGTGCGTCATCCGATAACGTCCGTCACCGACCACACCGCCGATGCCCCAGGAGTCGGCCGCATCCGAAACTCCGCCGCCGTTTGCTTCGGGTTCGGGTGCCATCAGTCCTCGCCGTCGTATCTGTCCGCGCGTCCGCGGGTTCTCACGGTGTCTTGCATGCCTTGCTGCATTGCCACGTCACGCTACAGCCTCTGCCGGACACCCCGTTTCCGAGAGGGACGGGCCATCCAACCGGCTGCCGCACCGCCCACGCAAATTCCATGCGGTTCCTGTAACGCTTCCGAGACGCTTCTTGTGCGTAGGGTCACGGAACGGGCACCCGGCTTGACGTGTCGTACCCCTCGGGCAGACTTGGCGCGTAATAGGGATCTTCGCGTGAGACGCGCGCCTAGGGGGAAGCAAGTCATGAGCCAGGACGGCGCACACGGTGCCCAGGGTCGCTACGCGGGCGGTTCGGTCGCCGGCGGCCGTTACCAGCTTCGCGACCTGCTCGGCGAAGGCGGAATGGCGTCCGTATACCTGGCGTACGACTCCGCACTCGACCGCCAGGTGGCGATCAAGACGCTGCACACGGAACTGGGGCGCGAACAGTCTTTCCGTGAGCGGTTCCGGCGCGAGGCGCAGGCTGTAGCCAAGCTGCAGCACACCAACATCGTCTCGGTCTTCGACACCGGCGAGGACGAGCTCGGCGGCGCGCTGATGCCGTACATCGTCATGGAGTACGTGGAAGGGAAGCCGCTCGGCTCCGTACTCCAGGAGGACATCAGCAATTACGGTGCGATGCCGGCCGACAAGGCGCTCAAGGTGACCGGCGACGTGCTGGCCGCACTGGACACCAGCCACGAAATGGGCCTGGTCCACCGCGACATCAAGCCCGGCAACGTCATGGTGACCAAGCGCGGTGTCGTGAAGGTCATGGACTTCGGCATCGCCCGCGCCATGCAGTCGGGCGTCACGTCGATGACGCAGACCGGCATGGTCGTCGGCACTCCCCAATACCTCTCTCCCGAACAGGCCCTGGGCCGTGGCGTGGACGCGCGCTCCGACCTCTACTCGGTCGGCATCATGCTGTTCCAGCTGCTGACCGGACGGATCCCGTTCGACGCGGACTCCCCGCTCGCCATCGCGTACGCGCACGTCCAGGAGGAGCCGGTCGCGCCGTCCTCTATCAACCGGTCGATCACCCCGGCGATGGACGCGCTGGTGGCCCGCGCACTGAAGAAGAATCCGAACGAGCGCTTCCCCAGCGCGGCGGCGATGCAGGACGAGATCACGCGTGTGCTGAGCGCAGGCGGCCGGACGGGTGCCCCGGTGATCATCGGCGGCGGCGCACCGGCGAACAGCGGCTCGGGCGTCGGCTCGGCGGTCTTCCCGCCGGTCGACCAGTCCACGCCGGCGCCGCAGAGCGTGCAGATGCCGTATCAGCCGCAGCAGTACCAGCAGCAGCCCGGCCCGTACGGCCCGCCGACACCGGCCCCTGCCCCTGCCCCTTCGCCGTCGTACGGCTACCCGCAGGCGAACCCGGCGTACCAGACCCCGGCTCCTCTGCACCATCAGCACCAGACGCCGGCGCCGTACACCATCGCACCGCAGCCGGTGGGTGGCGGCGGTTCCGGCAGTGGTGGTGGCAGCAAGCGGAACATGCCCGTGATCGTGGGCTCGATCGTGGTCGCGCTGATCGCGATCGGCGGCCTGATCACGGTGCTGTCGCTGAAGGACGACCCGGGCTCGGACCAGGGCAAGGGTGGCGACCCGAGCAGCTCGGCGGTGGCCGGCGAGCACAAGGATCCGGAGCGGAACCGGACGATGAAGACCGCGGACTGCACGGACGCCATGGAGGACAGCGACGACCCGAACAAGGTCGACGCGCCGAGCTTCCTGTACAAGGACATCGTCTCCGCGAAGGAATGCGCCCTGGCCGCGGGCTGGACGATCAAAACGATCGAGGTCCCCGGGAACACCTACGCCGAGGACCAAGTCGTCGACCAGTTCCCCTCCGCGGGTACCGCCGTTCCCGAAAAGGGCGCCCACTTCGAGCTGCGCATCTCCACGGGCGACCCAGCCTGAGCAAGCCGGTAGCCCTGTTCGGCGGTAACCCGTTCAGCGGTACCGCTCTTCGGCGACAGCACTGTTCCTACGGAAGTGACGGCCCGGCACGTATGAGGTGTGCCGGGCGATTCGCCTCACGATCCACCAGATGCCGGACATATCGACACATGTGACGCTGACCTCATGGCTTCAGGACTCCTCCCCCCATGGGCTTCGAGGTGCCTGGCCTGTCTGGTCATAGCGACGGGGGCGGCGCTAGGGCCGGTGCAGGGTCAGGCGCGCGCGGTTCAGCGCGAACCCGGCTGGACGCCGGAGCCGGCACGCGGGCCGGCCAGCCCTTCGGCAGCCGCTGCGGCGGCTCCCGAGACCCCCACGACTCCCCCCTCCTCCCCGTCCGCCGAGCCGTCCGTCGACTCCTCGGCCGTACCGTCCGCCGCTCCTTCCGCTGATCCGCCCGTCGGCCCCTCGACAAAACCGCCCCCGGGCCTCTCGGCCGATCCGCCCGTCGCCCCTTCGGCCGAACCGTCGTCGAAATCTCCCTCTCCGGCGCCTGCGACCCCGACCTACCGCGCCCCGGCCGTCCCTGCCGCCTCGGCGTCGCCGTCCGCTTCCGACTCTCCGTCGCCCTCGCCGTCCGCTTCCGCCCCCCCCTCGCCCTCACCCTCCGCCAGTCCGTCCGCCGGACGGCCCGCGCACCCCGAGGCGCAGCACCCGCTCGCCGGGCGGCAGGCCGGGGAAGGGCGGCTGCGACCCGGGCGGCCGTACTCTCCGCAGGAGCTCGCGCAACGAGACGAATCCTTCGACCAGTCCGACCAGCTGCCCGCCGCGACGGCCCCGGCGGCGCTGCCCTCGACGCCGACCGCGACGACGACCTCGGCGACGATTTCGGCCACCGGCTCCGCGGCGCCGGGCCGACTCGCGCCGCAGGCCCTCGACCGGCCTGCCGTGCGGCAGGTGAAGCTGGTGTCGCTCGGCACCGGAATCGCCCTGATAGGGCTGGGTCTGGGCTTCCTCGGGGTCCGTCTGCGCCGCACGAACTGAATGGCACGGGACTTGCATCAAGCAACATACTCGGTATACATACTGAGTATGTCGATCCGCCATGGCCTCCTGGCCCTCCTGGAGCGCGGGCCTCGCTACGGCTCCCAGCTCCGCACCGAATTCGAGTCGCGCACCGGCTCCACCTGGCCCCTGAACGTCGGCCAGGTGTACACCACGCTCAGCAGGCTGGAACGCGACGGCCTGGTCGTCCAGGACGGCGAGGACGACCAGGGCCATGCCCTCTACTCGATCACCGACGACGGCCGCACCGAACTGCGGAACTGGTTCGAGACGCCCGTAGACCGCAGCAGCCCGCCCCGCGACGAGCTGGCGATCAAGCTCGCCATGGCCGTCGGTGCGCCCGGCGTCGACATCCGGGCCGTCATCCAGTCGCAGCGCCACCACACCGTGAGGGCGATGCAGGACTACACCCGGCTGAAGGCGCAGGCCCTCGCCGACGTCCCGGGCAACCGCGACGAGGTGGCCTGGCTGCTCGTACTGGAACAGCTGATCTTCCAGGCCGAGGCCGAGGCCCGCTGGCTGGACCACTGCGAGTCGCGACTTGTCCGCCTGGCCGAGGCCGCCGCCACGGATCCGGAACCCGCGGCGCGTACGGCCAACCACGCCCAGGCACGCACGCCTGCCCGATCGCGTACCCGGCGCTGACCACCCGTGTACGTGGGCGCCGACTGTCCTCGATCGCTGGCGCCGCCCGCCCGCATGCGGGGCGTCGACCGCCTTCTGCCGCGTCGCCGGCCGCCCGCGTGCGCGGATTTGACCACAGACCATTCCCGAGGGGGGAACCACTCACCATGTCCTCGCACGACCCGTCCGCAACCCCGTCGCCCCGACTGTCCGCCGCACCCCTGCCGGTCGACGCTCCCGTGCTCGAACTCCGCGCCCTCACACGTACCCACGGCACCGGCATCGCCGAGGTGCACGCCCTGCGCGGCATCAATCTCTCGGTGCACACCGGTGAACTCGTCGCCGTGATGGGCCCGTCCGGCTCCGGCAAGTCCACCCTGCTCACCCTGGCCGGTGGTCTCGACGCCGCGACCGGCGGCCAGGTGATCATCGAGGGTCAGGACATCTCCACCCTCGGCCGCAAGGGTGTCGCGGCCCTGCGCCGGCGCAGCGTCGGCTATGTCTTCCAGGACTACAACCTGATCCCGGCGCTGACCGCGGCCGAGAACATCGCCCTGCCGCGCGAGCTCGACGGGGTCTCCGTGCGCAAGGCACGCAAGGAGGCGCGGGCCGCGCTGGAGGAGATGAACCTCCTCCAGATCGCCGACCGGTTCCCCGACGAGATGTCCGGCGGCCAGCAGCAGCGGGTCGCGATCGCCCGCGCGCTGGTGGGCGACCGGCGCCTGGTGCTCGCCGACGAACCGACGGGGGCGCTCGACTCCGAGACCGGTGAGGCCGTCCTCGCCCTGCTGCGCAACCGGTGCGACCAGGGCGCGGCCGGGGTGATGGTGACGCATGAGCCGCGGTACGCCGCCTGGGCGGACCGGGTCGTGTTCCTCCGGGACGGCTCGATCGTCGACCAGACACTGACCGCCGGTGCCGACTCGCTGCTCGCCGCCGAGGGCGCCAAGTGAGCGTGTTCACGGGCTGGCGTGCCGCCCTCAGGATCGCCCGGCGCGACGCGATGCGGGCCAAGGGCCGCAGCGCACTGGTCGTCGCCATGATCGCGCTGCCGGTGCTCGGGGTGACGGCCGCCGATGTGACGTACCGCAGTGTGGAGCCGACCCAAGCCGAGAAGCTGACGGCCTCGATGGGCTCCGCGGACGCGCTGTTCAGCGATCCGGGGATGGGGTCGGGCGCGATCCAGCAGATGCCCGACGGGCAGTCGTACGGCCCGGCGTCGGAGGACAGCACGCGGCCGGGCGACGAACCCGTGCCGCCGATCGACATAGGGGCCGCGCTCCCCGAGGGCGCGCACGCGGTCAGCATCCAGTCCGTCCCGGCGAGCGTCACCACCAAGTACGGCATCACCACCACCGACATCGTCGAGTTCCGGACCTCGGACCCGATGGCCCGCGGCAAGGTCGACCTCGTGCGGGGCGACCTTCCGCACGGCGACGGCGAGATGGCCGCCACCGAGCCCTTCCTGACGAAGTCGGGGCTGCACGTCGGTTCGCGCACCACCCTGCGCGGCGCCGAGCGCACCTACACCATCACCGGGGTCGTCGAACGGCCCGACGACCTCAAGTCCGCGGCCCTGTACGCCGATCCGGGAGCGGTCATCGCCCCGTGGACGAACACGGCCCGGCACGACAAGAAGGTGCTTCCGCCGAACGTCGACTCCAAGAAGTGGCTGGTCAAGGGCGCCGAGGGGGCGGGCGTGAGCTGGTCCGACGTGCTCGCCGCCAATGCGCAGGGCGTCCTCGTCATGTCCCGGCAGGTCGTCCTCGACCTGCCGCCGGACTCCGAGGTCCCGATGGCCCGGTCCATGAGCGGCACTTCGTACAGCGGTTCCGAGGAGCTGAGCGCGGCGCTGGTCACCGTGGTCGCCATGGCCGTCCTGGAGATCGTGCTGCTCGCCGGACCGGCCTTCGCCGTCGGCGCCCGCCGCTCCCGCCGCCAGCTCGGCCTCGTCGGTACGTGCGGTGGCGACCGGCGTCATGTCCGGGCCGTGGTGCTCTCCGGCGGGCTGGTGCTCGGCAGCGTCGGTGCCGTGGCCGGTGTCGCGGCCGGATTCCTGCTCACCGTGGTGTTCCGCCCGGTGATCGAGGGCTGGGCCGGACACCGCTTCGGATCGCTGGCCGTGCAGCCGTCGGAGCTGCTGATCATTGCCGTGCTCGGCCTGATCACCGGTCTGCTGGCAGCGCTCGTACCCGCGATCGTGGCGAGCCGGCAGTCCGTACTGGAGTCGCTCAGCGGCCGCCGTGGCATCCGGCACAGCTCCCGGGTACTGCCGGTGCTGGGCTCCATCACCCTGCTGGTCGGCATCGCGGTCGCGGTCTACGGCGGCACCAGCGGCAGCTCGACACTGGTCGCCGGCGGTTCGGTCGTCGCCGAACTCGGCCTGCTCGGCTGCATCCCGGTGATCGTCGGCTTCCTCGGGCGGCTCGGCCGCAGGCTGCCGCTCTCCCCACGGATGGCTTTGCGCGACGCGGCCCGCAACCGGGGGCGTACGGCCCCGGCGGTCGCGGCCGTGATGGCAGCCGTCGCGGGCTCGGTCGCCATCGCCACCGTCATGTCCAGCGGCCAGGCCGAGTCGGAGTTCGAGTACACGGCGAGGCTCACCCCCGGCACGGTCGTGCTCACTGCCTCCGACGGCAAGACGGCCGACCGGCTCCCGCTCGCCCGCGCCGCCGTCGAACGCAACCTCGCCGTCACCGGTGGACATGCCGACGTCGGCCGGGCCTGGGCGGGCAGCGACTGCAATGTCTACTACGAGGAGGAGAAAGGCTGCGGCTCGGTCGAGCTGATCAAGCCCACCGGCAAGGGCCACTCCTGCCCGCTCGTCGGCAAGGGCGCCAAGAAGCTAGCCGCGAGTCTCTCCGCCGAAGAGCACAAAAAGCTGGTGCGGTCCCCCGCCTGCCTGGACGAGTTCATGAGCCCGTTCAACGGCTCGTCGGACGGCATCGTCCTGGGCGACGCCAAGTTCCTCTCCACCTATGTGAAGCTCCAGGACCCCGCGGCCGCCAAGGCCCTGGCGGCCGGCACACCCGTGCTGCTCAACCCGGCGTACGCGAAGAACGGCGAGGTCACCCTCAAGGCCGTCCACAGGTACAGCGACCGCGACAAGAAGAACCGCAAGCTGCACCCGGGCAAGGCCGAGACCCGTACCGACCGGCTGAAGGTGTATCAGGCACCCGAGCAGTACGCCACCACGTCCGGGGTGCGCATGATCCTGCCTCTGCAGACAGCGAAGCGGCTCGGTCTGCACACCGAGGCGAACGGCAGTGTCTACGCGGTCGCCCATGAGCCGACGGAAAGCGAGGACCAGCGGGTCTCGGCGGCGATCGAACTGGCCGGCGGCGGGATCTACCTTCAGTCAGAGAGGGGTCCGCTGGGTCGGGAGGACACGATCCTGCTCTTCCTCTCCCTGTTCGCGGGCGTGGTGACCCTGGGCGCGGCCGCGATCGCGACCGGTCTCGCCAAGGCCGACGCGGAGGCAGACCTCATCACGCTCAGCGCGGTGGGCGCACCCCCACGCGTACGGCGCACCCTCTCCGGTTTCCAGTGCCTGGTCGTCGCGCTCACCGGCGTCCTGCTCGGCACGGCAGCCGGTCTGGTGCCCGCAGTGGCGCTCCGGCTCATCGATCTGCGTGAGGCCGTGAAGAACATGCGGGTGCAGCCGATGGAGTCCGCCTACACGCCGATCGTGTTGCCGTGGGCGACCATCGGGTTGCTGGCCGTGGTCGTACCGTTGCTGGCCGGGCTGGGTGCGGCGGCGTTCACCCGCTCGCGGCAGACCGTGGCGCGCCGGGCCGGATGACACGCGGCCGAACACTTCGGTCGAGGGCTGATTGCTGGCTGACCGGGCGGTTTCGGTGCCCCCGAGAATGGTGGATCAACCGTAACCGGGGGCACCACCCTGTTGAACAGCACGTGTGCGAGAGAATGGCGGCATGGAGATGCCGAGGAATGAACGGTCGCAGGAGCACCCCCAAGTCCTCGTAGTGGGACAGGACGGCATGGCGATCGGCGGCGGTGGCACTGACGACGAATCGCGTGAGGTCCCGGTGACAGAAATGGTCGAACAGCCCGCGAAGGTCATGCGCATCGGCAGCATGATCAAGCAGCTCCTGGAAGAAGTCAGGGCGGCTCCTCTCGACGAGGCGAGCCGGGTCCGGCTCAAGGAGATCCACGCAAGCTCGGTGAAGGAGCTGGAGGACGGCCTCGCGCCGGAGCTGGTGGAGGAGCTCGAACGGCTCTCCCTGCCGTTCACGGAGGAGTCGGTTCCCTCCGAAGCGGAACTCCGGATTGCACAGGCCCAGTTGGTGGGCTGGCTGGAGGGTCTCTTCCACGGCATTCAGACGGCGCTGTTCGCCCAGCAGATGGCGGCCCGCGCGCAGTTGGAACAGATGCGCCGCGCGCTTCCGCCGGGCAGCGGTCACGACGACGACGGTTCGGACCCGCACGGGGCGATCCGGTCGGGCCCGTACCTGTAAGGCAGTACGCGGTTTCCGTACCTCAACCTCATCCACGTACATATGAACAGCGGGCCCGGCACACCGGAGTGTGTGCCGGGCCCGCTGTGTCTCTTTCCGCTGCGTTCAGGCCGCCGCCGGCGTACGCAGGAGCACCTTGCCGATGTGTGTGCTGGACTCCAGCACCCGGTGGGCCTCCGCGGCGTCCGCCATCGGCAGCGTACGGTCCACGACCGGCCGGACCACGCCACTGTCGATGAGCGGCCACACATGCTCGCGCACGGCGGCGATGATGGCGGCCTTCTCGGCGAGCGGGCGCCCACGCAGGGAGGTCGCGGTGATCGCGGCGCGCTTGTTCAGCAGAGCGCTCAGATTGAGGTCGCCCTTGACGCCGCCCTGGAGGCCGATGATGGCGAGCCTGCCGTTGACGGCGAGCGCCTTCACATTCCGGTCCAGGTACTTCGCACCGACGATGTCGAGGATGACGTCCGCGCCCGCCCCGTCCGTCGCCTTGCTCAGCTCCTCGACGAAGTCCTGCTCCCGGTAGTCGATCAGGATGTCGGCCCCGAGCTCCGCGCACCGCGCCAGCTTCTCGGGACCGCCCGCGGTCACCGCGACCCGCGCGCCCACAGCCTTGGCGAGCTGGATCGCCATCGTGCCGATACCGCTGGAGCCCCCGTGCACCAGCAGCGTCTCGCCGGGGCGCAAATGGGCCACCATGAACACGTTCGACCAGACCGTGGCCGTCACCTCGGGCAGCGCCGCGGCCACCGCCAGATCGACGCCGTCCGGCACGGGCAGCAGCTGCCCGGCAGGCACGGCGACCTTCTCCGCGTAACCGCCGCCCGAAAGCAGCGCACACACCTCGTCGCCGACCGACCAGCCGGTGACACCGGGGCCGACTGCGGCGATCCGGCCGGCGCACTCCAGACCGGGGTACGGGGACGCGCCGGGCGGCGGGTTGTAGAAGCCCTGCCGCTGCAGGACATCGGCGCGGTTGACCGCGCTGGACACGACCTCGACGAGGACCTCGCCCTCGCCGGGTACGGGATCGGGGACCTCGGCCCATACGAGCGCCTCGGGACCACCGGGTGCGGGGATTGTGATCGCATGCATGGCGGCGAGGCTACTCCGTGGTGTCGGCGCAACGGGTCGGCAGCGGGGTTTCGACACGTTGCGAGCGTCGCCCGTCCGAGGCGCAGGCCACTCGCCCCTTGCTGTCACGCCCCTTGCTGACGCGGCGCATTCAGCGGCGAGGCGCCGCCCGAGACACGCACAATAGTGATCAGACGGTCCGTCAACTGCAGCGGACTGGCCGCCGGATCGTCGTAACCGATCAGCCGGTGGCCGCGCAACACGCTCACGACCAGATCGCCGGTCTCCCGGACGCTCTTGCCGACCTCGGCCTTTATCACCGGCCGTTCGACAAGATCGAGGCCGGTGCCCTGCTGGATCAGTTCCTCCATCACCGTGCCCGCGCTGGGGCTGAGGACGGAGAGGCCGAGCAGCCGGCCCGCCGCACTGGCGCTGGTGATCACGGCGTCGGCGCCGGACTGCCGCAGCAGCGGTGCGTTCTCCTCCTCGCGGACCGCAGCGACGATCTTCGCGCCGCGATTGAGCTGCCGCGCGGTCAGTGTGACCAGCACCGCCGTGTCGTCCCGCTGGGTGGCGATGATGATCTGACGCGCCTTCTGGATCTCGGCCCGCAACAGCACATCGCTGCGCGTCGCATCGCCGACGACGCCGACGAACCCTTCGGCATTGGCGGCCTCGATCACCTCGGTCGCCGGGTCGACGATCACGATCTGTTCCTTCGTCAGACCGGTGGCACAGAGCGTCTGGATCGCCGACCGGCCCTTGGTGCCGAAGCCGACGACAACTGTGCGGTCACGCAAGTTGGTTCTCCAACGGTTCAGCCGGAAGTCCTCCCGGGTCCGCTCCGTCAGGACCTCCAGGGTGGTGCCGACCAGAATGATCAGGAAGAGCACGCGCAGCGGTGTCACGAGCAGCACATTGGTCAGCCGCGCGGTGGCGCTGTACGGGGTGATGTCGCCGTACCCGGTGGTGGAGAGGGTGACCGTCGAGTAGTAGACGGCGTCCAGCAGGTCCACCGAGCCATCGGCAGCGTCGTGGTAGCCGGAACGGTCGAGCCAGACGATCAGCACCGTGGCGGCCAGGACCAGTATCGCCATCAGCAGCCGCTTGGCGACCTGCCGGAGAGGCCGGTCGACGACTCGGCGCGGAAGCAGGATCCGGGTGGGGACGAGGTGCTCGTCGACCCGCCGGGCCATCGCGTCGTGGCCGGGAAGTTTCACGTGAAACACCCTTCCGTCCACGGCGTCGCCGAAGCCCACGGCAGATCGAGGATCTCCACCTCGGTGCCGGACCGTACCCCGCCCGGCGGTACGACGGCCAACCCGTCGGCGGCGGCGATCCCGCGGAGCATGGCCGGGCCGTTGTAGTGCAGAGGCACGACGTGCTCGACCCCGTCACCTGCCGCGCTGCCGGCGCCCTCGCCGGATCCGCCCCGATGGACGACGGGGACCAAGCGGGTGTCGTGCGGGTGGCCGTGCACCTCGTCGCGTACGACGACCCGGTACGGCTCCGCCGGTGCGCGGCCGGCCAGCCCGCACAGAAGAGGCTCGGCGAGGGTGAGGAGACCGGAGACGGCAGCGAGCGGGTTGCCGGGCAGTCCGACGAGATACGGGCCACCGGAGGGCAGCCGGGCCAGCAGCATCGGGTGGCCGGGGCGTACGGCGACGCCGTCGACCAGCAGCCCGGCACCGATCTTGGCGAGGATCGGGTGGACGTGGTCGACCGGACCCGCCGCGGTGCCGCCGGTGGTGATGACGAGGTCCGCGACGGAGGTGGTGAGGGCGTGCCGAAGAGCCTCCGCGTCGTCGCCGAGACGGCGCGGGGCGGAAACCTCGGCGCCCAGGACCCGCAGCCAGGGGCCGATCATGGGGCCCAGGGCGTCCCGGATCAGGCCGTCGTGCGGCAGACCGGCAGTGAGCAGTTCGTCCCCGAGGACGAGAACATCGACGCGCGGGCGGGGGACCGTCACCAGTTCGTCGTATCCGGCGGCGGCGGCCAGGCCGAGGACGGCGGGCGTCACCAGGGTGCCGACGGGCAGGAGTTGATCGCCGGAACGGCACTCCTGACCGCGTGGCCTGATGTCCTGCCCGGGGACCACCTGGCGCTGTGCGTACAACAGCCCCTTGGCCTCGTCCACTTGGGCGTGTTCGCTCCGGATCACGGCGGTGGCATTCGCCGGGATGCGGGCGCCCGTGGCGATCCGTACGGCATCACCGTCGGGGAGCGGGGTCGGCGCGCTGTGTCCGGCCAGGATGCCCAGCCCTCCGCCCCCGCCTTCGCCCTTGTGGAGCGTCCAGGGGCCGGGTCCGGCGACGACCCAGCCGTCCATGGCGGACGTGTCGAACGACGGCAGATCCGTGAGCGCGGCCAGGGGTTCGGCCAGCACGTGTCCGAGGGCCCGGTCGAGGGCAAGCCGCTGCGTACGGGGGGCGGCGCCGCGCCCGGCCCGCGCGGCAACAGCACGAGCCTCACCCCAGGTGGTGGCCTGTCTGCGCCGGTCGTGGGCAGGGGCCTGACCGGAACCCCGGCCGGAACCGTGCTCGGAACCGGAGGCATTGCCGGGCTCCCGGTCAGGGCGGCGACCGGGGCTCCGGGCAGCGCCGTGACCAGAGCTGTGGTCGGCACTCTGGCCAGAACTGTGGTCAGAATCGTGGTCAGAACTCTGGCGAGGACGGGACCCGGGACCGGCGGCGGGTCCCTGTTCGAGGCGCGGGCCGGAACTGTGACCGGAGCTCTGCCGATGACTCTGCGCCGAGGCCCTGCCCTGGGGCTGCGGCTGAGCCACGAATCGAGGCTCACGCGAGGCCTGACTCGCAACCAGCGCAAGAGCCTGATCGACAGCACGGTCCTCCTCGGCAGCATGGGCTGCCTCGGCGGTGTGGGCCTGCTCAGCGGCGCGGGCCGCGTCGGCAGCATGGGCCACCTCCGCTACGCGGGGTTCTCCGGCGCCCTGCGCCACCCCGGCCACCCGGCCTGCCTCCGCCGCGTGGACCTGCTCGACGGCACCGGCTTCCTCCGCGACGCGGGTCGCCCCGGCCACCCCGGCCGCACGGTCCTCCGGCGGAGCAACCGCGGCGTCCTGCTCAGCCGCCCGGGTCCTGATCCCCAGATCCGGCGGAGGAACCGGCGCCCGCTCGGCCGCCGGACCCCCTTCGGGCTTGCGTTGGGGCGCCGTCATGGCGTCTCGGCCTCGTCCGCCCAGCGGAGGGCGAGCGCGGTCGCCTTGCGAGCAGCCTCGGCCACCGCCTCGGGTCCGCCCCCGCCGTCGCTCGCCGTCGCCGCCGCGTACCCGACCAGAAACGTCGTCAGGGGCGCGGCGGGCCGGGCCACACCGTGGGCGGCATCGCGGGCGAGGTCGAGCAGGACGCCGGTGTCGACGTCGAGTTCGATGCCCAGTTCATTCTTGACTGCGGTGATCCATTCATCCAGCACGGTCCCATGCTCTCTGATACGGGCCCGGGCCGCGGCAATGTCTTCCCAGGTGTCGCAGTCGAACGAGGCGAGCGGACCGGCCTCGACGCGGGCGAGGTCCAGTTCAGGTGTCAGCAACCGCAGCGGCAGTCCGGCCAGGCCGCCGTGCTCCGTGGCGAGCAGAGCCAGCTCGCGGCGGAGTGGTTCGGCGCGATAGACCGCGACCAAGGGCTGCTCCCGGCCGTCCTGATCGACGCACAGGGCCCCGTCGCGCTCTCCGTGCCCGGCGGCGGCCAGCAGCGCCTTGACCGTGCTCTCCCCGAGAAACGGGAGGTCGGCGGAGAGCACGAGCACACGCTCCGCGCTCGTATGCCGTACCCCGGCGCCGAGTGCCGCCAAAGGGCCTCCGCCCTGAGGCTCTTCGCGTGTCCAGGTCACAGCGCGCAGGGTGGGCCGCCGACCGCCCACCACGATCGTGGTGGCGGCATCGGCGCAAGCGGCGAGCACCCGGTCGAGCAGTGCCCGGCCACCTACCCGAACGGCCGGCTTGTCGGCACCCCCGAGGCGCTTGGCGGCCCCTCCGGCAAGAACGATGGCGTCATACGCGGTCATGTCCCGAGTATGCGTGCCACACGCTCCCGTTGAACCTCCCCGTCCCCTTCCTCCTCGCCCTCCTCCTACAACGTGCGTAGCAGCAGAGCCGGTTGTTCCACACAGTCGGCCACGTACCGCAGGAAGCCGCCTGCCGTGCCGCCGTCGCAGACCCGGTGGTCGAAGGTCAGCGAGAGCTGGACGACCTGGCGCACGGCCAGCTCGCCCCGGTGCACCCACGGCTTGGGCACGATCCGGCCGACGCCCAGCATCGCCGCCTCGGGATGGTTGATGATCGGCGTCGAGCCGTCGACCCCGAACACCCCGTAGTTGTTCAGCGTGAACGTGCCGCCGGTCAGTTCCGCCGGGGTCAGCGTGCCCGTCCGGGCCGCCTCGGTCAGCCGACCGATCTCGGCGCCGATCGACTCCGCGTTACGGGACTGCGCATCCCGTACGACCGGGACGACCAGCCCTCGCTCGGTCTGGGCCGCGAAGCCGAGATGGACAGCGGGCAGCCGCACAATCTCCCGGGCCTCCAGGTCCACCGTGGAGTTGAGTTCGGGGAACCGGGCCAGGGCCGCCGTGCAGATACGGGCCAGCAGGGCGAGCACCGACACCTTGGGCCCCGCGGCCGGACCACCGGCGCCGTTCATCGCGGCTCTGGCTGCCATGAGCTCGGTGGCATCCGCGTCGACCCAGCACGTGGCATCGGGGATTTCGCGCCGACTGCGCGCCAGCTTGTCGGCGACCGCGCCCCGTACGCCGCGCAACGGAATCCGCTCCCCGGCAACCGAAGGCGACACCGGGGCCGCCCTCGAGACCGACACCGAGGCAGGGGCCGGAACCGACGGCTCCACCGTCGACCCCACCGTCCCGCTCGCCGCAGCCCTGATCGCGGATTCGACATCGGACCGCAGGATCAGCCCATCGCGCCCCGACCCCGTCAACTGCCGCAGATCGAGATCGTGCTGCCGCGCCAGCCTCCGTACCAGCGGAGAAACGACCGCCACGGGCCCCGACACCTCATCGGGAACCGGCAAAGGGACCGGTCCCCTGGCCGAAGCAGGAACCACCAGCGGCACCGTGTCAGGTTGCACCGCCGGCGCCGCGACAGCAGCCAAGATCGCCTCGGGCCGCACCCGCCGGCGGCGAGCCGCCGGTGCCCCCGTCCCGTACCCCACCAGCACATTGCCGGACGATTCGGCCCCCACGGCGCCCTTGCCGGAGAGATCCCCGGAAAGGTCACCCTCCGTGGACCCCACAGCCACCGTCAACAACGGTGCACCGACCGGAAGTTCCGTACCTTCCTCACCGAAGCGGGCGGTCACCACACCCCCGTACGGGCACGGCACCTCCACCATTGCCTTGGCCGTCTCGACCTCGACGACCGGCTGGTCGATGGCCACCACATCGCCGACCTCCACCAGCCAGCGGACGATCTCCGCCTCGGTCAGGCCCTCGCCCAGGTCGGGCAGCTTGAATTCGAGCACCTGCGGCATCAGCTCTCCGCCTCCCACTGCAGCCGCGCGACCGCATCGAGCACCCGGTCCACGCCCGGCAGATGGTGCCGCTCCAGCATCGGCGGCGGATACGGGATGTCGAACCCGGCAACCCGCAGCACCGGCGCCTCCAGGTGGTGGAAGCAGCGCTCGGTGATGCGAGCTGCGATCTCCCCACCGGGGCCGCCGAACCCGGACGACTCATGGACGACAACCGCGCGACCGGTACGCCGCACGGAAGCGGCAACCGTCTCGTCGTCGAACGGCACCAGCGAACGCAGGTCGACCACTTCGAGGTCCCAGCCCTCCTCGACGGCCGCCTCCGCGGCCTCCAGGCAGACCGGCAGGGACGGCCCGTACGTGATCAGCGTCGCGCTGCGCCCGGGACGGCGGACAACAGCCCGCCCGATCGGCTCGACCTCCACCGGTGCGTCCGGCGACCATGCCGCCTTCGACCAGTACAGCCGCTTCGGCTCCAGGAAGACCACCGGATCGTCGGAGGCGATCGAGGCCCGCAGCAGCCCGTACGCGTCGTCGACCGTGGCAGGCGTGACGACATGCAGGCCCGGCGTCGCCATGTAGTAGGCCTCCGAGGAGTCGCTGTGGTGCTCGACCCCGCCGATCCCGCCGCCGTACGGCACCCGCACCGTGATCGGCAGCGGCATGGCGCCCCCGGTCCGGTTCCGCATCTTGGCGACATGGCTGATGAGCTGCTCGAACGCCGGATAGGCGAACGCGTCGAACTGCATCTCCACCACGGGACGCAGCCCGTACATCGCCATGCCGACGGCCGCACCGAGGATGCCTGCCTCGGCAAGCGGCGTGTCTGTACAGCGGTCCTCGCCGAACTCCTTCGCCAGCCCGTCGGTGATCCGGAAGACCCCGCCGAGTGTGCCGACATCCTCGCCGAGAACGTGCACCGACGGGTCCTCGGCCATCGAGTCACGCAGCGCACGCCCGAGAGCCTGCGCCATGGTGGCCGGCTTGGCCCTCTCCGTCTGCTCGCCGGCCATCGCCGCCGTGGTCATCGGCCGTCCCCCGCACCACTCGTACCGTCCTGGCCCTGCTCGGCGTCCAGCTCCACCCGCAACCGGGCCGCCTGCTCCCGAAGCTGCGCGGTCTGTTCCGCATAGACATGGGCGAAGAGGTCCATCGGGTCGAGCACCGGATCGGCGTTCATCCGCTCGCGCAGCCCGGCTGCCATCCGCTCCGCAGCCGTGCGCGCCTCCTCGATACCGTCCTCGCCGAGCAGCCCGCGCGCGGTCAGCTCCCGCTCCAGAAGCTGGATCGGGTCGTGCGCCCGCCACGCCTCCACCTCGCTCTCGCCGCGGTAGCGCGTGGCGTCGTCGGCGTTCGTATGCGCGTCCATCCGGTACGTCACAGCCTCGACCAGGGTCGGACCGCCACCCGCACGAGCCCGCGCCACTGCCTCGCCCAGCACCTGGTGCACGGCGGCCGCGTCATTGCCGTCGACCAGCCGGCCCGGCATGCCGTACCCCACCGCCTTGTGTGCCAGCGACGGCGCCGCCGTCTGCTTGGCCAGGGGTACGGAGATCGCAAAGCCGTTGTTCTGCACCAGGAAGACCACCGGGGCCCGCCAGACGGCCGCGAAGTTCAGTGCCTCGTGAAAGTCGCCCTCGCTGGTCCCGCCGTCGCCGACCATGGCGAGCGCCACCACGTCGTCCCCCTTGAGCCGTGCCGCGTGGGCCAGACCCACGGCGTGCGGCAGCTGGGTGGCGAGCGGGGTGCAGAGCGGGGCGATGCGGTGCTCGCGCGGGTCGTAACCGGTGTGCCGGTCGCCGCGCAGCAAAGTCAGTGCCTCGACCGGGTCGAGGCCGCGCGCCACCGCCGCGAGGGTGTCGCGGTAGCTGGGGAAGAGCCAGTCGCGCTCCTCCAGCACCAGCGCCGCCGCTATCTCGCAGGCCTCCTGTCCGGTGCTGGACGGGTAGACGGCCAGCCGGCCCTGCTTGGTGAGGGCGGTGGCCTGGGCGTTGTACCGCCGACCGCGCACCAGCTCGGCGTAGAGCCGCAGCAGCAGCTCGGGGTCTGCGTCGGCCACGGCGTCCGTACCGAGCACGCGGTACGGCTCGGGGTCCGGGAGCAGCGGCGCGGGGTCGGTGAGCGGCTTCCAGGCCGGGGGCGGCGTGGGCCGGTAGGCGGCCGCGCCGGGCAGCTCTTGGACCGTCATGACAAGCACCTCCTGGCATCGAGGGATATCGAGCAGCGTCTGGCGATATCGAGGGGTCGCCCGATATCGAGGGGTGGCTGAATGTGTCGAAATGTCGAGCACTGTCCGAGGCGCGGATGTGGTGTGCCTCACCTACCGATTGTTCGGTCGCGAGCGCATTTTGGCTACAGGCACTGTCAGCCTGTGGACAAACGGTTCTCCACAGCCTGGGATAGGGACAGGTCGTCCAAGGCAGGGAGGCGCGGGGACATGGCAGCTGAACAAATGGCCGACGGGGCCGCGGACCCCGGCCAGGTTCCGCCCGCGCGCCCGCTCGATTCCATCGACCGCGACATCCTCCGACTGCTCCAGACGGACGGCCGTGCCTCGATACGGTCGGTGGCCGACCGCGTCCATGTGTCGCGCGCCAACGCCTACTCCCGGATCAACCGGCTCATCGACGACGGAGTGATCCGCGGCTTCAGCGCGCGCGTGAACCATGAGCGGGCGGGGCAGGGCGCGTCCGCGTACATCACGCTCAAGATCGTCCAGAACTCCTGGCGGACAGTGCGCGAGCAGCTCCAGGCACTGCCGGGGGCGACGCACATTGCGCTGGTCAGCGGCGACTTCGACGTACTGCTGCTGGTACACACCCCGGACAACCGGTCGCTGCGCGAGCTGGTTCTGACCAGGATCCAGGCGATTCCGGAGGTGCTCTCCACCCGGACGCTTCTGGTGTTCGAGGAGACCGACCTGGCCCCGGGCCCGGACCGCCCCACCGAACTCACCTAGCGGGAATCACACATCCTCGCCCCTGCCACCACCGGCCGGCGACACGGCGGCGAGCGTCACGGCAGCGCACCGGAACACTGGCACCCGCAGGACGACAGCCATGGAGCATGGAGGGACGTCTGGGCCTTCCGGCCGTGGGCGGTTCAGCGGCTGGAGCGCATGCCCTCGAACGCCAGCTGAACGACCATGTCCGCCAGCTGCTCCCCCTCGGCGCCGCCGCCCGGCTGCGGGCGGTACCACTCCACCAGAGAGTTGACCATCCCGAAGAGCAGCCTCGTCGCCAGCCGTATGTCCACGTCGGAGCGGAGATCACCGTCCGCGACCGCCGCCTTCAGCAGCTCGGCCACCCGCTGGTCGAATTCGCGACGCCGCTCCAGGGCCCAGCGCTCGGCCGTCGTATTGCCCCGCACGCGCAGCAGCAGCGTGACGTAGGGCAGTTCGGCTATCAGCACCTCGACGGTACGGCGAGTGACGTATTCGACGCGCTCGATCGCGCGCCCCCGCGTCGCCCCCGACTCGTCGAGAATCCCGAAGAGCCCGTCCAGCGCCCGGCTGACCGCCCGCCGGAGAAGCTCTTCCTTGCCCGCGACATGGTGGTAGATGGACGACTTGGAGATGCCCGCCGCCTTGGACAGGTGCTCCATGGAGGTGCCGTCGTAACCGCGCTCGTTGAAGACACGGACGGCGACGGTGAGCAGAGTCTCCGGGGTGTACGTGTCCCGCTTGGCCGTGGTCATGTCCGCGATCCTCCCCTACGAGTTGTCCACAGGTTCCGTGGGCCCCCTTGTCCCGACCGATCGTTCGGTTACTCTAACTCTGTCCGCCCGTCCCTGCCCAGCTCGAAGAGGAGTTGGTCCGTCATGGCCGCCGAGCTCTCCCCGCAACTGCTGTCCGAGAAGCACCGCCCCACGCTCGACAAAGCCCTCGACGCGATCCGTACGCGCGCCTACTGGTCCCCGCATCCCGAGCACCCGAAGGCGTACGGCGACGGCGGCGCCCCGGGCAGCCTGGGCGCTGCCGAGGGCAAGGCCGCCTTCGACGCCCTGCTGCACACCCGGCTCGACCTCGGGCAGCCGGGCACCGACGGCTGGACGGGCGGGGAGGTCTCTCCCTACGGTCCGGAGCTCGGCGTCGAATATCCGCACGCCGAGCTGGACGTGCTGCTCCCGGCGATGCGTGCGGGGATGGCTGCCTGGCGCGAGGCGGGGCCCGAGACCAGGGCCCTGGTCTGTCTGGAGATCCTGGCGCGGATCAGCGCCCGCACCCATGAGTTCGGCCACGCCGTGATGCACACGAGCGGGCAGGCCTTCATGATGGCGTTCCAGGCGGGCGGCCCGCACGCCCAGGACCGCGGCCTGGAAGCGGTCACGTATGCATACGAGGAGCAGATCCGCACCCCGCGGACAGCGGACTGGTCCAAGCCTCAGGGCAAGCGCGACCCGCTCCAGCTGCACAAGTCGTTCATCGCGGCGGGCCGCGGCATCGCGCTGCTGATCGGATGCAACACCTTCCCCACGTGGAACGGCTATCCGGGCCTCTTCGCCTCCCTCGCCACCGGCAACCCCGTCCTGGTGAAGCCGCATCCGCGCGCCGTACTTCCCCTGGCACTCACAGTGCAGGTGGCCCGCGAGGTGCTGGGCGACGCGGGCTTCGACCCCAACCTGGTCTGTCTGGCCGCCGAGCGGCCGGGCGAGGGCATCGCCAAGACCCTGGCGGTCCGCCCCGAGATCAGGATCATCGACTACACCGGTTCCACTGCCTTCGGCGACTGGCTGGAGGCCAACGCCCGCCAGGCCCAGGTCTACACGGAAAAGGCCGGGGTCAACACGATCGTGGTCGACTCCACCGACGACTACCGGGGCATGCTGGCCAATCTGGCGTTCTCCCTCTCCCTGTACAGCGGCCAGATGTGCACCACCCCGCAGAACCTGCTGATCCCCCGCGCCGGCATCACGACCGATGCCGGCGACAAGACGTACGACGAGGTGGTCGCTGACATCGCCGCCTCGGTCACCGGCCTGCTCGGAGACGACGCCCGCGCCAACGCGCTGCTCGGTGCGCTGGTCAACCCGGAAGTTAAGGCCCGCCTGGAGGCGGCGGCCGGACTGGGCGAAGTCGCGCTGGCATCGCGTGAGGTGGCCAACCCGGAGTTCCCGGACGCGGTGGTCCGCACCCCCGTCGTCGTCAAGCTCGACGGCACCAAGCCGGACGACGAGGCGGCCTATCTGTCGGAGTGCTTCGGACCGGTCGCTTTCGCGGTCGCGGTCGACTCGACGGCGGACGCGGTGGAGCTGCTGCGCCGCACGATCCGTGACAAGGGTGCGATGACGGTCGGCGCGTACACGACCTCGCCGGACGTGGAGCGCGCGGTGGAGGACGTCTGCCTGGACGAGTCGGCTCAGCTCTCGCTGAACCTGACGGGCGGGGTGTACGTCAACCAGACGGCGGCCTTCTCCGACTTCCACGGCTCGGGCGGCAACCCTGCGGCGAACGCCGCCCTGTGTGACGGAGCATTCGTGTCGAACCGCTTCCGCATGGTGGAGGTCCGCCGCCAGGCCTAGCAAAGGCCCGCATTTCAGTCCCTCCGGCGTTTGGGGCGCAGGAGCAGGAGTCAGGGGGGCAGGCAGAGCCCCCTGACTCCGGTGCCCCCGCCCTTCAGACCCCGGCCTCCGGGATATCGGCGTACCGCTGCACCCAGGCATGCATGGCAATGGCCGCCGCAGCCCCCGCATTGATCGACCGCGTCGAGCCGAACTGCGCGATCGAGCAGACCATCGCCACGCGCTTGCGGGCCTCTTCCGTCAGCCCCGGCCCTTCCTGCCCGAAGAGCAGCACACACCGGCGCGGCAGCTCGGTCCGCTCCAGCGGCACCGCCCCTGGCAGATTGTCGATCCCGATGATCGGCAGCCCCTCGGCTGCCGCCCAGGCGGTCAGATCCGCCGTGTCGGGGTGGTGCCGGACATGCTGGTACCGGTCGGTGACCATCGCACCGCGCCGGTTCCAGCGCCGCCGGCCCACGATGTGGATCTCCTTGGCGAGGAAAGCGTTCGCGGTGCGCACCACCGACCCGATATTGAAGTCGTGGCCCCAGTTCTCCACGGCCACATGGAAGTCGTGCCGTCGCAGATCCAGATCGGCGACGATCGCCTCACGCGTCCAGTAGCGGTACTCGTCGCCGACATTGCGCCGGTCGCCGTGGGCGAGCAGTTCGGGGTCGTACCGCTCGCCCTCGGGCCAGGGCAGCGCATGCGGCCCGACACCGATCTCCGCCCCGAACCCGTCGTCGTACTGCATCGGCTCCACGGACGGCTCACCCGCGGCAAGGGCTGCGCTCGACGGATCCTCGCTGCTGGGACTGCTGCTACTGCTGGTACGGCCGGTGCTGCCGGTATCGCTGCTCACCCGACGAGCGTATGGCCACCGGTTCCGCTGTGCTGCGGGGCCTCCTCCTCGCCGCTGCGCCGCTGCTCGGGCACCCGGCCCGCGGGCGAGAACAGCAGCTGTCGCCCGAGCGTCACCCGGCCGCCCAGCCAGACCAGGAAGACCGTCGGCAGGAAGACGGCGTCGGCGGCGATCATCGCCATGGAGAAGAAGGGCAGACCCAGCAGCAGGGCAATGCCGGCGTGCTCGCACATCATGGCGACGAGCAGGACGTTCTTGACGCGCCGGTTGAAGAGGGTGAAGGGGAAGGCGACCTGCACGATGACGGTGCCGTAGGTCAGCATCATGACCATCACACCGTTGGACGCGAGGATGTCCGACAGAGCGGGCCAGGGCGTGAAGTAGTCGAGCTTGAGCGGGTAGTACAGCGCCGTGCCGTCCTGCCACCGCGACCCCTGGACCTTGTACCAGCCCGCGGTCGCGTAGATCAGACAGACCTCGGCCATGATCACGACGAGCGTGGCATTGTGGACCAGGTTGGCGATCACATCGAGCAGAGCGCGCGGTTCGCTCTGCGGTGCGTAACGGTTCACGGCCCACCAGGCCCCGTGGCCGATCCACAGCACCCAGAAGACGGTCGGCAGCCACCAGGTGCCGCCGAAGCCGTCGGTCACCGAGCCCGCCACGAGGACCAGGCCGAGCACCGCCCAGAGGACCGTCCCGGCCACATTCCGCACCGGCCGACTGTCGCCCGCCCCCTCAGGGGACACTCCCCGCGCCGCTCTCCGCGCGTCCAGCGACCAGACCTGCCCACAGCGAGTCAGCACCAGATAGATCGCCATCAGATGGATGACGTTGTCGCCACCGTCGCCCAGGAAAATGCTGCGGTTCTGCAGCGAGAGCACACCGACCATGAACAGGACGGACATGGCGCGGGTATGCCAGCCGACCATCAGCAGCGCGGCGGACAGCAGAGCGACCACGTAGACGATCTCGAACCAGACCGTACTGTCCGACCACATGAGCGCGGAGAAGGCTTCGTTGCCCGATATGAGCTGCTTCCCCATGTCCCAGCCCCACGGGGAGTCGGGGCCGTACATCTCGTGGCGGTGCGGCAGCTCGCGCAGCAGGAACAGCAGATAGGTGGTGGAGAAACCGATCCGGATGACAGCGCTCTGGTACGGGCCGAGGGCCGAGGACGTGATGCGCTGGACCCCGCGGGCGAGCCTGCGGTCGGGGGAAGACGTGCTCACTTGTCCGCCTCCTTGGCGTTCTGGGGGAGGTCGGCGGGGGTGACGGTCCACCACGGCAGCACCCGGTAGTTCGGCCGGGTACTGATCTTCTCCGTACTCCACGGCGGCGCCGCGACGGAGCGCGTCTCGGAACGGACCTGGATGCGCTCGACCGTGCCGCCGTAGTCGTGCTCACTCAAGCGGAACATCACGATGCGGCGGATGTAGCGCTCGGAGAGCTCGCCGCGCAGGCCGTTCGGACGGTTCTCGATGTCGTGGGAATTGACGTAGAAGTCCCAGCCACGGCGGAGCTCGTTCTGATGGACGTGGCTGGGGAGGAGATTGCCGCGTATCGCCTTGCCGTCCTCCCCGGAGAGGCTCATCCAGGGAGTGGTACGGCGTCCGTCGGCGCCGGCTATCTCGGCCCGGACGTGCACGGCGACGTTCTGCTGGAGCGGATTGGGCGCGAAGAGCTTCCAGTTCTGTTCGAACTCGGGATAGACCCAGTCGTCGACCGCTTTGCCGTGCTGCTTGGTCAGGGTGTTGGACGGGGCGACGTGCAGAAACACCATGGCCAGGTGGGTGCAGGCGATCAGCCCGATGATCGACAGCGCGACGGCGGCAGCGATCTGGTACGGAAGAGACAGGCCGGAAATTCCGGCACGGAGCGGCGCGGGCGCTGCGCCGGAACCAGCGTCCCGGCCGGTGTCGAACGGCGCGTCCTCGCCGCGCTCCTTCCCTGGCCCGACGCTTCCGTCCCCGCCTCCGGCACCCCTGTCGTCGTACGAATCCATCCCGCCCCGATCCCCGTCGATCCCCGGTCAGTTATCCACAGGGTTGACACCCTACGGGCCGCCGACCCACCATTGAAGTCATTGAACCGAACGATCGGTCGGTAGGGAGCCCGGGATGGCGGCAGTGACTGCGGACCAGACAGCGCAGGCGAAGGCGCAAGGGATGGCACAGGCGACAGCAGGTGGCCCTGACGGGGCTGACGGGGCCCAGTTGGCCGCGTTCGACGCCGCGGTGGCCGCTGACGAACGCATCGAGCCGCGCGACTGGATGCCGGACGCCTACCGGGCCTCGCTGGTCAGGCAAATGGCCCAGCACGCCCACTCCGAAATCATCGGCATGCAGCCCGAGGCCAACTGGATCAGCCGCGCCCCCTCGCTGCGCCGCAAGGCGATCCTGATGGCCAAGGTGCAGGACGAGGCAGGGCACGGGCTGTATCTCTACAGCGCGGCAGAGACCCTCGGGACTAGCCGCGAGGAGCTGCTCGACAAGCTCCACGCGGGCCGCCAAAGGTATTCGTCGATCTTCAATTACCCCACGCTGACCTGGGCGGATGTCGGCGCAATCGGCTGGCTGGTGGACGGGGCCGCCATCACCAACCAGGTGCCGCTGTGCCGCTGCTCGTACGGGCCGTACGCCCGGGCCATGGTCCGCATCTGCAAGGAGGAATCCTTCCACCAGCGCCAGGGGTACGAGCTGCTGCTCGTCCTCGGCCGCGGCACCCCGGCGCAGCGCGAGATGGCCCAGGACGCGGTGAACCGCTGGTGGTGGCCGTCCCTGATGATGTTCGGCCCGCCGGACGACGCGTCGGCACACTCGGCGCAGTCGATGACCTGGAAGATCAAGCGGCACTCGAACGACGAGCTGCGGCAGCGGTTCGTCGACATCTGCGTCCCGCAGGCCGAGGCGCTGGGGCTCACCCTCCCGGACCCGGACCTCCGGTGGAACGAGGAGCGTGGACACCACGACTTCGGGGCGATCGACTGGACGGAGTTCCAGGAGGTCCTGAAGGGCAACGGCCCGTGCAACGAACAGCGCCTCACCCAGCGGCGCCGGGCACACGAAGAGGGCGCCTGGGTCCGGGACGCGGCAGCCGCGTACGCGGTGAAGCACCGCACAGACAGCCCTCGGGCGCAGACGCACCACGCAGAAAAGCACACCACACCGACCGCGGAGGCGACGGCATGAGCAGCTCGACGGACTGGCCGCTGTGGGAGGTGTTCGTGCGGTCGCGGCGCGGCCTCTCCCACACGCACGCGGGGAGCCTGCACGCCCCCGACGCCGAGATGGCCCTGCGCAACGCCCGCGATCTGTACACGCGCCGTTCCGAGGGCGTCTCCATCTGGGTGGTGCCGTCCACGGAGATCACAGCCTCCTCGCCGGACGAGAAGGACTCGTTCTTCGAACCGGCCGGCGACAAGCCCTACCGGCACCCGACGTTCTACGAGATCCCGGAAGGGGTGAAGCACCTGTGACCGCGGCCCTCGCCCTCGGCGACGACGCGCTGGTGCTGTCGCACCGGCTGGGGGAGTGGGCGGGCCATGCGCCCGTGCTGGAGGAGGAGGTGGCCCTCGCCAACATCGCCCTGGATCTGCTGGGGCAGGCCCGGGTGCTGCTCTCGCTCGCAGGGGACGAGGACGAGCTGGCGTTCCTGCGCGAGGAGCGGGCGTTCCGCAACGTCCAGCTGGTCGAGCAGCCCAACGGCGACTTCGCGCACACCATCGCCCGTCAGCTCTACTTCTCCGTCTATCAGCGGGGTTTGTACGAGCAGTTGGCAGCCGGTGAGGGAGCATTCGCCGGGCTGGCGGCGAAGGCCGTCAAGGAGGTCGCCTACCACCAGGACCACGCCGAGCACTGGACGCTGCGGCTCGGCGACGGCACGGCGGAGAGCCATCAGCGGATGCAGCACGGGGTGGACGCCTTGTGGCGGTTCACCGGTGAGCTGTTCCAGCCGGTCGAGGGCGTGGAGATCGACTGGCAGTCGCTGCAGAACAGCTGGCTGACGACGGTCACCGGCGTGCTGGAGCAGGCCACGCTGACCGTACCGGCCGGCCCGCAGTCCGGGGCCTGGACAGCCGGGGCGGGACGGCAGGGCATCCACACGGAACCCTTCGGCCGGATGCTCGCCGAAATGCAGCATCTGCACCGCAGCCACCCGGGAGCGTCATGGTGACCGGGACACTGCTGGAGGAGGAGGTGCGCAGGCTCGCCGGGTCTGTGCCCGACCCCGAGCTGCCCGTCCTCACCCTGGAGGAGCTGGGCGTGCTCCGCGGGGTGGAGGTGCTCGCCCCCGGCAAGGTCACGGTCCGCCTCACCCCGACGTACACCGGCTGCCCGGCGATCGAGGCCATGTCCACCGACATCGAGCAGGTGCTGCACGACCACGGGATACCGGAGGTCTCCGTCGTCACCGTCCTCGCACCGGCCTGGTCGACGGACGACATCAGCGCGGAAGGGCGGCGCAAGCTCGCCGAATTCGGCATAGCGCCGCCGCGCCCGCACGACGCCGCCGGCGCGTCCGGCGGTCCGGTGTCGCTCACCCTCTCCGTGCGCTGCCCGCACTGCGGCTCCACGGACACGGAGTTGCTGAGCCGGTTCTCCTCCACCGCCTGCAAGGCGCTGCGCCGCTGCGTGAGCTGCCGCGAACCGTTCGACCACTTCAAGGAGTTGTAGATGTTCCATCCGCTCCGGGTCCGCGCGATCGAGCGGCTGACCGACGACTCGGTGGCCGTCACCTTCACGGTGCCGGCCGAGTTGCGCGAGACCTTCCGCCACAAGCCCGGCCAGCATCTCAACGTGCGCTACACGGTCGACGGCGAGGAGATCCGGCGTTCGTACTCGATCTGCGCCCCGGCCGCCGAGGCGCCCGCCGATCCGGCGCTGCGGGTAGGCATCCGGCTGGTCGACGGCGGCGCGTTCTCCACGTACGCCCTCAAGGAGCTCGCCGTCGGCGACCAAGTCGAAGCGATGCCTCCGATGGGACGCTTCGTGCTCACGCCGCGCGCCGGGCATCTTGCGGCGATCGTCGGCGGCAGCGGCATCACCCCGGTGCTGTCGATCGCGTCGACACTGCTGGCGCGAGAACCCGAGGCGCGGTTCTGTCTGATCCGGAGCGACCGGACCGCGGCCTCAACGATGTTCCTGGACGAGGTCGCCGACCTCAAGGACCGCTACCCGGACCGCTTCCAGCTGGTGACGGTGCTCTCCCGCGAGGAGCAGCAGGCCGGTCTGCCGTCCGGCCGGCTCGACCGGGAGCGGCTGACCGGGCTGCTGCCCGCGCTCCTCTCGGTGGGAGAGGTGGACGGCTGGTATCTGTGCGGGCCGTTCGGACTGGTCCTGGCAGCGGAAGGCGCGCTGCACAGCCTCGGCGTCGACCGGGCCCGTATCCACCAGGAGATCTTCCACGTCGACGATGGACCGGCCGCGGCCGCCCGCGCCCGGGTCGAGGCACCCGCACACAGCACACTCACCGCGACACTGGACGGCCGCTCGGGCAACTGGCCGGTTCAGGACGGCGAATCACTGCTGGAGACGGTGTTGCGCAGCCGTGCCGACGCGCCCTACGCCTGCAAGGGCGGGGTGTGCGGGACGTGCAGAGCCTTCCTGGTCTCCGGCGAGGTCCGGATGGACCGCAACTTCGCACTGGAACCGGAAGAGACGGGGGCGGGTTACGTGCTGGCCTGCCAGTCGCATCCGGTCACACCGGAGGTGGAGCTCGACTTCGACCGCTGACACCTCCGGATCCCCCAGCCCGCCGCCCTCACCTCCTGCCCACTCCCGCTCCACTGTTCCCTTCTTGTAGAACCTGTTCTATCTTGACGACCCGTCAGGTCCGAGTACGAGCGCAGCGGTTCGCAGGAGGCCAGGGCAGTGGACTTCACCTTCACCGAGGAGCAGCAGGCAGCCGTAGAGGCAGCGAGGGCGGTCTTCTCCGGCGTCGAGCCCGACGGAGTGCCCAGCCCCGCTCTCACCCCGGGCGCGGTGGCCGAGGACATCGACCGCCCCCTCTGGGCCAGGCTGGCCGCAGGCGACCTGCTGAGCCTGACGCTGGCGGCGGAACACGGAGGGGCCGGGCTCGATCCGGTCGCGCTCTGCCTGGTCCTGCGGGAGTCGGCCAAGGTGCTCGCCCGGGTGCCGCTGCTGGAGACCTGCGCGGTCGCGATGGCGCTCCAGCGCGATGGCGACCCCGTCCTGACCGCCGAGCTGCTGCCCCGCGTCGGCCGGGGCGAGCTGGTCCTCACCGTCGGGGCCAACGGCCGCACCGGCCACGACTCGGCCGAACTCGCCGTCACCGCCCGCCGGGACGACACCGGGAAGAACGACCGGTCCAGCAGCAACGGCGGCAGCGACAGTTCGGCCTGGGTGCTCGACGGGGTGCAGTCAGGCGTGCCGTGGGCCCAGTCCGCGGACTGGATCGCCGTACCCGCCCACACAGCCGACGGCCGCGCCGTCCTGGCCCTGGTACGCCGCACCGACGAAGGCGTCACACTGGCCGAACAGGTCTCCACCAGCGGCGAGTTGCTCGCCGAGGTCCAGCTCGACGGCGTGCGGGTCGAGGACCGCGCGCTGATCAACGTCCCGGGAGCCTGGGAGTGGCTGCGCTCCCTGCTCACCACCGGAACCTGCGCGCTCGCGCTGGGACTTGGCGAGGCCGTGCTGGCCATGACGAGCGAATACACGGGAAAGCGCGAGCAGTTCGGATTTCCCGTCGCGACGTTCCAGTCCGTCGCCGTCCAGGCCGCCGACCGGTACATCGACCTGCGGGCCATGGAAGTGACCCTCTGGCAGGCGGCCTGGCGGATCTCCACGGGTACAGCCGGCGCGCTCCCCGTCGCGGGCGATATCGCCGTGGCGAAGATCTGGGCCTCGGACGGCGTCCGCCGGATCGTGCAGACGGCGCAGCATCTGCACGGCGGGTTCGGTGCGGACACCGACTACCCGCTGCACCGCTTCCACGCCTGGGCGAAGCAGATCGAACTCTCGCTCGGCCCGGCGGCGGCACATGAGGAAGCCCTGGGAGACCTGCTGGCCGCTCATCCCCTCGGCTGAGAACCACGAGCCCGGGACCGGACGAGGCGGACCGGACGAGACTCCGGCCGTCAGAGAACGAAGGCGGGGGTGCCGCTGTCGGTGACCATCGGACGCCCGGCACCGTCCCAGGCCAGCATCCCGCCGTCGACGTTCACGGCGTCGATTCCCTGCTGCACCAGGTACTGAGTGACCTGGGCGGACCGGCCACCGACCCGGCACATCACGTGCACGCGCCGGCCGTCCTCGGCCGCTTCGGTCAGCTCACCGAAGCGGCCGACGAAGTCACTCATCGGAATATGCAGGGCACCTTCGACATGCCCGGCGGCCCACTCGTCGCTCTCCCGGACGTCCAGCACCAGGCCGTCCGACGGCACCGCCGCGACATCCACCGAGGGCAGCGGAGCGAAATTCATGGGTCAGGCCTTCTCTCGTACGTATGCTCCGGAGTCACGCTCCAGAGTCACCAGAAACGCTACTGCACCAGCCCCGCAAGCTCCGCCTCGCGCTGCGAGACCTCACCCAGCAGCTGCTCGGCGATCTCGTCGAGCAGCCGGTCCGGATCCTCGGGTGCCATCCGCAGCATGGCCCCGATCGCGCTCTCCTCCAGCTCCTGGGCGAGCACCGTCAGCAGCTCCTTGCGCTGGGTCAGCCAGTCCAGCCGGGCGTAGAGCTCCTCGCTCTCGCTGAGCTCCGCCCGCTGCGTGGCCGGTCCGGCAGCCCACTCCTGCGCCAGCTCCTTCAGCAGCGCCTCGTCCCCGCGCCCGTAGGCGGCATTGACGCGCGTGATGAACTCGTCCCGGCGCGCCCGCTCCTTCTCGTCCTGGGCCAGATCCGGGTGGGCCTTGCGCGCCAGCTCGCGGTAGAGCTTGCGCGCCTCCTCGGTCGGCCGGACCCGCTTGGGCGGCCGGACCGGCTGCTCGGTCAGCATTGCCGCCGCCTCGGGGGACAGCCCATCGGAGTCGATCCAGTCGTGGAAGAGCTCCTCGACACCGGGCATCGGCATCACGAGTGCCCGCGCCTCCTGCGCCTTGCGCAGGTCCTCGGGGTCACCGGTCCTGACGGCCCGGGCCTCCGCGATCTGCGCATCGAGCTCGTCGAGGCGGGCGTACATCGGGCCGAGCTTCTGGTGGTGCAGCCGGGAGAAGTTCTCGACCTCGACCCGGAAGGTCTCCACCGCGATCTCGAACTCGATCAGCGCCTGCTCCGCCACCCGCACGGCCTTCGCCAGCCGGGCCTCGGGACGCGCACCATCGGCAGCACCGCCGGCGTCGGCATCCGCACCCGCGTCGGTCCTGCGGCCAGGCTGCTCGTGCTGCCGGTCGTTGTCCTGCCGGTCATCGTCGTTCCGGGTGGTCGGCACCCCGGCGGCTTCGTGGGTCACCCGTCCAGCGTATGGCCCCGCCCCGCGCCCCGAGGACGCGCGGTCGGCGGAACCGCGCCTCACACCCCGAGCTCGGCCGCTATTCGCCCCGAACCGACGGCCCGCACCAGCTCCGCATGGTCCGCCTCCGTACGGTCCGCGTAGGTCACCGCGAAGCCCGCCATCGCCTCGTCGAGCTCGTCGTTCTTCCCGCAGTACCCCGCGATCAGCCGCGGGTCGGCACTGTGCGCATGGGCCCGCGCCAGCAGCGCACCCGTCATCCGCCCGTAGTCGTCGACCTGGTCGGCCGTGAGGGCCACCGGGTCGACACTGCCCTTGCGGTTCCGGAACTGCCGCACCTGGAACTGCCGGCCGTCCACGGTCGCCCAGCCCAGCAGAATGTCGCTGACGACCTGCATCCGCTTCTGCCCGAGGACCACCCGACGTCCCTCGTGCGCCACCTCCGGCATGTCGAACCCGACGGCCGGCAGATACGGCGCCAGCGCGGACGGCCGCGCCTCCTTGACCTGCAGCACCAGCGGCTCGCCCCGGTGGTCGAGCAGCAGCACCACGTACGACCGGGTACCGACGCTCCCTGTGCCGACCACCCGGAACGCCACATCGTGGATCGCATACCGGGCGAGCAGCGGCACCCGGTCCGGCGAGATCGTGCCCACGTAGTCGCCGAGCCCCGCTGCCACCGCAGCGGCCTCCGCATCCGGCACCCGCCGCAGCACCGGCGGTGCGTCGACGAAGCGGCGCCCGCCGTCCTCGGACTCCTCCGTGGACTTGGCCGCGAAGCGTGCACTGGTGTTGTTACGGGCCTTCTGCGAGACCCGCTCCAGCGTGCCGAGCAGATCCCGCGCATCCGTGTGCGAGACGAGCTCCTCGTCGGCGATGGCATTCCAGGCATCGAGAGCGGGCAGTTTGGCCAGCAGTCGCATCGTCCGCCGGTACGCACCCACCGTGTCGTACGCGCCCTGACGGCAGGTGTCCTCGTCCGCCCCGGCCTCGCGCCCCGCGAGCACCATCGACGTGGCGAGCCGCTTCAGATCCCACTCCCACGGGCCGAACACGGTCTCGTCGAAGTCGTTCAGATCGATGACCAGGCTGCCCCGCGCATCGCCGTACAGCCCGAAGTTGGCCGCATGCGCATCGCCGCAGAGCTGAGCGCCCACCCCCGTCACGGGTGTGCCCATCAGGTCATGGGCCATCAGCCCGGCCGAACCTCGCAGAAACGCGAACGGCGTGGCAGCCATCCGCCCCACCCGGATCGGCGCGAGGCCGGGAACGCGGCCCCGGCTCGACTCCTCGACCGCCTGCACCGCGTCGGGTCGGCCGACCGGAAGGACAAGGGAGTCGTGCGAGGCCCTGGGCACCCGGTCCCGCAACGCCTTGCCCGCCTCTCGGGGCAACTGCGGCGCACTCTGCTCCGCCACGGCCGCGCGCCGCGCGAACCCGGGCACAGCCGGAATGCGCGGCCGACCCGTCACAGTCCGCTGCACCGGCATCGTCGCCTCGAACTGATCCATGGCACGCAGCCTCCCCCGCCCTCGACCGGCGTCCTTGTCCAACATCAACTGGCGACGACGGTACCGCCGTCCGCCAACAGGCGTCTGCCCCTGTGGAAAACCGGGGCAGAAGCCTGTGGACAACTCCCTGTCCTGGTCAGACGCCGACGATCTCCTCGAGCTCTTCCTCCAGCTCCTCGCCCGACTCGGCCCCGGACCGGCGCTCGGGCTCGGACAGGCCCCCCACCCCGGAACGGCTCTCAGCCACCGACCGGCTCTCCGCCCCGGCCCGGTGCCGGGACCCGACCGCACCCGGAGCATGCGCGGTGGCACTCCGCCGCTTGGCCTCGGCCAGCCCGGCCACGCCCATCACGGCCAGCCCCGCCACGAACCACAGCGCGAGCACCAGCACATGTCCGCCGAGCGCGTACCCGCCGAAGTACACATGGCTGCGCACACCCTCGACGAAGCCGGCACCGTTCCAGAAGGCATGCAGCGAACCGAAGAACCCGGGCTGCAGTTCGGGCCGGAAGATGCCGCCGGAGCTGGTGAAGTTGAGCATCACGAACAGCACCATCACGCCGAGCGTCGTCCACCGCTTCAGGAATGTGTGCAGCCCGACACCGACCAGCAGGATGCCCGCCGAGTAGAGCCACGTCATCGCCCAGACACCACCGAGCCCGTGATCCACCAGCCCGAACAGCGGCCCCGCGAACGCCGCTCCGATCGCACTCACCACCAGCGACGCGCCGACGACCAGCGCGGCCCTGATCCGCAGCGCCAGCGCCGCACCCGCGCCACCGATCACCGCGACCGATGCGTACGACCCGATGCTCACCGCGACAAGCAGGAAGAAGATCCCCTGGCCGGTCGGATCGCCGTCCGCGGTCGGCGCCGTGTCCGTCACCTTCAGCGGATCGCCCTTCGCGGCCGCCACCTTCGTGAAGACCTTCTCGACCACCGTGGCGCTGGTGTCCGAGGAGGCCGTGGCCACGAGCAGTTCGGGGTGCTTCCCCGGCAGGTAGGCACCGTAGCTCTGTTGTGTCCTGAGGTGGTTCATCGCAGTGGCCCGATCGGCGACGGTACGCACGCTCAGCGCCCCGTCACCCTTGTCCTGCAGCGTCTGCGCGAGCACCTGGGCCCGCGGCCCCGACCCCACCACGTCCACCCGCAGGTCGTGCGGTTCCGGTGCGTGGAACGCCCCCAGGTAGGCGAGTCCCATACCGATGCACATCAGCAGCGGCGTGACGAGATGGCTCAGCACATGACGCAGGACGCCTGCGGTGGAGCCGGCGGCGGCACTCGGCCCTGTGGACATCGGGGACTCCAATGGTTGGCTTTTACAACTCCTCTATCTGTTGTACTATACAACTGACATTTTAGGAAGGTGAGCTCCGTGACAGGCACCCCACGGGAACGCGAAGAGGCACTGGATGTCATTCAGCGGGAATTGACCGCGTTCGCACGCCGAGCGCGCGCCGCCGCAGCCCGACTTCATCCGGAGCTGCCCCTGGTCTCGTACACGCTGCTGGCACACATCGACGACCAGCACGGCTGCCGCGCAACAGACCTGGCAGCGCACTACATGCTGGACAAGTCGACGGTCAGCCGGCAGATCGGCGCCCTGGAGAAACTGGGCCTGGTCGAACGCCACCCGGACCCCGAGGACCATCGCATCCAGGTGCTGCATCCCACCGAGGCCGGAACCCTGGCCCTGGCCTCGACGCAGGCCAGCCGCCGCGCGGCCTATCAGGAGCGCCTCGCGGAGTGGACGGCGGACGATCTGGACCGGTTCGCGGAGTACTTGCTGCGCTACAACTCGTCGGGCGGGACGACCGCCCCGGACTCACCCCAACAGCCGTAGCCGCAGCCACAGAGGCTGCAGCCGCTAGCAGCCGCCGCCGTCGGCGAGGTAGGTCTCCGACCAGAGCGCCAGCTCCTTGAGCGCGGGCTCCATCGCGGCGCCCGCCTGCGTCAAGCGGTACGAGACCCGCAGCGGCGGCCCCTCGTCGACCTCCCGGACCACCAGCCCGGCCGCACCGAGCTCGGACAGCCGGTCGGAGAGCATGCGCTCACTGATACCCGGGATCGCCCGCCGCAGATCGGCGAAGTGCACCGGATGCTGCATAAGCACGGAGACGATCGGGCCCGTCCAGCGCTTCCCGAACAGCTCGAAAACGCGCGTGATGCCCACGTCGACCCGCCGACACGCCTGCTCGCTGTGGTCCGCCATACACCTAGGGTACTGCGTCGCCGTGCGGGACTTACGAAAAGTAAGGGCCTATGCTATTACTAGGTACGCACGAAAAAGATGCCCCCCCCTATCCGGCCGGGCACCATCCCTAGATATCCGTGGAGACCCCCATGGCCACGCTCCTGCACCTCGACTCCGCCGTCTTCCCCCAGGGCTCGGCATCGCGCGAGGTCACCGCCGCCTTCGTCCAGACGTGGCGCGAGCAGCACCCCGACGGCCAGGTCGTCTACCGCGACCTCGCCGCGAACCCGCTGCCCCACCTGGACGCCGCCGCGGCCGCCGCCGGCACCGAGGACCCGCTGCGCAGCGAGCTCGCCGCCGAACTGGCAGCGGCGGACGCCGTCCTGATCGGTGCGCCGATGTACAACTTCAGCATTCCGTCGACCCTGAAGGCCTGGCTCGACCAGGTGATCATCGTCGGCCACAACGCAGGCCCCGACAGCCACGTGGCGGGCACCCCCATCACCGTCGTCGCCAGCCGCGGTGGTTCGTACGCCCCCGGCACGCCGCGCGCGGACTCCGAGTTCGTCCAGAACTACTTGGAGAAGCTGCTGACGAGCATGTTCGGTGCCGAGGTCGACTTCATCGTTCCGGAGCTGACGCTGGCTCACTCCCAGCCGGCGATGGCCGAGCTCGTTCCCCTCGCCGAGGCCTCCCGCGCCAAGGCGTTCACCGACGCCGCGGACAAGGCCAAGGCCCTCGCCGCCCGCCTCGCGGCCTGAGCCACGCAATGAAGGGCCGGGGCTCGCGGAGCAGTCGACCTCCGCGGGCCCCGGCCCTTCGTCATGCTCGTACACCCACTGGAACACACCGAATCGGGCGTTTCACGTGAAACAACGCACTGAATCCGTCGGGGAACGAAGAAGCCCCACAGACCGTTGGCCTGTGGGGCTTCTCTCTTGTGCGCGAGGGGGGATTTGAACCCCCACGTCCCTAAGGACACTGGCACCTGAAGCCAGCGCGTCTGCCGTTCCGCCACTCGCGCATGAGTGGTGTTTTCAGACTCTCTCACCTGTTGGTGTGAGCGCCTGGCGACATCCGGAAGATTAGCACGCTGGACAGGGTGGATTCACATCCGTTGTTTCGCAGACGGACGCAGAACGAATGACGGACAGCGGGAACGCGCGACGACCGCCCCCACTCCTCCTCAGTGCACCCTGGGTGCGGGACACTGTCAGGAGGCCACCTCTACGATCCATGTGAGAGGTGACACTCATCCACAGGGCAGACAAGGGGAACCAGCCGATTTCCCGACGCGTGGATACGATCAGTAAGCAGTTCAGGAACGAGAACACCGGAGGAGGTGCCCCATGGGAGTCATGAAGCGTTTCGAGCAGCGTCTCGAAGGTCTGGTCAACGGCACCTTCGCCAAGGTGTTCAAGTCCGAGGTCCAGCCGGTCGAGATCGCGGGCGCCCTCCAGCGCGAGTGCGACAACAACGCAACAATCTGGAACCGCGAGCGGACCGTCGTTCCCAATGACTTCATCGTCGAGCTCAGCGCCCCGGACTACGAGCGCCTCAGCCCGTACTCCGGCCAACTCGGCGACGAGCTCTCCGGCCTGGTCCGGGACTACGCCAAGCAGCAGCGCTACACCTTCATGGGACCCATCAAGGTCCACCTGGAGAAGGCCGACGACCTCGACACCGGGCTCTATCGCGTACGGAGCCGCACCCTCGCGTCGAGCTCGTCGCAGCAGGGCCAGCAGGATCCTCAGGGCCACCTGAGCCAGTCCGGCCACCCGGGCCATGGGCGGTCCGCCGCCCCCCAGCCCACAGGCGGCTACGGCTACCCGCCCAGCTCCGTCCCGCCCATGCCCGCGGCCCCGCCGCCGGGCGGCGGCCGTCCCGGAGCAACCACCACCGACCGGCGCCCGCCGGCCGCGCCCGGCCCCATGCCGAGCGCGCAGGTGCGACGCTGGATCGAGATCAACGGCACCCGCCATCAGATCTCCCGCCCGACGCTGGTGCTGGGACGCAGCACCGAAGCCGACGTGCGGATCGACGACCCCGGCGTATCCCGCCGGCACTGTGAGATCCGGACCGGAACGCCCTCGACGATCCAGGATCTCGGGTCTACCAACGGCATCGTGGTAGACGGGCAGCACACAACCCGCGCTACGCTCCGCGACGGCTCGCGGATCGTCGTGGGCAGCACCACCATCGTTTACCGGCAAGCCGAAGGGTGAAGCGGGGGCAATGTCAGAGCTGACCCTGACGGTCATGCGGCTAGGTTTCCTGGCTGTTCTGTGGCTGTTCGTGATCGTGGCCGTCCAGGTCATCCGCAGCGACCTGTTCGGAACGCGCGTCACGCAGCGTGGCTCACGCCGCACTGCGAGCGACGCACGTCCGCAACAGGCACGCCAATCCGCCGCGGCACCGCCGCAGCAACGCCAGCAGCCCGGCCGCCAGCGCCGGGGGGCACCCACAAAGCTGGTCGTCTCCGAGGGCACCCTCACCGGGACCACGGTGGCGCTCCAGGGGCAGACCATCACCCTGGGACGGGCCCACGATTCAACGATCGTGCTGGACGACGACTACGCGTCAAGCAGGCATGCCAGGATCTACCCCGACCGTGACGGCCAGTGGATCGTCGAGGATCTCGGGTCCACCAACGGCACGTATCTCGACCGGACCCGTCTCACCACCCCGACGCCTGTTCCGCTGGGCGCGCCGATCCGGATCGGCAAGACCGTCATCGAGCTGCGGAAGTAGTACGACAATGAGCGAGCGGAGCGAGCGAGCCGCGGCCGTCCGGGCAACGGACCCGGCCCGGCTCCCGACCGGAGGGTGGGCAGTGTGGCTCGAGACCGGCTGTACCCCGAGCCGACGGGCGAGGTGCGCATGAGTCTGTCCCTGCGCTTCGCCGCCGGATCGCACAAGGGCATGATCCGGGAGGGCAACGAGGACTCCGGCTATGCCGGTCCGCGCCTTCTCGCCATCGCCGACGGCATGGGCGGTCAGGCGGCCGGTGAGGTCGCCAGCTCCGAGGTGATCTCCACGCTCGTCCAGCTCGACGACGACGTGCCCGGTTCGGACATCCTCACGTCGCTCGGTACAGCGGTCCAGCGGGCCAACGACCAACTGCGCATGATGGTCGAGGAGGACCCCCAGCTGGAGGGCATGGGCACCACGCTCACCGCTCTGCTCTGGACCGGTCAGCGCCTCGGTCTGGTCCACGTCGGCGACTCCCGCGCGTACCTGCTGCGCGACGGCGTACTCACCCAGATCACTCAGGACCACACCTGGGTGCAGCGGTTGGTCGACGAGGGCCGGATCACCGAGGAAGAAGCGACCACCCACCCGCAGCGCTCCCTGCTGATGCGCGCGCTGGGCAGCGGTGACCACGTCGAACCCGACCTCTCCATCCGTGAAGTCCGAGCCGGCGACCGCTATTTGATCTGCTCCGACGGCCTCTCCGGCGTGGTCTCGCACCAGACGATGGAAGAGACCCTCGCCAGCTACCAGGGCCCGCAGGAGACCATCCAGGAGCTCATCCAGCTCGCCCTGCGCGGCGGCGGCCCGGACAACATCACCTGCATCGTCGCCGACGTCCTCGACGTCGACAGCAACGACACCCTGGCCGGGCAGCTCAACGACACCCCGGTCATCGTCGGCGCGGTCGCCGAGAACCAGGCCGCCCAGCTGAACGACGGCGGCGCGATGGAGACCCCCGCCGGACGCGCGGCCGGTCTCGGCCGTCCCGTCCCGCCGCCCACGGGCGGCTTCGGCCCGCCCGGCAGTGGTGACGGCCTCGGCTACGGCGGAATGCCGGACGGCTCCTTCGACGCGTACACCGACGACGACTTCATCAAGCCCGGCGGCGGCCGCAAGTGGCTGAAGAGGTCCCTGTACATCGTGCTCGCGCTGGCCGTCATCGGCGGCGGTGTGTACGGCGGTTACCGCTGGACCCAGAACCAGTTCTACGTGGGCGCCAAGAACGAACACGTCGCGCTGTTCCGCGGCATCAGCCAGGACCTCGCGTGGGTCTCGCTCTCGAAGGTCGAGAAGGACCACCCCGAGATCGAACTCAAGTACCTCCCGCCCTACCAGCGCAAGCAGGTCGAGGCGACCATCGCCGAGGGCAACTTGGCGGACGCCCGCGAGAAGATCAACGAGCTCTCGACGCAGGTATCCGCCTGCAAGAAGGACGCGCAGCGCCGCGCGGCCGAGGCGGAGAGCAACGCCCGCACCGGTGAGGGCGAAGCCGGCGGCACGGGCTCGGAGGGCACCAAGACATCCGCCCGATCCGACGCCACCAAGACCAAGCCGACCACAGCGACTCCCACTCCCGGCCCCAGCCTCTCGGAGGAAGAGAAGAAGCTGGTCCCGCAGTGCGGTAAGCAGTAAGCCGTAGGGGAGCCTTCAGCACCATGAGCGTTGTCACCAATACGACCACGATCGGCGCGATCGACGCGCCGAGCCGTCGCAACACCGAGCTGGGCCTGATGGCTTTCGCCATCGGCATCTCGGTGTTCGCGTACGCCAATGTGGGCCTTGCCATCGACGGCGAGCTGCCCTCCGGCATGCTCGGATACGGACTCGGCCTGATCCTGCTCGGCGGCGTCGCCCACCTCGTGGTGCGCAAGTTCGCTCCGTACGCGGATCCGCTGCTGCTGCCACTGGCGACCCTGCTCAACGGGCTGGGGCTGGTGCTGATCTGGCGACTGGACCAGTCGCCTCGGCTGATCCAGCGGGCCGAGTCACAGTTCGGCGCCTTCAGCCCCGACGCGCCCAAGCAGCTGATGTACTCCGCGATCGGCGTCGCCCTGTTCGTCGCCGTCCTGCTGGCGCTCAAGGACCACCGGATCCTGCAGCGCTACACGTACATCTCCATGGCGGTGGCGCTGGTCCTGCTGATACTTCCGATGTTCTTCCCTGCGGTGAACGGCGCCAAGATCTGGATCAGCCTCGGCCCGTTCTCCATCCAGCCCGGCGAATTCGCGAAGATCATCATCGCGGTCTTCTTCTCCGGCTATCTCATGGTGAAACGAGACGCGCTGGCCCTGGCCAGCCGCCGCTTCATGGGTCTGTACCTGCCCCGCGGCCGTGACCTCGGACCGATCCTCGTGATCTGGGGACTGTCGATCCTGATCCTGGTCTTCGAGACGGACCTCGGTACGTCCCTGCTCTTCTTCGGCCTGTTCGTGATCATGCTGTACGTCGCCACGGAACGGACCAGCTGGATCGTCTTCGGTCTCCTGATGTCCGCGGCGGGGGCGGTCGGTGTGGCCACGTTCGAGTCGCACGTCCAGCAGCGCGTCGAAGCCTGGATGGACCCGTTCGCCTGCTACACGACCGAGGGCGCCTGCCAGCAGATCGGTGACGCCATCATGTCCTTCGGGTCGGGCGGCACGCTCGGCACCGGCTGGGGTCAGGGAAACTCCGACCTGATCGGCTTCGCCGCCAACGCCGACTTCATCCTCTCCACCGTCGGCGAAGAGCTCGGCCTCGCCGGAATGATGGCCGTCCTGCTGATCTACGGTCTGATCGTCGAGCGCGGTGTGCGCACCGCTCTCGCCGCCCGCGACCCGTTCGGCAAGCTCCTCGCGATCGGCCTCTCCGGCGCCTTCGCGATCCAGGTCTTCGTCGTCGCCGGCGGTGTCATGGGGCTCATCCCGCTGACCGGTATGACGATGCCGTTCCTCGCGGCCGGTGGTTCGTCCGTGATCGCCAACTGGGCTCTGATCGGCATCCTGATCCGGATCAGCGACACCGCACGCCGCCCCGCACCGGCCCCCGCGCCGTCCTCCGACGCCGAAATGACCCAGGTGGTCCGACCGTGAACAAGCCCCTGCGCCGGATCGCGATCTTCTGCGGCGTCCTCATCCTCGCCCTGCTCGTGCGGACGAACTACCTGCAGTACGTCCGCGCCGACGAGCTGAACACGCGCGACGAGAACCGCCGTGTCCGCATCGAGCGGTACGCCCATGAGCGCGGCAACATCATCGTCGACGGCAACCCCGTGACCAGTTCGGTCGAGACCAAAGGCAGCGACTTCAAGTACAAGCGGGCCTGGAAGAACGGCCCCATGTGGGCGCCCGTCACCGGCTATTCGTCGCAGGCCTTCGACGCCTCGCAGCTCGAAAGCCTTGAGGACGGCATCCTCACCGGCAACGACGACCAGCTCTTCTTCGACCGCACCCTGTCGATGTTCACGGGCGAGAAGAAGCAGGGCGGCAACGTCGTCACCACCCTCAACGCAGCCGCCCAGAAGGCCGCCTTCCAGGGACTGGGCGACAAGAAGGGTGCCGTCGCCGCGCTCGACCCGCAGACCGGCGCCATCCTCGCTCTCGCCAGCACCCCCTCGTACGACCCCTCGACTTTCGCGGGCAACTCCAACACGGACACCAAGGCCTGGCAGAAGCTCCTGAAGGACAAGGACAAGCCGATGCTCAACCGGGCATTGCGCGAGACCTACCCACCCGGCTCGACCTTCAAGGTCGTCACCGCCGCCGCGGCCCTGGAGAACGGCCTCTACACCGACATCGACGGCAAAACGGACTCCCCGCTGCCCTACCGGCTCCCTCAGTCCAGCGACAACCTCGTCAACGAGGGCAACATCCCGTGCGAGGACGCCTCGCTCCGGGAAGCGCTGCGTATGTCCTGCAACACCGTCTTCGGCAAGATCAGCGACGACCTGGGCAACCAGAAGATGATGGACGAGGCCGCCAAGTTCGGCTTCAACAAGGAAATCTTCACCCCGGTCCGCGCCGACGCCAGCATCTACCCGAAGGACAACCGGCCGCAGAACGCCATGGCCGGTATCGGCCAGGCGTCCAACCGCGCCACCCCGCTGCAGATGGCCATGGTCGCCGCCGCGGTCGCCAACGACGGCAAGCTCATGCAGCCGTACATGGTCGCCGAGCGGCAGGCGCCCAACCTCGACGTCATCTACACCCACGAGAAGGAACAGCTCAGCCAGCCCCTCTCGGGTGAGAACGCGCAGAAGCTCCAGCAGATGATGGAGACCGTCGTCAAGAGCGGTACGGGAACCAACGCCCTCATCGACGGCGTCACTGTCGGCGGCAAGACCGGTACCGCCCAGCACGGTCTGAACAACAGCGAGAAGCCGTACGCCTGGTTCATCTCGTACGCGAAGACCGACAGCGGCTCCCCGGTCGCCGTGGCCGTAGTGGTCGAGGACAGCCAGGCCAACAGGGACGACGTCTCCGGTGGCGGACTCGCCGCTCCGATCGCTCGGGATGTGATGAAGGCGGTCATCGACAGCAGGAGGTGACGCCCATCACATGGGACGCCATATCTGCACATTGGGATACCGGTCAGATATCAGGTGACGGCTCTGGGCCGATCAGGTAGTGCGTGGCCGGTAGCGTATGCGCGAGCACCACACCGCCGGACCACACACCGGTGCGGTCGGGACTGACGGAGAGGGCTGGAACAGTTATGGAAGAGCCGCGTCGCCTCGGCGGCCGGTACGAGCTGGGCTCGGTGCTCGGCCGTGGTGGCATGGCCGAGGTCTACCTCGCTCACGACACCCGGCTCGGCCGCACCGTCGCTGTGAAGACGCTGCGGACCGATCTCGCCCGCGACCCGTCTTTCCAGGCCCGGTTCCGCCGTGAGGCCCAGTCCGCCGCCTCGCTCAACCACCCGGCGATCGTTGCCGTCTACGACACCGGCGAGGACTACGTCGACGGGGTCTCCATCCCGTACATCGTGATGGAGTACGTCGACGGGTCGACGCTCAGAGAGCTTCTGCACTCCGGCCGCAAACTGCTGCCCGAGCGCACCCTCGAAATGACGGTCGGGATCCTCCAGGCTCTGGAGTACTCGCACCGGGCGGGCATTGTCCACCGCGACATCAAACCGGCGAACGTCATGCTGACACGCACCGGCCAGGTCAAGGTCATGGACTTCGGCATCGCCCGTGCCATGGGCGACTCCGGCATGACGATGACCCAGACGTCGGCCGTCATCGGTACCGCCCAGTACCTCTCCCCGGAGCAGGCCAAGGGCGAGCAGGTCGACGCGCGTTCCGACCTGTACTCGACCGGCTGCCTGCTCTACGAGCTGCTGACGGTCCGGCCGCCGTTCATCGGTGACTCGCCCGTCGCGGTCGCCTACCAGCACGTACGGGAAGAGCCGCAGACCCCCAGCAACTTCGACCCCGAGATCACGCCCGAAATGGACGCGATCGTGTTGAAGGCTCTGGTCAAGGACCCGGACTACCGCTACCAGTCGGCCGACGAGATGCGTGCCGACATCGAGGCCTGCCTCGACGGCCGACCGGTCGCCGCCACCGCGGCGATGGGCGCGGCCGGCTACAGCGGCTACGAGGGATACGGGCAGGACCAGCCGACCACGGCACTGCACGCTGCCGACCAGCACGGCGCCCCGACCTCCATGCTGCCTCCGGTCAACCCGGACGACGGCGGCTACGGATACGACGACCGCCCGGACCGCCGGCGTCAGAAGAAGAGCAACACCTCGACGATCCTGCTGATCGCCGCGGGCATTCTGGTGCTGATCGGCGCGATCCTGATCGGCAAAGCCGTCTTCGGCGGCGACAACGGCGACAACGGCAAGGTCGACGTGCCGAACATGGTCGGGTCGACCGTGGGCGAGGCGGAGGATCTGGCAAAGAACGCAGGCGTCCTTCTCAAGGTCGGCTCGCGGGAACCCTGCGACAACCAGCCCAAGAACAAGATCTGCAGCCAGACCCCCAAGGACGGCCAGATGCAGGAGAACGAGACCGTCACGGTCGTCGTCTCCACCGGTGCGCCGAAGGTCAAGGTCCCGGACGTCACGGAGAAGTCCGAGGACAACGCCCGCAAGATCCTGGAGGAGGAGGGCTTCACGGTGCGGGTCGTCACGTCCGAGTCCGCCGATGCGGAACCCGACACCGTACTCGACCAGAACCCCAAGGGCGGCACGAAGGCCGAGCAGGAGTCCGAGGTCGAGATCACGGTCGCCAAGCAGGCCACCCAGAACGTCCCTGACGTCAGGACCAAGCAGTACGACGCCGCGGTGGCCCAGCTCAACCAAGTCGGCTTCGAGAATGTCTCACGAAAAGACCTCGACTCGGAGAAGCCCGCGGGTGAGGTCATCGACCAGACCCCGGCGCCGACGGACGGCAAGAAGCCGCTGGACACCCAGATCGTGCTGACGGTCTCCAAGGGCCCGACGCAGCCCGCGACCAAGCCGATCCCCGAAATCAGGTTCAAGACGGTGGGCGAAGCCAAGCAGCTCCTGGCCGCGCAGGGCTTCACCCAGATCCAGTTCGCGGCCGGCAACGCTACGGACGACAACGCCCGGGTCATCAGCAGCGATCCGACACCGGGCACCCAAGCCGACCCGGCAACCACCGTCGTCACCCTCACTACCGGGGGCGGCAACGGTAACGGGAACGGAAACATCTTCGGCGGCCCGTCCGGCTCACAGGACTGACCCCGAACCGCACCACTCATCGGGCCCCGGCACCTCAACGGTGACCGGGGCCCTTTGCTGTGCCTGCCGCGATGCTTCCTGCCCGGTATACCGCACATGCAGCCGTAAACCGATCGTGTCTTCATATGTGCTGATTCGTTGATCCGTTAGGGCGGGGTACCGAGTTCCGCCCACCGCGGAATTCGTGAAAGGACATGAACGTGATCAATGAGGCGGCAATGGTCGCCACGTATTTCGGGGTGGGGATCAAGGCCATCCGGTCCCTGATCTTCGATCATCGAGAGGAGCTGACAGCCAACGGCTATCGCGTTTTGACAGGTACAGAACTGAGCTCCTTTAAGGAACTCAGTGGGATCAAGTCACGCACACCCACCCTCGCCATCTTCAGCCGGCGCTCAATCCTCAACGTAGCCATGCTGCTCCGCGACAGCGAAGTCGCACGTCAGGTGCGTACGTACCTCCTCGACACGGAGTACGCCGCACGGACTCAGCCTGTGGATAACTTTGTCCACAATCCCTCCGCAGACCTCAACGACCGCATCGACGGGCGCATCGCCCACATCCTCGGCAAGACCGTCGTCCCCATGCTCAACGCCCTCATCGAGACGTCGGGCGAGCAGCGCCGGGATCTCATCTCGGCGCGCGCGGACATCCACCGCGTACAGCGCAAGCTGGCCCAGCACGAGCAGCGTCTGCACCGACTGGAGCGCACCCGGGAGCAGCGCCCCCTCGCCGGAGTCATGGCCTCCATCGACGCCATGAACTGGCGGGAGTTCGAGCAGCACATCGCAAGCCTGCTGCGCCGCGACGGCTGCACCGGCGTCGAGATCCACGGCGGCAGCGGCGACCGCGGGGCCGACATCACCGCGCACACTGCCGACGGGCGTCGGCTGGTCGTCCAGTGCAAGAACTTCGCTCCATACCGCTCGGTATGGAGCGGCGAGATGCAGAAGTTCGTCGGTACCAAGACGCTGCACCAGGCAGACGTGGCTGTGTACGTGGCGACCTGTCCGTTCTCTCGCGAGGCGCTCGACATCGCGGAACAGGTCGGCGTCACCGCCGTACACCGCGGCCTGCTGGAAGGCTGGAGCGCGGGCGCGAAACTTCAGGTACTCAGGTAGTAGCCACACCGCAGAAGGCCCGAAGTCGCAAAGGATAGTTGCGACTTCGGGCCTGACTCATCGTAACTGCTAACGCAGCTCCGCCGGTTTCGTACGGTCCTTGTCGACCTTCTCCGTGCGCACCAGCTCGCCCCACACGATGTAGCGGTACCTCGACGTGTAGACCGGCGTGCACGTCGTCAGCGTGATGTAGCGGCCGGGCTTCTTCACGCCCGCTTCCTTCGGGACCGGCTGGAGGACCTTGACGTTGTACTTCGACGTCTCGGGAAGCTCCTTGAAGACCTTGTAGACGTACCAGGTGTCCTTGGTCTCGAAGACGACCGCGTCGCCTGTCTTCACCTTGTCGATGTTGTGGAACTTCGCCCCGTGCCCGTCGCGGTGCGCCGCCAGCGTGAAGTTGCCCTGCTTGTCCCAGGGGAGAGCCGACTTCACCGGATCCGTGTAGTAGCCGGCGATGCCGTCGTTGAGGTTCTTGGTGTCGGTGCCCTTCTTGACCAGCACCTCGCCGTTCTTCATCGCGGGTACGTGCAGGAAGCCGATGCCGTCCTTGGTGTCGAGGGCGCCGGGTCCGTCGGCCCAGCGGTCGCGGACGGTGTGGCCCTGCTTCTCGGCCTCACGGTCGGCGAGGACATTCGTCCACCACAGGGAGTAGACGACGAACAGGCCCAGCACCAGGCCCGCAGTGATCAGCAGCTCACCGAAGACACTGACCGCAGTCACCACGAGGTGGCGGTCCCTGCTCCGCACCGGGGACGCGGACTCTTCGGTCTGTTCTTCCTGCTGCTGGGTCCTCGCTGCCACCGCACCCGTCCCCTGTCGTGATGATGTTCAGCCGACGAGCGCGTCAGGCTTCCCCTTGCTGCGCGGCCGCTCGTCGACCATCTTGCCCCAGACGATCAACCGGTATGTACTCGTGAATTCGGGCGTACAGGTCGTCAGAGTGATGTAGCGGCCGGGCTTTGTGAACCCCGATCCGGGTGGCACCGGTCCGATCACCGAGACATTGGACGGCGACGTCTGCGGAAGGACGCTGGTCATCTCGTACGTGTAGTACGCATCCTGCGTCTCGACCACGATCGGGTCACCCTCGCGCAGCCTGTTGATGTAGCGGAACGGTTCTCCGTGCGTGTTGCGATGACCGGCCAGCGCGAAGTTGCCCTGTGCGGCCGACGGCATCGCCGTTCGGAGCGCGCCGTCGCCGTAGTGCCCGACCATGCCGCGGTCGAGGACCTTCTCCTTGCTGGTGCCCTCGGCGATCGGCGCGACGACATCCAGTTTCGGAATGTGGATGATGGCGAAGCCCTGCCCCGGCTCGAACGCTCCGGGCTTGCGGTCTCCCTTCGCCCAGTCGTCCTGGATCTTGTGCGTCTCGTTGCCGGCGATCTGACCGGCGCGCACATTCGTCCACCACAGCTGGTACGTGACGAACAGCAGCATCAGCACACCGAGCGAGATGAACAACTCGCCGACGACCCGGCTGGCGACGACGGCGGGGCTGTCCTTGGCCGCGCGGGCGGCGCGCCTCGCCTCGACGCGCGTCAGCGGTCTCCCGTTCGGCGCCGCCGATTCCGACCGGGCTTCCGGCTGCGGGTCGGCGCGACGACGGCCGCGCCCCTTGGCGGCGCGCCGGCGCTCGGCGCGGCCGCCGGTGGGTGGGTCCGTCAGCGGTCCGGGTTCGGCCGTCTCCGGACGGGAGCCGGTAGCTGCCTCGCTGTCCGCGTCGGGCTCCGGTGCGTACTCGGATACGTACTGCGGCTCCGGCTCCGGTCGCGGTGCCGGAGCGGGCGCAGTCACCGCACGATCGGCCATGCGCCCCGTGTCGGCCGTCCGCAGGCCGACCGTCTCGTCGTTGAGGGGGAGCGGCTGGGGCGAAGACGCCGTGACGGGCTCCTGCTGCCCGTACCAGTCCCGCTCGTACCCCTCGGGGTCATACCACTCACGCGGGGCTCCCTGAGGCCCTTGAGCCCCTTGTGGCGCCTGCGCCTGCCCGTCCTGCGCCACCCCGGTGTCCGTCCCGTCCGCGGGAGGGTTTTCCGCCCGGAGCCATGGCGAGGCATGCTGCTCCGGCAGGGGATCGTTCAGCGGATCCGCCAGCTGCTCGACCGCCGCCTCGAACGCGCCCGTGGCCTCGTACGCACGTTGCTCGTGCGGGCCGTCCTGTCCGGCGTCGTGCTCGGGGCGGAGTGCGGTCACGCGACGGCCTTGCCCACCACCGGCGCGAGCCCGACCGACCTCGCGACGGCTCCCGCATCACCGCACTGTGTCAGCCAGTTGGCCAGCATCAGATGGCCGTACTCGGTCAGCACCGACTCCGGATGGAACTGCACGCCCTCCACCGCCAGGTCCCGGTGGCGCAGGCCCATGATGATGCCGTCGGCCGTGCGCGCCGTGACCTCCAGTTCCTGCGGGATCGTGTCCGGTTCGGCGGCGAGCGAGTGGTAGCGGGTCGCGGTGAACGGGGACGGCAGTCCGGCGAAGACGCCCTTGCCCTCGTGGGTCACCGGCGACGTCTTGCCGTGCAGCAGCTCCGGGGCCCGGTCCACCACACCGCCGTATGCCACAGCCATCGACTGCATGCCGAGGCAGACGCCGAAGACCGGAACGCCGGTCGCCGCACAGTGGCGCACCATGTCCACGCAGACGCCGGCCTGCTCGGGGGTACCGGGGCCGGGCGAGAGCAGGACGCCGTCGAAGCCGTCCTGGGCGTGGGCCGTGGTCACCTCGTCGTTGCGCAGCACTTCGCACTGGGCGCCGAGCTGGTAGAGGTACTGAACGAGGTTGAAGACAAAACTGTCGTAGTTGTCGACGACAAGGATGCGGGCGCTCACTGGCCGGCCCCCGTTCCGTTCGTGCCGTCGACCGTCACGTCGCCGAACGGAAGCAGCGGCTCGGCCCACGGGAAGACGTACTGGAAAAGCACATAGACGACGGCGAGTGCCAGGACGAGCGAGATGAGCCCGCGCACCCACGCATTGCCCGGAAGATGCTTCCAGATCCAGCCGTACATGCTGTCCCCTCCATTCGGTACGGGACCAGACTAAAGGGCCGGGGCAGGGGCGTGGGTCAGCTGTGGAAAGCCGCGGGTCTGCCGTCGGTCACAGGCTGCGTCGCGTCGAGATGCGCCCAGACGATGAGCCGGTGGCTGCTGCCCCACTCGGGGTCGCAGGTGGTCAGTGTCAGATAGCGGCCGGGGCCGTCGAAGCCGGACTTGCGGGGGACGGGGGCGATCACGCCGATGTCGCTCGGCACGGTCCGGTAGGGCTTCTTGTCGATGCGGTAGGTGAACCATGTCGTGCCGTCCGTCACGATCACCGCGTCGCCGGGGCGCAGCTTCGGGAAATCCTTGAAGGGATCCCCGTACGTGCGTCGGTGTCCGGCCACGGCAAAGTTGCCTGTCGCACCGAGCAAGGCGGTTCCCCGGTAGTGACCGAGGCCCTTCTGCAACGTTCTGGCCTCGGTGTTCTCCAGGACCGGCCACTCCCAGCCCTTCCCGAGGCGGGGGATGTACAGCATCGCGAACGCCTTCCCGTCGGCGTACGCGGCGGGCGCGGGCGCGGTGGAAGCGGGCGCAGTGGGGGTGGGTGAGGACGAGGGCGAAACGGTCGGCGCGGGTGCGGAGACGGACCCGCGTGCCCACCGGTCCTGAAGGCCGTCGATCTGCCCCTCGGTCGCGCCGGCGGCCTCCACTCCGGTCCAGAACAGCACGTACACCACAAAGAGGATGATCAGGGCGCCAACGGTGATGCACAGTTCGCTGAACGTCCTGACGATCAGTCGCACCGACACCGGTCGGCCTCCCCGGAACTGCTCGCTACTTCACCGGCTTCGCATAGTGGAGATCCACTGTGCCCGAGTAGCCGGGAAGAGTCACCGCCTCGCGCTCGTCGACTTTCCAGCCCAGCCCGTACGCCTTCACGTACAGCAGGTAGTTCTGGATCGCCGGGGAGTTGTCGAGAGCCTTCTTGAGGTTGTCCGGGTTGCCGACCGCGGTGATCTTGTACGGGGGTGAGTAGACCCGGCCCTGCAGGATCAGGGTGTTGCCGACGCAGCGCACGGCACTGGTGGAGATCAGCCGCTGGTCCATGACCCGGATACCGCGGGCGCCCCCCTGCCAGAGAGCGTTGACGACCGCCTGCAGGTCCTGCTGATGAATGACCAGGTCATTGGGTTGCGGGTCCGGGTAGCCCGGCTTCGCGGTGGCGTCCGGCGGGGCGTCGTCGAGGGTGACGGCGACGGCCCGGCCGGAGAGCCTGGTGGTGCCCGCCTCCCGCTCCAGCGCCTTGAGCCTGGCGTCCTCCGCCTTCGTCCTGCCGTCGTCGCGCTGGGCCAGGGCGTCGATGTCGTCGCGCAGGGACGCGTTGGAGTCGTCGAGCGCCGCGTTCTTCCCGTTGCGCTGCTGGATGAGGTCGGAGAGCCTAAGCAGCGAGGAGTCGGTGCGGATGTTGGTGCCCTTGGCCGTGTTGGCGCTCGTGACGAAGATCAGCCCGGCGAGGGCGAAGACGGCAGCGGTGAGTACCCGGACCGGGTGCCGGAAGGTGCGCCGGACCGGCCCTTGGGGAGAGTCGGCAGAATTGCTCAACGTACCCTTATCTCCTTCGGCGCCGCGGAAGCACTACGCTAACGGACGCCCGGGGGAGGCAGCATTCCCCCTCGCGCCCCCGGCGCCAGCCATAGTTCCCTGCGCGGTCACGCAGCGCATCGACAGGAGAGTTCCTCGTGCCGAAGTCACGTATCCGCAAGAAGGCCGACTTCACGCCGCCTCCGGCGAAGCAGGCAACCAACATAAAGCTGACCAACCGCGGTTGGGTGGCGCCGGTGATGCTGGCGTTCTTCCTGATCGGCCTGGCCTGGATCGTCGTTTTCTACGTGACCGACGGCGATCTGCCGGTCCAGGCGCTCGGAAACTGGAACATCGTTGTCGGCTTCGGCTTCATCGCCGGCGGCTTCGGCGTCTCCACACAGTGGAAGTAGCTCCACCTCGTACCTGGCACCACAGCTGATACCGGTATTGCAACCCTTGCCCTGAGTTACCCACAGCGTTATCCACAGGCAGGGGAAAAGGTCTGACGATCTGTGGATAACTCCCTGGATGTTGACGCCGGTGTGACTGCATCTCCCCTCATCGAGGGGCGGCACGCCCCTTGTCCGGGCTGGAAAAACCCAGCTCAGCGACAAGGGGCACAGCTGTTCCCACAGAATGCACAAGATCACACCCCTGCTGTGGACAACTGCCCGAGGAGCGACCTCGGCCGGTCTGCGGCCAGGCCTGTGATCAGGTCAGTACGGCCGTTCTGGCGACCACGATGAGAACCACTGCTGCCAGGACCAGCACGCTGGTGCCGTACTGCACCAGCGCACGCCGCCCGCGCGGTGCATGCACCATGGCGATGGCGATCACCGTGCCCGCGATCAGACCGCCGACATGCGCCTGCCAGGCGATTCCGCCCCAGGGGTTGAAGGTGAAAAGCAGGTTCAGCGCGAGGAGCACGAGGACCGGCCGCATGTCGTAGTTCAGGCGGCGCATGAGCACGGCGGTGGCGCCCAGCAGGCCGAAGATGGCGCCGGAGGCACCGAGCGAGGGCTGATCCGGTTCGGCGAGCCAGTAGGTGAGAGCACTGCCCGCCAGGCCGGAGAGCAGATAGAGCGTGAGGTAGCGGGCGCGGCCGAGCGCCGCCTCCAGGGGGCCGCCGAGCCACCACAGTCCCAGCATGTTGAACGCGATGTGCCACACCTCCTGGTGCAGGAACATCGACGTCACCAGCCGGTACCACTGGCCCTCCGCAACACCCTCCGGCGGACCGCCGTAGTAGAGGCTGGCCCGGCCGAACAGCGTCAGATCCGGGAGCAGCGCCGCCTTCACGTGCACCACGACGAACAGGGCGATATTGAGTGCGAGGAGGATTTTGGTGACCAGCCGGGGGTCGGCCGCGATGGTGCCGCCGGCGACGGTGCGCGGCTGATTGGCAGCCGGGCCGTGCCCCGTGCCGGAGCCCTGGCGGACGCAGTCCGGACACTGGAAGCCGACCGAGGCGCTGACCATGCACTCGGTGCAGATCGGGCGGTCGCAGCGGGTGCAGCGGATCCCCGTCTCACGGCCCGGATGGCGGTAGCAGCCGAGCGGGCCGTCGGTGGCGGCGGACTGGTCCTGGGTGCCGGGCGGCTGCTCGTCCATCGGTCCCATCACTTCCTGGTCCCCTCGGTTTCTCGTGAGCGGCAGCGCGCACAAAGCCGCCCTGCTCATCCGCTATGTAAGCAGTACGGACAAGCAGGGCGGTTGGTTCCCGAAGATGGAATCAGAGAGTGATCATTTGATGACCACCGGCGATCAGCGGGTTTCGACGACGACCGACTCGATCACCACGTCCTGCACCGGACGGTCGGTGCGGGCGTTGGTCTGGGTGCCTGCGATGGCGTCCACGACCTTCTTGCTGGCCTCGTCCGCCACCTCACCGAAGATGGTGTGCTTGCCGGTCAGCCACGCGGTGGGCGAGACGGTCACGAAGAACTGCGAGCCGTTGGTGCCCGGGCCGGCGTTGGCCATGGCCAGCAGGTACGGCTTGTTGAAGCTGAGGTCCGGGTGGAACTCGTCACCGAACTCGTAGCCCGGGCCACCGGTGCCGTTGCCCAGCGGGTCGCCACCCTGGATCATGAAGCCGCTGATGACACGGTGGAAGACGGTGCCGTCGTACAGCCGGTCCGTGGACTTCTTGCCGGTCGCGGGGTGGGTCCACTCGCGCTCGCCCGTGGCGAGCTCGACGAAGTTCTTGACCGTCTTGGGCGCGTGGTTCGGCAGAAGCCGGATCTCGATGTCGCCTTGGTTGGTCTTCAAGGTGGCGTAAAGCTGCTCGGCCACGATCTGCCTTCCGTAAGTCTTCGCTGACGTCCACCGATCCTCGCACGGACCATCCCTCAGGTAGCCCGACCGCCACCCGCGAACGGACATCCTCACCTTCTTGCCTGATTCCACGCCGCTCGCCTGCCGCTTCCCGCAGGAACAAATGAGGCCAAGTGCGTGACGAACCGGCGCGTACTGAGCTGAACCGTGGCATTGTCGTCGGCAAGCTCCCCTTGCACCGCATTGCCCGAGGACGTCTCTCACGACCGTCGCTCATGACCCGGATGCCCGCCCCACATGCCACTTAGGCCACCGGCAGGCATGATCTCGAAATGGGTGGAAAGGCGGAGTACCTACCCGCCACCAAGGAGGAGGATCCCGTGACCCGCATCGACAGCGTGCGCGCCGCAACCGACTCGGCGAAGGAGAGCGTGCAGCACGCCGCGGAAGTGGTGGCGCCCTACGCCGAAACGGCCAAGGACCAGGCCGCACACTATGCGTACGAGGCCCGTACGCGGCTCGTGCCGAAGGTGTCGAAAGCAGCCCAACAGGCCCGCGTCCAGTACGACGCCTATCTCGCACCACATATCGAACTGGCCCGCTCCCATGTGCCGCCCAAGGTCGACGAGGCCGCTCAGCGCGCCGCGCTCCGCACCCGCCAGGCCGCCAAGAGCGCCGCGGAGTACACCGTGCCCCGCGTCGAGTCCGCGGTGGCCGCCGCCCAGCCCGTCGCCGAGGAAGCCACGTCCCGCAGCGTCGCGGCCCTGGCCGCCCTGCGCGGGCAGGTCACGCCGAAGGAGATCCAGCAGCTGACCAGAAGGAACAAGCGGCGGGCCAAGGCCGGCCGCGCGCTCAAGGGCCTCGCCGTGATTTCCCTGTTGGCGGCCGGCGCCTATGCCGCCTGGCGGTGGTGGGACAAGCAGGCCAACCCGGACTGGCTGGTCGAACCCCCCGCCCCCACGGAGGTCTCCGACCGCGCACCGCTGTCCTCGGTCGACGGCAGCGGCCCGACGGTCCTCGACCCCGAGGTCCAGGCCAAGCAGGATGACGCGGGACCCGACGGGACGGATGAGGTGGACGGAACCGACCTCGACGACCGCCGCTGAACCACCGGCCCCACGGAACGGGCGCCGGGAAACCCTGAGGTTTCCCGGCGCCCGTTCCGTTGTCCGTGGCGAGCCAGTAGAGGGAAGAGAGTGGGCTTTCCGCTTCCGCTGTTGGACTCCTGTGCCGCGTTCCGCCTGCCATCGATAGAACGGTCAGGATCAGGGACTGGCCGACGCCGTCGAGGATGCGCCGGTCGAACTGGTCGGACCGGGAGGGGAGACCGGCTCAGTGCGAGAGCCGTGCGTCGGGGGCGACGACACGAAGGTGCGAGACGGCGGGGTCGAGCGCTCCGCGTACATGACCGCTGGGAACCGCAGCAGTGCGCTGGAGGAAATCGATCACTTCGGCCGTGAAGACCTCGCCCGGCAGCACGTTGGGGATGCCCGGGGGGTAGGCCGCCAGGGTGTCCGCCGAGATCATGCCGATCGCGTCCGAGGCCGGCACGGCCCGGGAGGGGCTGAGAAAGGCATCGCGGGCCGTGAGCCGGGCCGGACCGGGAGCCGGCAGCCGCAGGCGGGACCGGTCGCCCTCGGCACCGCCGACCAGGGGGGAGGGAAGGCAGTGAAGGGCTTCGATGAAGCGGCCCATGTCGGGCACGGCGCCCGCGCCCACCACGGCGACGATCGCGGAATCGGTCGCCACCTCCACCATGATCTGGTGGTCGCGGGCCAGGAGTCGGCGTGCCTCGTGCCCGGATATGCCGCCGCTGCGGGTGTCGATGGCGATCCGCAGGGGATCGGCGGCGACGATGTCCGGGAACAGCGCGAAGGAGTCGCTGACGATCGCGTACCGGCCGAGTCTCCGGACCACCAGGCGTGCGCTCTCCGCCGCCTCCACCGACGCGCCGACGCCTTCGCGATTGGTCACAAGACTCGCCCGCGCCACGTCGAGCGACGCCATGAGCAGCGCACTCGCGCTCGTCGACTGCACCATGCGGAAGGCACGGTCCACGAGGGGCTCCAGCCGGTCGGCGAACGGGCCGTGGCCGAGATGGAGCATCGCCGATTGGGTGAGGCTGCCCGCCAGCTTGTGCGTACTGGACGTGACCAGGTCGGCGCCCTGGGAGAGCGCGTTGTCGGGGAGGCCGGGGTGGAAGCCGAAGTGCGCACCCCATGCCTCGTCCACGATCAGGGGAACGCCGACGGCATGGGCCGTCCCGGCCAGGGCACGAAACATCGGCGACCGCGCCGAAATAGCTGGGGGTGACGACGTACGCGGCCGCCGCGTCCGGGTGCTCGGCAAGGGCCTTGGCCAGGTCCTCGGCGGTGACTCCATGAGCAATGCCCTGGTCCGCGTCGACCGACGGCTGCACGAAGGCGGCCTCCAGTCCCGACAGCACGAGGCCGTCGATGACGCTGGAGTGGACGCTGCGCTGCACAACCAGAACGCGGCCGAGTGCCGGTGCCACGAGGGACGCGATCTGGTTGCCCTGCGAGGCGCCGTTGGTCAGGAACCAGGTACGCCGGGCGCCACAGGCGTCCGCGGCCAGGGCGAGCGCCTCGTGCAGCGGAGCCGTGGAGCCGAGATCGATCCCGTCGAGGAGCGGTGGAAAGTCCAGGCGGAGCGGTTCGGGCCCGAGCAGGGAGGTCAGAGGTTCGAAGCTGAGCGTGTCCGCCGCGTGCCCGGGGACGTTCAGCCGAAACCAGCTGCGGCGCGCGTGGGCCCGCAGGGCTTCGGCGTACGGCGCACGGTGCTGTCCGGATGCGGTCGGCCGTCGCGCATCAGTGGATGCGGTGGTTGTGCTGTTCACGCCGGTGAGCGTCGTACCCCACGAGCTATCGAGGAATACATGAGTTCCCAGCAACCCTCCATATAATGTCTATATGCTTGAGCTTCGTCAGCTGCACGTATTGAAGGCGATCGCGCAGGAGGGCTCCCTGGCCGCAGCCGCCCGTGCCCTCCACTACACACAGCCGACGATCAGCCACCACCTTGCGGTGCTCGAGTCCCATTTCGACGCGCGTCTCGTTCAGCGCGGGCCGCGCGGGGCCGCACTGACCGAGTTCGGCGCGGCACTGCTGCCGCACGCGGAGGCAGTACTCGAGCGGCTGAGACTTGCCGAACGGGAAGTCCGCGACCTCGCCGAGCAGGGCGCGCACACGCTGCACATCGGCACGTTCCCCACGGCCGGCGCGCTACTGCTGCCGCCCGCAGTGAAGGCTCTCCGTCACGCCGGGGTGCACATCTCACTCGCCGAAGGCGAACTGCCGACCCTCCTGCGGGGACTGCGCGCACGTGAGCTCCACGCCGCCCTCGTTTTCTCCCAGCCGGGTGACCGTCTTGATCTCGACGACGACTTCGAGCTGCATCCACTGCTGCACGACCCTCTGCAGCTGGTCCTGCCCGAGGACCACCGGTGCGCCGACCGGACGCACGTACCTCTCGAAGAGCTCAGGCACGACGACTGGATCGGCGCGGCCGACCCCCGTGACCCGTGCGACCGTCTCCTGTCCTGGGCCTGCGCCCAGCACTCCTTCGAGCCCGTGCATGCCCTGCGCACGGACGACTACGCAGTCGTCCAGGGCTTCGTCGCAGCGGGCGCGGGAGTGGCGCTCATCCCCCGGCTCGCCCTCGGAACCCCGCGCGAGGACGTCGCCGTACGACGGCTCAAGGGCACCCCGCTGGCCCGGGAGATCAGCGTCGCCGTGCTCCGCACCACCGCCGCGCGCAGTATTCGCGAACTGGTGGACGCCCTCACGGAACAGGCGAGGCTGATCCAGCGGCGCTGGAGCGACGCGGACGCGGATGCCGGAGGCGCGTAGCCGCCCGGTACGCCGGACCGGTACCGGCACGGTGCTGACGCCAGCAACACAAAGACTCCCCCGGCCCGCGTTTCCACTGGCCAGGGGAGTCTCTACTGATGTGGAGCCTAGGAGATTCGAACTCCTGACATCTGCCTTGCAAAGGCAGCGCTCTACCAACTGAGCTAAGGCCCCGAAAAAGTGGACAGCACCGGACGCATCAGCGTCTCGGTCACCGCCGCAGACCAGAGTACCGGGTGACCCCCCGAATCTTCCAAAAAGATGGGGGCTCCCGGTCGGCAACCACTCTCCGTAAGATGCTCGTCGAGGTTCGCAGCAGCGAAGCCGCAGCGAAGGGGAGACGCAATGGACGCAGCTCAGCAAGAGGCAACGGCAAGAGCCAGGGAGCTTCAGCGCAGTTGGTACGGAGAGCCGCTGGGGGCGCTCTTCCGTCGGCTGATCGATGATCTCGGCCTGAATCAGGCCCGGCTCGCCGCCGTACTCGGGCTGTCCGCCCCCATGCTCTCCCAGCTGATGAGCGGCCAGCGGGCAAAGATCGGCAACCCGGCGGTCGTCCAGCGTGTCCAGGCCCTGCAGGAACTGGCCGGCCAGGTCGCCGACGGCAGCATCAGTGCAGGAGAGGCCACCGACCGCATGGAAGAGATCAAGAAGTCCCAGGGCGGCTCCGTCCTCACCGGCACCGGTCAGACCTCGACCACCGGCGGAGCACCCACCGTCCGGCGCGTGGTCCGTGAGATCCAGTCGCTGCTGCGGTCGGTCGCGGCCGCCGGGGACATCATCGATGCCGCCGACTCCCTCGCCCCGACCCACCCGGAACTGGCAGAGTTCCTCAAGGTGTACGGGGCAGGGCGCACCGCGGACGCGGTCGCGCACTACGAGGGACACCAGAGCTAGGGCCTGTCCGACAAGTCCTAGGGCACTACCCCCGAGAGCCGGGCACGAGCCGAAACAGGAACTGGGAGCGGGCGCAGCGCAATGGGTGAGGTCTTCGCGGGTCGGTACGAGCTGATCGATCCGATCGGACGTGGTGGCGTCGGCGCCGTCTGGCGTGCCTGGGATCACCGGCGCCGCCGGTACGTGGCGGCCAAGGTGCTCCAGCAGAGCGACGCGCACACACTGCTGCGCTTCGTCCGCGAGCAGGCGCTGCGGATCGAGCATCCGCATGTGCTCGCCCCGGCCAGTTGGGCCGCGGACGACGACAAAGTCCTGTTCACCATGGATCTGGTCAGCGGCGGCTCGCTGGCACATGTCATCGGCGACTACGGCCCGCTGCCCCCGCGCTTCGTCTGCACACTGCTGGACCAGCTGCTGTCCGGGCTGTCGACGGTGCACGCGGAGGGGGTCGTGCACCGCGACATCAAGCCCGCCAACATTCTGATGGAGGCCACCGGCACCGGCCGGCCGCATCTGCGGCTCTCGGACTTCGGTATCTCCATGCGCAAGGGCGAGCCGCGCCTCACCGAGACCAACTACGTGGTGGGAACGCCGGGTTACTTCGCGCCCGAGCAGATGATGGGTGCGGAGCCCGACTTCCCTGCAGACCTCTTCGCCGTCGGTCTCGTCGCGCTGTATCTGTTGCAGGGTCAGAAGCCCGACTCGAGGGCTCTCGTCGAGCATTTCGCGTCGCACGGCACACCCGGCGCCCCGCAAGGCATCCCGGAACCGCTGTGGCAGGTCCTCGCAGGCCTGCTCCAGCCGGATCCCCAGGCCCGGTTCCGGACGGCCACGGGCGCGCGCAAGGCCCTGACCGCCGCCGTCGAGATGCTGCCGGAGCCCGGCATCGACGACGAACCGGTGGAGGTCTTCGACCAGATCGGCCCGCTGCCCGCCGGATTCGGCCCCGCAGGCCCCCTCGCGGCCCCCCGGTCTCCCTCCCACACCGCCCGACCCACGCAAGCCGCGCAGAACGCACAGGCCACGGGCCAGGCACTCCAGCAGGACCCCCATCAGTCCGCACAGCAGCCGCACACCCCGTCGCCCTCCCCGATGTCGGAGACGGGCAGCTTCCACCTCGCCCCGCCTCCGCAGCAGCCACCCACCCCCCAGCCACAGGCCCAGTCCCAGCCGGTGCAGCCGGCCTCCGTCCCTCATCCGCTCCCGGCGCATGCAGGTCCCCCCTTCCCTGCCGCCGCACCGGATCCCTCACAGGCCCCGACAGCGGCAGTGCAGCACGAACAAGCTCTCACTCGTGCTTACACCGCTCACCAGCCGCAGGTTCCCCATCCCGCAGCGGGCGTTCCCGCGCGCGCACCTCAGAAGCGTCCGGGACCGCCCCCGAAGGTGGCGGTCCCGGTCCTGCTGGTGGCGCTGATCTGCTTCGCCGTGGGTATCTGGGCACTGACTCAGGCCTGAGTCAGCCGGTCTCAGCCTCTGACGGCTCCGGACCGCCAGGCCCGCGACCGGAATCACCAGGCCTGCGGCGGTCCTCCGTACGGCGGCTGTCCGGCCGCGCCCACGGCGGCCGGCCCGTCTGTGACGGTCGCAGCGCGGCGCCGCGCGAGCAGCGTCCACGCCCCGAGTCCGAGCACGAGCACGGCGCCCGCGCCGATCGCGGCCGCGGCAACCACCTTCATCGTGTCGCTCTTGGCGGCCTGCGGGGCGTTCTGCCCGCTCCTGGCCATGTCCTTGTCGTGCTGCGTGACACCGAAGACCCCGGCGGAACCCTCGTACGGCGACGGCCCCGCGGAGTTCTCGACCTTCACCTTGAGGGTCATCGGGATCGCCTTCTTGCCGTAAGCCTTCTCGACCTCCGGGCTCAGCGTCACCGACAGGTAGTACCAGCCCGCGAACCGCATCGCACTGGCATCGGCGCTGGAGGCGAACCGGTTCTCGTACGCCACCGGGGGCAGGGGATCGAGTGACACGGAGGCCGGCTTGCCGGAGTACGACAGCGGCGAGGCCTCGTCGACATGGCCGTGCGCCGGATTGTCCAGGGACAGTGCGAGCGCGCTGCCGACGTATGCGTCCGGGCCGTCGACGCTATTGCCGAGGTCGACGGTGGCGAAGATCTGCTGTCCCCAGTCCACCGGCACCTGGTAGAAGCGGGTCTGCCCCGGCTCGATGCTGTCATTCCACTCGCCGGTCTCCAGGCTGGTGGCGTCGTAATAGCTGGTGCCGCCCGGCCGTTCCTGCGCGGCCCGGGTGGGCGGTGGCGGCGACGCCGACGGCCAGTTCTCCGGGGCCTCGGCCGGTACCGACCCGCCCTTCTTCAGCTTCGGCTCCGACTCGTAACGGAGCTCCAGGTCCCACTCCTCCGGCGTCGAGGTCTCCTTGCCCTCCCGCTCGACCAGCACGTTGTACGTACCGGCCTCATCACAGACGGTGCTGTCCTTCTCCGGGACCCGGTAGGCGTACGCGGCGATCGGGCGAGGGTACTCCGCCGACTCGAACCTGGCATCCTCCGAGCTGCACTGCAGGTCCGTGCTGTCCCGGATGCTGACCGTGATGCCGTCCCCGTACGCGACCTGGCCGCCTGGCTTGGGCACCGCCACCGCCGAGACATACGCGTTGGTGTCGGCATCGAGGGTGAGGCGGTAGTAGAGCTTCTCGCCCGGCTTGATCGAGCTCTTGTACACGGATCCGGGGGTGAGCGACGACGCATCGGTGCTGACCTCCGCGCCGCGGACCGTCCTGGCCTCGGGGTCGAAGGTGTACGGAGCGGGCTCACCGGCCGCGTACGCCTGTCCCGGCAGCGCCGCCACCGCGCACATCGCCGCGACCGCGGCCAGCGTCGCCCGGCCCCTGTTGCGCTGCCTCATCACGCGCTTCCCCTCGTCGTCTGGGTGGCCACCCTGCGGCGGCTGCGCACGAACACGAGCCCCGCGGTCACAACCACCACGGCGCCCGCCCCGGCAGCGGCCGCGATGCCGGTCCATCCTGCCCCGCCCGTACCATCGCTGTCTGCGGCAGCAGTCGAATTGCCCTTCTAGTCCACCCTGTTGTCCGTCTTCTCCGCGAGGGACGCCGCACCGTGCTCCGGTCCGGCCCGCTCGTCGCCGAGCACCGACACCCGAAGCACCACACCGATCTGCGGGTTCTCGGCGATCTCAGCGGCCCGCGCGCCCAGCGTCACAGAGATGTAGAACTCGCCCCGGGTGTGCACCGGCTGGACCATGGAGCGGTATTCGTAGCGGTTGGTCCAGGCGACCGGCACCGACCCCATGCCGATCGCGGCCGGACGGCCGTTGCACATGGCCGTCGAGGTGAACTCGCCGCCACCACCGACCGGGAAACGGGCCGGTGTGAACAGGTGCGTCGCCCCGTACGAGTACGTCGAGGAGGCCTGCTCCACGGTCGGCTCGTTGGCGAACTCGACGTCGTAACGCACCTGCTGGCCCCAGCCCGCCGGAACCTTGTACCAGAGCGTCTGTGACGGCAGGATCCGGTCGCGCCACACGCCCCGGCCGAGCTCCTTGGCGTCGTTGAATCCGGTGCCGCCCCGCACGTCACGGGGGTCGCCGGAGGGCAGCACGGCGTTCTTGCCGCCGGCGCCGTACTCCCGCTCCGAGGCGGCGGGCGTGACGCCCTTCTTCAGCGGCGCCTCCACCCCGTGGACAAGCTCCAGCGGCCAACGTGCGGCGTCAGAGCCCTTCTTGCTCTCCCGCTCCACCACCAGCCAGTAGCGGCCCGCCCGGTCGCAGACGCGGGTCCCCTCCGGAGAGGGGATACGGGCAACCGCCGAGGTCAGCGGGGCCGCCCCCTCCTTCTGGTAGAAGTGCTCGGTGTTCGTCGCGCAGGAGCTGTCGGTGCCGTACGCCATGCTGGTACGCAGTCCGTCAAAGGTGTCGACAGCCGCCCCGGGCTGCGGCACAGCCGTCGCCGAGAAGTCCACCGTGGACACCGCGTCCAGATCGACCGCGTAGTACCGCTTCTCACCCGGACCGATGGTGTCCAGATACTGCCCGGGTACGAGCGAGGGTGCCCGGTCGCCGGTCGCGGCGCCCTCGACCCGCTTGCCACGGAACCGGTAACCGTCCGCGGAGAGTTGCGATGCCCGCTGCAACTGTCTGGCCAGAGACGTGGCGTCCGGCGCGTCGTAGTAACGGCCGTTGCCCGCCTCCGCAATGCACTCGAGCTGCTCGCGAGCCCTGCCCTTCACCTGGAAGCCGACGGTGTCGATCCGCAGCCCGACCCCGTCCTTGCCGAGCCGCTCGGCCACCTCGCAGGGCCGCGGCGTACCGCAGTTGTCCTCACCGTCGGAGATCAGCAGGATCGTGCGCGTTCCGATCGCGCCGCCCGCGGGCCCGGGAAGGTCCTCCGCGGCCTTCTGCAGGGACAGGCCGATGGGCGTGTTACCCACGGCGCTGCGTGCGGTCTCCATCCGGGTCCGGCCCGTGCCGTCGTCGTCCGCCATGGATCCGGATGAGTCGAGCACCATGACGAGGCTGCTCCTGTTGCCCGGGGCGGCCGTGCGCGTCGCGGCAGCTGCACCATGTGCGCCGTGGGCTCCGGATCCGGCCGCCGCGGCCGGCGGCACTCCCGCCATCAGGGCGAGCAATGCCCCGCCGGCCCATGCCCCCACTGCTGTTGCCGTCCGGCGGTGATTGAGTCCCCTCACCCGTGCCCCCTCGACCGAAACACCGGCTCCTTTGCTCACGCAACCTATTGATTTGCGTAGGTGAACTCAAGAGCACAGGTGTCACGGTCCCGCAACAGCACGAAGCCCCGGCCGCTCAGCGACCGGGGCCCGCAAAAGGCTGTTCTGTCTCACACACCCGAACCTGCGGGCACGGAGTCAGTCGCCTCCGTCCACAGATCCTGCTCGGCGCGATCCGCCTGGATCTGGCGGTACACGAGGAGCCCGCCGATGGCGGCCAGTGCGACCAGGAGAAGCTTCTTCACCGCGCGACCTCGTCTTTCCTTGACGTAGGAGACTTCTGCCGCCCGACTATACACACCGGCCGATATCGATCGGTTACCTCCCCGCGACCCAACTGGCGCCCGGGCAAAACCGACCATCCCGACCAGCTTCGCGCCGACTCGTCCAGCCCGGTTGAACCATACGAGTGGTGTTCATCTGAAGATCGGCGGATCCGTGGCGTCGGTCCATGAAATCGCGAGCCGGATCCACATCATCAGGAAGGTAAGCAAACCGGACCACCCGAAAGCGAGGGGCCATGAGCGCCTTCAAGGTCAAGAGCATCTGGACCGCCTTCATCACTGCCTTCTTCGCGCTTCTCGCGTCGATGGGGCTCATCAGCGCCCCCGCCGCGACCGCGCAGGAGCCGACGGCCACGAACCACGAGCACACGGGTGCTGCCACCGCAACCGCGACCACCCCGTCGGTGCGATGGACCCTTCCGCGTGACAGGGCGCTGCCACCCACGATGAAGCAGCGCATCCGCGCCGAGGCGCACGGCTCGTCACCGGCCACCAGGAACCTGACCGTGGACACGAGGAACACCCTGGGCGCCACAAGCACCACAGGTGCCGCCCGCATCGCTCACGGCGCCCCAGCAGGGGACGCATCACTCCTTCCACCCTGAGAGCGGCGCACTTGACGCACAGGGCCCCTGCCGGTTCACTCCGGGCGGGGGCTTTTTCGTGTGCCCTGCCGGGAAGGGGGCGCACGCTCCTGCCCCGCTGCTGGCCCGTACACCGCCACGCACCACCGCCCCGCACACCGCGCGTACAGCGCGCCACCTACGCCGCGCACACCCCCGCGGCGTAGACCGCCCCACGAACGACCACCGGCACCCAGCCGGCCCCGTTCGCCCCCGCACGACCGCCCCGGCGCAACCTATCCCCGAGCTGCACCGGGCGAACCTCGGACGAGAGACGCCCCCGACACCCGCAGGCGCCCCCGCAGCCCCGCACACGCAGAAGGCCCGACACCTCCAAAGAGATACCGGGCCTTCTGTTGTCACTGTGGGGCTAACAGGATTTGAACCTGTGGCCTCATCCTTATCAGGGATGCGCTCTAACCAACTGAGCTATAGCCCCGCCGCGCTGCGCGCTGACTTCTGAAGATTAGCGCACGTCGGGGCCAGTCCCAAAATCGATACCCGAAGCCCTACTCGTCCTCGGCCAGCGTGAGCTCGACGCCGCCCACGAAGCCGGCCGACAAGTTGTAGATGAAGGCGCCCAGCGTCGCCAGCGCGGTGGCCAGCACCACGTCGATCACCGCGATGACCGACGTGAAGATGAGAACGCGCGGAAGCGACAGGAACGACTGCAGATCGAAGCCGTTGCTCTCGTTGGAACCGGTCGCCTCGCTGATCGTGCCGCCCACGGTGGAGAAGACGCCCATGGCGTCCATCACCATCCACAGGACCGCGGCCGCCACGACCGTGCAGATGCCGAGTGCGATGGAGAGCAGGAAGCTGACCTTCATCACCGACCACGGGTCGGCCTTGGCCACCCGCAGTCGCGCCTTACGGGTACGCGGAGTTGTCCGCGCCCCCGTCCGCGGCCGACGGGTCGCCTGCGTACCGCCCGCGCCCTGCAGACCGCCCTGTGTGCCCTGCTGCTGCGTTCCTTGGGGCCGGCCGCCCTGCCCCCCGCCCGCGGGCGGGTACGCCTGCGGCGGGTGATACGGCCCGCCTGCCTGCCCCGGTGCGGGCTCGCGCTCACCGGGCAGCGGCCCGGTCGCGTATCCCTCGTACTGGGGCTGAGGCCCCCGGGTGTCTGTCACAGTGCCCCCTTGGGAGTCCGTGGCAGGGCCACGGGCACCGTTCGCTCCAGCTCCGGAAGCGGCCGAACCGGCGCCCGTGGCTCCACTCACGCTCTACTCCTCGTGCTCCCCGGCCGAAGGCGAGGTGCCTTCGACAGTGCCCTCGACAGTCGCCTCGGCTGTCGTCACCTCGGCAGTCGTCTCAGCCGTCTCGCCCTCGGCGTCCTCGGCCCCGTCGACCTCTTCGGCCTCGCGGCCGGCCTCGGCGTTACGAGCGATGCCGACGACGGCGTCGCGCTTGCCCAGATTGATCAGTTGGACGCCCATGGTGTCACGGCCCGTCTCCCTGACTTCATTGACTCGCGTACGAATCACACCGCCGCCGAGCGTGATGGCAAGGATCTCATCCGTCTCCTCGACCACCAGCGCGCCGACCAGCGAGCCCCTGTCCTCCACGATCTTGGCGGCCTTGATGCCGAGGCCGCCGCGACCCTGAACGCGGTACTCGTCGACGGCGGTCCGCTTCGCGTACCCACCATCGGTGGCAGTGAAGACGAACGTACCTGGCCGGACGACATTCATCGAGAGCAGTTCGTCGCCCGCGCGGAAACTCATCCCCTTGACACCCGAGGTGGCACGGCCCATCGGGCGCAGCGCTTCGTCCGTCGCAGTGAACCTGATCGACTGGGCCTTCTTGCTGATGAGCAGCAGATCGTCCTCGGCCGAAACCAGCTCCGCACCGATCAGCTCGTCGTCGCTGCCGTCCTCCGTCTCGCGGAGGTTGATCGCGATGACACCGCCCGAGCGCGGCGAGTCGTAGTCCTTCAGCGCGGTCTTCTTCACCAGGCCGCCCTTGGTGGCCAGGATCAGATACGGCGCGGCCTCGTAGTCGCGGATCGCCAGGATCTCGGCGATCTGCTCGTCCGGCTGGAAGGCCAGCAGGTTGGCGACATGCTGCCCGCGCGCATCACGGCCGGCGTCCGGAAGCTCGTACGCCTTGGCCCGGTAGACCCGGCCCTTGTTGGTGAAGAACAGCAGCCAGTGGTGGGTCGTCGACACGAAGAAGTGGTCGACGATGTCGTCTTCCTTGAGCTTCGTGCCGCGAACGCCCTTGCCGCCGCGCTTCTGCGAGCGGTAGTCGTCCGTCTTCGTACGCTTCACATAGCCGCCGCGCGAGATCGTGACGACGATGTCCTCCTCGGCGATCAGGTCCTCGATGGACATGTCACCGTCGAAGGGCACCAGCTTGGAGCGCCGGTCGTCGCCGAACTTGTCGACGATCGCCGCCAGCTCCTCGCTGACGATCTGCCGCTGCCGCTCCGGCGAGGCCAGGATCTGGTTGTACTCATTGATCTTCGCCTGGAGCTCGTCGTGCTCGGCCGTGATCTTCTGGTGCTCCAGCGCGGCCAGCCGGCGCAGCTGCATCTCCAGGATCGCGTTCGCCTGGATCTCGTCGATCTCCAGCAGGCCCATCAGGCCCTCACGGGCGATCTCGACCGTCTGGCTGCGACGGATGAGGGCGATGACCTCGTCGATTGCGTCGAGCGCCTTGAGCAGACCACGCAGGATGTGCGCCCGCTCCTCCGCCTTGCGTAGGCGGAACTTCGTACGCCGGACGATGACCTCGATCTGGTGCGTCACCCAGTGGCGGATGAACGCGTCGATCGACAGCGTGCGCGGCACCCCGTCGACCAGGGCCAGCATGTTCGCGCCGAAGTTCGTCTGCAGGTCGGTGTGCTTGTACAGGTTGTTCAGTACGACCTTGGCGACCGCGTCCCTCTTCAGCACGACCACGAGGCGCTGACCGGTGCGCGAGGACGTCTCGTCGCGGACGTCGGCGATGCCACCGACCTTGCCGTCCTTGACCAGGTCGGCGATCTTCTGCGCGAGGTTGTCGGGGTTGGTCTGGTACGGAAGCTCCGTGACGACCAGGCACTGCCGGTTCTGGATCTCCTCGACCGCGACGACCGCGCGCATCGTGATGGACCCACGGCCCGTGCGGTACGCCTCCTCGATGCCCTTGCGGCCCACGACGAGCGCACCGGTCGGGAAGTCCGGGCCCTTGATCCGCTCGATCAGGGCGTCCAGCAGCTCCTCGTGCGAAGCCTCCGGGTGCTCCAGGTACCACTGGGCACCGGACGCGACCTCACGCAGGTTGTGCGGCGGGATGTTGGTCGCCATGCCGACCGCGATGCCCGCGGAACCGTTGACCAGCAGATTCGGGAAGCGCGCCGGCAGGACCGTCGGCTCCTGATTACGGCCGTCGTAGTTGTCCTGGAAGTCGACGGTCTCCTCGTCGATGTCCCGGACCATCTCCATGGACAGCGGCATCATCTTGCACTCGGTGTACCGCATGGCGGCAGCCGGGTCGTTGCCCGGAGAACCGAAGTTGCCGTTGGAGTCCACCAGCGGCATCCGCATCGACCACGGCTGCGCCAGTCGCACCAGTGCGTCGTAGATCGACGAGTCACCGTGCGGGTGGTACGTACCCATGACGTCACCGACGACACGGGCGCACTTGTAGAAGCCCTTCTCGGGCCGGTAGCCGCCGTCGTACATCGCGTACAGCACGCGGCGGTGGACGGGCTTGAGACCGTCCCGTACGTCGGGCAGCGCACGCGACACGATGACGGACATCGCGTAGTCGAGGTAGGAGCGCTGCATCTCCGTCTCGAGCCCGACGGGCTCGACACGCATGCCCACACCCGCGGTTGCGGGCTCCTCTTCGGGCGTCACAGGGGTGTTCTCGTCGGCCATTGCTGGTCAAAGTCCTTTCGAGCGGCGGCTTGCTGGTACGGCCGACTCAGATGTCGAGGAAGCGGACGTCCTTGGCGTTGCGCTGGATGAACGAGCGCCGTGCCTCGACGTCCTCACCCATCAGCACCGAGAAGAGGTCGTCGGCCTGCGCCGCGTCGTCCAGCGTGACCTGGCCGAGCACCCGGTGGTCGACGTCCATCGTGGTGATGCGCAGCTCCTCGGCGTTCATCTCGCCGAGACCCTTGAAGCGCTGGATCGAGTCTTCCCTGATCCGCTTGCCGTTCTGCTTGCCGAGTTCGACGAGGGCGTCGCGCTCGCGGTCCGAGTACGCGTACTCGAAGTCGTCCCGGCCCCACTTGATCTTGTAGAGCGGCGGGCGGGAGAGGTAGACGTGCCCGGCCTCGACCAGCGGACGCAGGAAGCGGAAGAGGAACGTCAGCAGCAGGGTGTTGATGTGCTGACCGTCGACGTCGGCGTCCGCCATCAGAATGATCTTGTGATAGCGGAGCTTCTCGATGTCGAAGTCCTCGTGGACTCCGGTGCCGAAGGCCGAGATGAGCGCCTGGACCTCGGTGTTCTGCAGGATCTTGTCGACCCGGGCCTTCTCGACGTTCAGGATCTTGCCTCGGATCGGCAGGATGGCCTGGTACATCGGGTTACGGCCGGACTTCGCCGAACCACCGGCGGAGTCACCCTCGACGATGAAGATCTCGCACTTCGTCGGGTCGTTCGACTGGCAGTCGCTCAGCTTGCCCGGCAGCGAGGCGCTCTCAAGGAGCCCCTTACGACGGGTCAGATCGCGTGCCTTCCGGGCGGCGACGCGGGCCGTGGCCGCCGCGATGCCCTTGCGGATGATGTCCGCCGCCTCGTTCGGGTTCCGGTCGAACCAGTCCGTGAGGTGCTCGTGGACGACCTTCTGGACGAAGGTCTTCGCCTCCGTGTTGCCCAGCTTGGTCTTCGTCTGGCCCTCGAACTGCGGCTCGCCCAGCTTCAGCGAGATGATCGCCGTCAGACCCTCACGGATGTCGTCACCGGTGAGGTTGTCGTCCTTCTCACGCAGCAGCTTCTTGTCCCGCGCGTACTTGTTGACCAGCGTGGTCAGCGCCGCACGGAAGCCTTCCTCGTGGGTGCCGCCCTCATGCGTGTGGATCGTGTTCGCGAAGGAGTACACACCCTCGCTGTACTGCGTGTTCCACTGCATCGCGATCTCGGCCGAGAGGAGTCGCTCCTTGTCCTCGGCCTCGATGTCGATCACCGACTGGTGAATGACTTCGCCCTTGCGGGAGTTGAGGTACTTCACGAAGTCGACGATGCCGCCCTCGTAGTGGTACGTGACCGTGCGGGCCGCTTCCTCCTCGGCGACCTCGACCGCCTCCGGGACATCCGCGCCCGCCGTCGCCTTCGCCGAATCACGCTCGTCCGTGAGCTTGATCGTCAGACCCTTGTTGAGGAACGCCATCTCCTGGAAGCGGCGCGACAGGGTCTCGAAGGAGTACTCGGTGGTCTCGAAGATGTCGCCGTCGGCCCAGAAGGTGACGGTCGTACCGGTCTCGTCGGTGGCCTCGTTACGGGCCAGCGGCGCCGTGGGCACACCCAGCTTGTAGTCCTGGGTCCAGCGGTAGCCGTCCCGCCTGACCTCGACGGCGACGCGCGCCGACAGGGCGTTCACGACGGAGACACCGACACCGTGCAGACCGCCGGAGACGGCATATCCGCCGCCGCCGAACTTGCCGCCGGCGTGCAGCACCGTCAGCACGACCTCGACTGCGGGCTTCTTCTCCGACGGCACGATGTCGACGGGGATACCGCGGCCGTTGTCGATCACTCGGACCCCGCCGTCGGCAAGGATCGTGACGTCGATGGCGTCCGCGTGCCCGGCGAGGGCTTCGTCGACCGAGTTGTCGACGACCTCTTGCACAAGGTGGTGGAGTCCACGCTCACCGGTCGAGCCGATGTACATGCCAGGTCGCTTGCGGACCGCGTCCAAGCCCTCGAGGACGGTGATCGCACTGGCGTCGTAGGAGGCAGCCACCTCGCCGCTCCCACCGGGTGTGGACGGAATGTTCTCGTTGGGGTTGCCGGAATCGGCCACGAAGCGCCCTTTCTGGCACAGCACAGGCCGTTCTCCGGGCAGGCGGGAGCGGCTGCGTCGTTCGGCTTGTATCGACGACTCCCGCCAAGATGCGGGATTGTTCACCAGTCTACCGGTAGCGCCGACATGAATGGGGGTTTGCCGGTACCTGAGTCCGCATGTGCCGCCCTGAATGAGCGCCTGACGACTCCCCATATTCGGGATGGGGCTCCAAGAGGCTCACGCGGGCATTGAGCGCTTCGGCCTGTCAACCTCCCGCTACGGTGAGGGACGCATCAGCCCATCCGTACGGTTTCAACCGTCACAGAACGACACATCCCGGAAGCGGCGGGCACCACGCCGGACCAGGCAGCGAACCGCCACAGCCGAGCCTCGACGGAGCGGGAAACGGTCGCCGCCGGAGCCCGGCAGAGGACCGAGCGGGGAGAAAAAGTGCAGGTCAGCCGTATGTGTCGCCCGGGCCCATGCTCCCCGGCGTGCGCAGCGGCCCGAACCTGCGCTGCGGACCGCCCGGCCCCAGCACCTTGATCAACTTCACTGTGCCGTGCCCCAGATCCGTGTTGAGCCGGGCCACCAGCTGCGGCGCCAGCAGCCGCAGCTGCGTCGCCCACGCCGTCGAGTCGCACTGCACCGTGAGCACCCGCTCCTCGGGCTCCTCGTCGTAACGCAGCGGCACACAGTGATTGGCCAGATCTTCACCGACAATCTGCGGCCAGCGGCCCATTACCCCGCCCACCGCAGCAGGCGCCTCCCAGCCACGCTCCGTGATCAGGCGATTGATCGCGGCGCCCAGCGGCAACGGATCACGGCCGTCCGCCCGCGCTCCGGAACGCAGACCACCGCCCCGTCTGGCCTGCTTCTTCTGCTGCGCCGCAGCGCCGCGCGCCCGCGCCTGCTCCTTCGCCGCACGCAACGCCACCCGGGCCAGATCGACCCCCGACGCCTCCGGCTGCTTCGCCTCGCCCGCGGGTTCCTGCGGGCCCGAGCCGCCGCCAGCGCCCATGCCCTTCGCCGTACCATCGGAGCCACTCATACGCGTTCCACCTCGCCCGCCGACACCGCGAACCGCGCCCCCGCCAGCACGCCCGGAACGTCATCGTCCACCGCGGCCGTCACCAGCACCTGCTCGCCCGGAGCCACCAGCTCCGCCAGCCGCTCCCGGCGTCGCGCGTCCAGCTCGGCAAAGACATCGTCCAGGACGAGCACCGGCTCATTCCCCTCGGTGCGCAGCAGATCGTACGAAGCCAGCCGCAGCGCCAGCGCGTACGACCAGGACTCGCCATGGCTCGCGTACCCCTTGGCGGGCATGCCGCGCAGCCCCAGCAGCAGATCGTCGCGGTGCGGACCGACCAGCGTCACACCCCGCTCGATCTCCTGCTTACGGACCTCCACAAGGGCGGCGATCAGCTGCTCGTACAGCTCGTCACGAGTACGGGCCGGCTCCACGTCCGCGCCGACCGAACTGCGGTACTCCAGTGCCACGGGGCCACCGCCGGGCGCGACATCCGAGTACGCCTTGTCGGCCAGCGGCTGCAGGGTCGCGATCAGATCCAGCCGCTGCGCCAGCAGCTCCGCGCCCACCCGGCCCAGATGCTGGTCCCACACATCGAGGGTGGACAGATCCATCGACCGGCCGCCGTGCCTGCGCGCCATCGCCGCGGACTTCAGCAAGGTGTTGCGCTGCTTCAGCACCCGCTCGTAGTCCGAGCGGACCCCCGCCATCCGCGGCGAACGCGCCGTGATCAGCTCGTCGAGGAAGCGCCGCCGCTCCCCGGGGTCGCCCTTGACCAGCGCCAGATCCTCCGGCGCGAAGAGCACGGTCCGCACGACCCCCAGCACATCACGCGGCCTGACCTGCGACGATCTATTGATCCGGGCACGATTGGCCTTGCCCGGGTTGAGCTCGAGCTCAATCAGCTGGGAGCGTTCGCCCTGTGCGACGGCGGCCCGGATGACGGCCCGGTCCGCGCCCATCCGTACCAGCGGCGCATCGGAGGAGACGCGGTGGCTGCCCAGCGTCGCGAGGTAGCCGACGGCCTCGACGAGATTCGTCTTGCCCTGGCCATTGGCACCCACGAACGCGGTGACGCCCGGATCGAGAGGTACCTCGACCCGGGCGTACGAGCGGAAGTCGGCCAGCGAGAGATGCGTGACATGCATGGGTGTACGCCGACCTTCCCGGCTTCCTGCTCCGTGCTCCGTAGCGCGGGCCGGTGGTGCTGCTCCGGCCCGCCTTCCGATGCGGTTACTTCTTGTTCTCAACCGCGTGGCCACCGAACTGGTTGCGCAGCGCGGCGATCATCTTCATCTGCGGGGAGTCGTCCTGACGCGAGGCGAAACGCGCGAAGAGCGACGCGGTGATCGCAGGCAGCGGCACCGCGTTGTCGATCGCGGCCTCCACCGTCCAGCGGCCCTCACCCGAGTCGGCGGCGAAGCCGCGCAGCTTGTCGAGGTGCTCGTCGTCGTCCAGCGCGTTGACCGCCAGGTCGAGCAGCCAGGAACGGATGACCGTGCCCTCCTGCCAGGAGCGGAAGACCTCGCGCACATCGGTGACGGAGTCGACCTTCTCCAGCAGCTCCCAGCCCTCGGCATAGGCCTGCATCATGGCGTACTCGATGCCGTTGTGAACCATCTTCGCGAAGTGGCCGGCGCCGACCTTGCCCGCGTGGACCGAACCGAAGTCGCCCTCCGGCTTCAGGGCGTCGAAGACCGGCTGGACCCTCGCCACGTGGTCGGCGTCGCCGCCGTACATCAGCGCGTAGCCGTTCTCCAGGCCCCAGACACCACCGGAGACACCGCAGTCGACGAAGCCGATGCCCTTGATGCCCAGCTCGACCGCGTGCTTCTCGTCGTCGGTCCAGCGGGAATTCCCGCCGTCCACGACGATGTCGCCGGGCGACAGGAGCGCGGCCAGCTCGTCGATCGTGGCCTGCGTCGCGGCACCGGCCGGGACCATCACCCAGATGACCCGCGGGCCCTTCAGCTTGCCCACAAGCTCTTCGAGACTGTGGACATCGGAGACGTCCGGGTTGCGGTCGTAACCGATGACGGTGTGGCCTGCGCGGCGGATGCGCTCGCGCATGTTGCCGCCCATCTTGCCGAGGCCGACGAGACCGAGCTCCATCAGAGATTCCTTAAGCCTTGTGCCGATTCGTACCCGAAGCCGAGCCTACGCCCGCTCGGGGACAGGCCGCCGACGGGCATGTTCGGCGCTGAGCGTGCCCGTCGGGATCTGCCGTGACAGACCGATGACCGGATCAGCCGGAGAGACGAACCGGCATGATCAGGTACTTGTACGCGTCATCCGCCTCGGCATCCACCGCGGGCCGGCCACTGAGCAGCGCGGGCTTGGTGGACGTCGTGAAGGAGAGCTGGGCGACCGGGGAATCGATCGCGCTGAGGCCGTCGAGCAGGAACGTCGGGTTGAAGGCGATCGAGATGTCGTCGCCGTCCAGCGCGGCGTCGACACGCTCCACAGCCTGTGCATCGTCGCTGGAACCGGCTTCCAGGATCAGCACACCCTGTTCGAAGCTGAGCCGCACCGGGGTGTTCCGCTCGGCGACGAGGGCCACACGCTTGACGGCCTCTACGAACGGGGCGGTCTCGATGACCGCGACCGAGTTGAACTCGGTGGGGAACAGCGTGCGGTACTTCGGCAGATCGCCTTCGAGCAGCCGCGTGGTGGTACGCCGGCCCGCGCCCTCGAAACCGATCAGACCCTCACCGGCACCCGAGCCGGACAGGGCCAGAGTCACCGTGTCACCGCTGGTCAGCGCCTTCGCGGTGTCCAGCAGCGTCTTGGCGGGCACCAGCGCGACAGCCGAGGCGTCCGGGTTCTCCGGCTTCCACAGGAACTCGCGGACCGCGAAGCGGTAGCGGTCGGTGGAGGCCAGGGTGACCGTGTCGCCCTCGATCTCGATCCGCACACCGGTCAGGACGGGCAGCGTGTCGTCGCGGCCCGCGGCGATGGCGACCTGGGCGGCAGCCGAGGCGAAGACCTCGCCGGGGACCGTGCCCGTCGCGGTCGGCATCTGCGGCAGCGCCGGGTACTCCTCCACAGGAAGGGTGTGGAGTGTGAATCGAGAGGAGCCACAGACCACGGTGGCCCGTACACCGTCTGTGGAAATCTCCACCGGGCGGTTGGGAAGGGCCCGGCAGATGTCGGCGAGCAGCCGGCCGGAGACCAGCACCGTGCCGTCCTCCTCGACCTCGGCATCCACCGAGACCCGGGCCGAGACCTCGTAGTCGAAGCTCGAGAAACTGAGGGCCCCGTCTTCAGCCTTCAACAGAAGGCCCGCAAGAACGGGCGCCGGCGGACGGGCCGGAAGGCTGCGAGCCACCCAGGCCACCGCCTCCGCGAGTACATCGCGCTCCACCCGGATCTTCACCGGAACCGCCTCCTGCTGTTGCTCGCTCGCCCTGCTGGCCTTCGTCGTCTGGTCGGGGTCGCTCCGCCGATGGCAGGAGGAGGACGCCGGGGACCAGTCTGACGTACGGCACCGACACTCGTGGCTGCTCGGGGTCAAGTCGCGACGAGAGGTTCGGGGAGCTCCGGCGCCGAGTTGTGCACAGGCCCTACTTCGAAGCAGATTCCGAGCTAACTCTAAGTGGTAGTAGTAGTAGGGCCTGTGGAAACCGTGGATAACGTCGTTTCCGCAGGTCAGACCCACTTTTTTGTCCACCGACCCTGTGGGCGGCACCGGTGGACAACCCGGTGTTTCTGTGGACACGCAAAAGTTCTGCACACCCGATGCACAGGGCGGGGGTGTTTCTCCCCAGGGCTGTCCCCAGCTTTACCCAGGTTCCCCACAGCCCAACCAGTCTCCTTGGTGTGACGCCTTTCACTCTGCGCGGTGAAAGGCGGTGTCGCGTTGCCGAACAGTGGACAGGGGTGTGGAGAAGCTGGGGACAACGGAGCCCTGCCTGTGGGCCGCCGGTGGACAACATCGGATGCCTCTTGTGGACGAATATTCTGTCCACAGGCTGTGGATCACTCTTGACCACAAATCCCCAGGCTCTTGACCTGGCCTGATGGGGTATCGGCCGTCGTCCCTGTGGAAGCAGTATGGACAACTTCGTGGTCCCCAGGCTGTGGAGGGCGAATTCTCCTCAGATCTGTGGAGAACCGCAGGTCGGAGACATGTATTCGAACACCGGGGCCGCGCCGGATACGCACGGAAGCCGTCCGGAGAGGTCTAGGACGTGCTCCGGACGCTCTTCGGAAGCGCTCATGAGGCTCATCGAGACGGTGCGGGGGTCCGTGGAGATGTTTCGGAAGCCCCCTGGAAGCGCTCGGGACACCTTCGCGGGCGCCCGGAAACGACGAAGGGCGCCCCGAGGACTGGGTGAGAGTCCCTCCAGGGCGCCCGTCCGGCGCTGTACAGAGTGTGACAAGAGGCCGTACCGGCGCTCCGTCAGCCGTTCTTGATGCGGTTGGTGAGCTCGGTGACCTGGTTGTAGATGGAGCGCCGCTCCGCCATCAGCGCGCGGATCTTGCGGTCCGCGTGCATCACGGTCGTATGGTCGCGACCGCCGAACTGCGCACCGATCTTGGGCAGCGAGAGATCCGTCAGCTCCCGGCAGAGGTACATCGCGATCTGGCGAGCCGTCACCAGCACCCGGCTGCGCGAGGATCCGCAGAGATCCTCCACCGTCAGACCGAAGTAGTCCGCGGTCGCCGCCATGATGGCCGACGCCGTGATCTCCGGAGCCGAGTCCTCGCCGCCCGGGATCAGGTCCTTGAGCACGATCTCGGTCAGCCCGAGGTCCACCGGCTGCCGGTTGAGGCTGGCGAAGGCAGTCACCCGGATCAGCGCGCCCTCCAGCTCGCGGATGTTGCGCGAGATGCGGGACGCGATGAACTCCAGGACCTCCGGCGGGGCGTTGAGCTGCTCCTGCACCGCCTTCTTGCGAAGGATCGCGATCCGCGTCTCCAGTTCCGGCGGCTGCACATCGGTGGTCAGCCCCCACTCGAAGCGGTTCCGCAGCCGGTCCTCCAGGGTGACCAGCTGCTTGGGCGGCCGGTCCGAGGACAGCACGATCTGCTTGTTGGCGTTGTGGAGCGTATTGAAGGTGTGGAAGAACTCCTCCTGCGTCGACTCCTTGCTCGCCAGGAACTGGATGTCGTCGACCAGCAGGATGTCCACATCGCGGTACCGCTTGCGGAAGGTGTCGCCCTTGCCGTCGCGGATCGAGTTGATGAACTCGTTGGTGAACTCTTCGGAACTCACGTAGCGCACCCGGGTCCCCGGGTAGAGGCTGCGCGCGTAGTGCCCGATGGCATGCAGCAGGTGGGTCTTGCCGAGCCCCGACTCCCCGTAGATGAAGAGCGGGTTGTACGCCTTCGCAGGTGCCTCGGCGACGGCGACGGCCGCCGCGTGCGCGAAGCGGTTGGACGCACCGATGACAAAGGTGTCGAAGAGGTACTTCGGGTTCAGCCGGGCATGCGGCTCGCCGGGACCGGGCGCGGGTGCGGGCTGTGCGCCCATCGGGCCGGTGGCGCCGCCGGGGCGTCCGGTGCCGGGGCCGCCCTGCCGGTGCTGGGGCTCGGGCATGTCGTGGCGCTCGGGGCGCTGCTCGTAACCCTGGCGCTCGGGCGGCTGCGACCGGTAGTCGTGCTGCGGCGGCTGCGACCGGTAGTCGTGCTGCTGCTCACGCCACTGCTCCGCAGACGTGTCGCGCTCCTGGAAGCCGCCGAGCCGGGGCTGCTGCCAGGAGAGATCCTCCGGGGTGCGCGGCCAGGCGCCCGGCTCGTGACGCTGCTGCTGGTAGTCGGGGTAGGCGGGCCGGGCCGTCGGCATGCCGTCGTCCGCGGGTCGGTGGCCGTAACCCTCGTACGCGTCGTTGTGGTGCCGCTCGTCGTGCTGCGGTCCCTGGTAGCGGTGCTGCTGGGGCTGGTGCATGGGGGGCGCCGGCGGGTTCGGCGGTTCGCCCGCGGAGTCGTCGACGGTGATCGCGATCCGGATCGGGCGGCCGCACTCCCGGCTCAGCGTTTCGCTGATGAGCGGCGCGAGCCGGCCCTCCAGGACACGCTTGCCCCATTCGTTGGGTACGGCGAGCAGCGCAGTGTCGGCGACGAGTGCGAGCGGCTGGCAGCGCTCGATCCACTGCTTGTCCTTCGGCTCGATGCCCTGCTGGCCCTCCCCGAGGAGTTGCTCCAGCACTCGTGGCCACACTGCGGCAAGATCGGCAGGTACGTCAGCCACAAGGCACGCTCTCTCGCTGGTCCCACGAATGTGTGGTTCTCGGGACGGGATGGGTAAGGCCCGGCAGGCGGGAAGAAAAAGAACCGGAGTTCAGCCACGGTAGTCAGGCCGACCCGCGTCGTTCAAGTTGTTGTCCACAGCCTGTGTACAGCGCGGGTCGTTGCAGGACCATTGCGGGGCCACCGAGGAGCCGGTTTGACCGGATGGCGTAGCCGCGCGTACCGTGACCAGGTCGAGTTGTCGATGGCTGCTGCCGCCTGCCTCCGATGGGCAAAGATCACGATCAGTGATTGTGAAGCGGTGCACTAAGGCGTTTACGCGAGTCTCTCGTGGGCGCACGGTGACAGCCAGGCGATGTCCCGCCAACACACGATCATTTCTGGAGCCCCCGAGTGAGCAAGCGCACCTTCCAGCCGAACAACCGTCGTCGCGCGAAGACCCACGGCTTCCGGCTGCGTATGCGCACCCGTGCCGGCCGCGCGATTCTCGCGTCCCGCCGTGGCAAGGGTCGCGCCAACCTGTCCGCCTGATCGCGTACAGGTCATGACGTGCTGCCTACCGAGAATCGGCTGAGGCGGCGCGAGGACTTCGCGACCGCAGTACGTCGAGGACGCCGGGCCGGCCGCCCGCTACTCGTCGTCCATCTACGCAGCGGTGCAACGGACCCGCACGTGACTGGGGAGAGTGCTCCCCCGCCGCGTGCGGGTTTCGTTGTCAGCAAAGCCGTGGGTGGAGCGGTCGTACGCACAGCCGTGAAGCGCAGGCTTCGCCATCTGGTCCGCGAACGACTGGCCCTGCTGCCTCCCGGTAGCCTGGTTGTCGTACGAGCGCTACCCGGATCGGGTGACGCCGACCATGAACAGCTGGCCCGAGACCTGGATGCCGCCCTTCAGCGGCTGCTGGGAGGGGGCGCGCGATGAAGTACCCGCTGCTGGCTCTTATCAAGCTGTATCAGTGGACGATCAGCCCACTACTCGGGCCTGTCTGCCGTTACTACCCGTCGTGTTCCCACTATGGATATACGGCGATCGACCGGCACGGAGCGATCAAGGGAACGGCGCTGACCGCATGGCGCATCCTGCGATGCAATCCGTGGTCACCAGGCGGCGTGGATCACGTCCCGCCACGCAAACGCCCGCGTTGGCACGAACTGCTGCGTAATGCCATACGTGGCAGCAAGGGCGGGGACTCCGCCGCTGATGTGCCTCCTGGGGGAACGGCCTCCGAACCCCCCAGCCCGGCCTCAGAGACCTCGCCCAAAGCTCAAGGAGCCTGATTAGTGGACACGATTGCCAGTCTGTTCAGCTTTATCACCTACCCCGTTTCGTGGGTCATCGTCCAGTTCCACACGCTGTACGGAGCGATCTTCGGTGATGACACGGGCTGGGCCTGGGGCCTGTCCATCGTGTCCCTGGTGGTGCTGATCCGGATCTGCCTGATCCCGCTTTTTGTTAAGCAGATCAAGTCGACCCGGAACATGCAGGTGCTCCAGCCGAAGATGAAGGCGATCCAGGAGCGCTACAAGAGCGACAAGCAGCGTCAGTCCGAAGAGATGATGAAGCTGTACAAGGAGACGGGTACCAACCCGCTCTCCTCGTGCCTTCCCATCCTGGCTCAGTCGCCGTTCTTCTTTGCCCTGTATCACGTGCTCTCGGCCATCGCCTCGGGCAAGACGATCGGTGTCATCGACCAGCCGCTGCTCGACAGCGCCCGTCAGGCACACATCTTCGGTGCGCCCCTCGCTGCGAAGTTCACGGACAGCGCGGGCAAGGTCGAGGCGCTCGGTGCCTCGCTGGGCGACGTCCGTGTCGTCACCGCGGTCATGATCATCCTGATGTCGGCGTCACAGTTCTTCACCCAGCGCCAGCTGATGACCAAGAACGTCGACCTGACGGTCAAGACGCCGTACATGCAGCAGCAGAAGATGCTGATGTACATTTTCCCGCTGATCTTCGCCGTCATGGGCATCAACTTCCCTGTCGGTGTCCTCGTCTACTGGCTGACCACCAACGTCTGGACCATGGGTCAGCAGATGTACGTGATCAACCAGAACCCGACCCCGGGCAGCAAGGCGCAGGACCAGTACCTGGGACGTCTGCTGAAGAGCGTCACCGCTCACGGTGAGGTGCGTGGCAGGACCAAGCGCAATACCGTCAAGCGGATCGTCTCCAAGGGCTCGGACCGCAACGACATCGAGCGGAAGTTCATCACCGGACTGGCCAAGCTCGGCCTCACTGCCCAGGAGGACGGCACGGTGACGAAGAGCGACACCGCTCTCGCCGAGGCCGAGGGCGGAGCCGCGCAGAAGCGCCAGCAGCCCAAGCGCCAGACCAAGGCGAAGCGTCAGAGCGGTGCCGTCCAGCCGGGCGCGACGAAGGAAGCCGACTCCACCGAGTCGGAGTCCAAGACCTCGCTGGAGAAGCAGGACGCACCGCAGGACGACAAGCCCAAGCCGGCGGGCAAGCCCGTGTCCGGCTCCTCACGCCAAGCCAAGTCCGGACAGCGCAAGGGCCCGCAGCGGCCCAAGCACCCGTCCAAGAAGTAAGAAGGAGTCCATCCGTGACGGAAGGCACCACCTCCACGGCCGCTGAGGGCAGCGACACCTTGACCCGCCTCGAGCAGGAAGGGGAGATCGCGGCCGACTACCTCGAGGGCCTGCTCGACATCGCCGACCTCGACGGTGACATCGACATGGATGTCGAGGCGGACCGGGCCGCGGTCTCGATCATCAGCGATTCGGCACGTGAACTGCAGAAGCTCGTGGGCCGGGACGGTGAGGTGCTGGAGGCGCTCCAGGAGCTGACGCGACTGGCCGTGCACCGGGAGACCGGTGACCGTAGCCGGCTGATGCTGGACATCGCGGGCTTCCGGGCCAAGAAGCGCGCGGTCCTCGCCGAGCTGGGTGCCAAGGCCGCGGACGAGGTCAAGAAGACCGGTGAACCGGTCAAGCTGGACCCGATGACGCCGTTCGAGCGCAAGGTTGTGCATGATGCGGTCGCGGCCGCGGGTCTGCGCAGTGAGTCGGAGGGCGAGGAGCCGCAGCGCTTCGTCGTCGTTCTCCCGGCCTGACCGGACCGTTGTTCTGTCGGCCCCGTCTGTTCGCAGGCGGGGCCGATCTTTGTCAGCCTGATAGTCAGCCACCCACAGTGCGGTAATGCGGTACGGAAGGACGGTTCCCGTGACGGCGGAGGTAGAACTTCCCCAGGCGCCCGAAGAGGCGCGGGCGGTTTTCGGTGAGTTCTTCCCGGAGGCTGTCCGGTACGCGGAGCTGCTTGCCGATGCCGGGGTCAAGCGAGGGCTGATCGGTCCTCGTGAGGTGCCGCGGCTCTGGGAGCGGCATCTGCTGAACTGTGCGGTGCTATCCGAGGTCGTGCCCGAGGGTGTCACGGTCTGCGATGTGGGCTCCGGCGCCGGCCTCCCTGGCATTCCGCTGGCGCTGGTGCGTCCGGATCTGAAGATCACCCTGCTGGAGCCGCTGCTCCGGCGGACGAATTTCCTTCAGGAAGTTGTCGAGCTGCTGGGGCTGGACCACGTGACGGTCGTCCGCGGCCGGGCCGAGGAGGTCCTGGGGACGCTGCAGCCGGTTCATGTTGTGACTGCTCGTGCCGTGGCGCCGCTCGATCGGCTGGCGGGCTGGGGCGTGCCGCTGTTGCGTCCGTACGGAGAGATGCTTGCGCTCAAGGGCGATACGGCCGAGGAGGAGATCAACGGCGCGCGTGCGGCCTTGAGCAAGCTCGGCGTGGTGGAGACCGAGGTGCTGCACGTCGGTGAGGGTGTGGTCGAACCGATGTCCACTGTGGTGCGGGTGGTGGTCGGTGAGAGTCCGGGCGGTGTGAGGTTCGCCGCAAAGAGGGCGAAGGCCGCCAGGGTCAGTCGTACGCGCCGGCGTCGCTGAGACCGCGACGTAACGCTGCGACAGTGTGTTACATACAGTTCGCGCCGTTTATCCGTGATGCTCCGCGTCGGCAGCCATACGTACCGCATGCGGAGTGTCGTGCCCCTGTAGCTACGCTGCAGGGGCATCGTGTTTCACGTGAAACGTCGCTCTCTGCTGCATGGAATCATCAGTCGCGGTCGCGCGGCTGCCGCGCCGCGGCATCGCAGGCCCGTTAGGGCTACGGAGTTGTCCACAGATGTGGATTCATCCACAGAAGAGCGGGCCTCGCTGGTTCACGACCCCGAAAGCATGGCAGGCTCTGCTCATTGCGAGCCTGAAGTCGAGGAGAGTGAATCCTTGCGGTCCGACGCCAATATCGCGGGACCGATGACCGATCCGGTCCCCGGTCCCCGAACCGAATCGGCGGGGGACGGTGTTTCACGTGAAACACCGCCGCCGATGGATGACACACCCATCGGTCGTGCGGCCCAGCTGGCGGTCGAGGCTCTCGGCCGCGCCGGCGAGGGGCTGCCCCGCCCTGACCAGACGCGCGTCATGGTGGTGGCCAACCAGAAGGGCGGGGTGGGCAAGACCACCACGACGGTCAACCTTGCCGCCTCGCTGGCCCTTCACGGGGCACGCGTTCTTGTGGTCGACCTCGACCCGCAGGGCAACGCCTCCACAGCACTGGGCATTGATCACCATGCCGAGGTCCCCTCCATCTATGACGTCCTGGTCGAGAGCAAGCCGCTCTCTGACGTGGTTCAGCCCGTCCCGGACGTCGAAGGTCTCTTCTGCGCCCCCGCCACCATTGATCTCGCCGGTGCGGAGATCGAGCTGGTGTCGCTGGTGGCGCGGGAGAGTCGACTGCAGCGGGCGATTCAGGCGTATGAGCAGCCGTTGGACTACATCCTCATCGACTGCCCGCCTTCGCTCGGTCTGCTGACGGTCAATGCCCTGGTCGCGGGCGCCGAAGTGCTGATTCCTATCCAGTGCGAGTACTACGCGCTGGAGGGACTGGGGCAGCTGCTGAGGAACGTCGACCTCGTTCGGGGGCATCTCAACCCCGACCTGCATGTGTCGACGATCCTGCTCACCATGTACGACGGCAGGACCAGGCTCGCATCCCAGGTGGCAGAGGAGGTGCGCAGCCACTTCGGCAAGGAAGTGCTGCGCACAAGCATTCCTCGGTCGGTGCGGATCTCGGAGGCGCCGAGCTACGGACAGACCGTATTGACCTACGACCCGGGTTCCAGTGGATCCCTGTCGTATCTTGAAGCCGCTCGTGAGATCGCCCTGCGGGGGGTCGGAGTTCATTACGAGGCTCAGCATGCCCAGACGGGCAGCCAGAACAGCCAGCAGAACATTTCGGAGGGGATCCAGTGAGTGAGCGTCGTAGAGGGTTGGGGCGTGGGCTCGGTGCACTGATTCCCGCTGCCCCGCAGGAACGTCAGGTGTCGGCCCCAGGAGCTGGTTCGGACTCGCCGGGCGTGATCCCGGTGATGACGACCGAGCGGGGCGTGGCCACCGCGAAGGTGGCTACGCTCACAGCCGCTCCCGCAGTGCCGGAGCCGAGTGCACCCGCGGAGTCCGAGTCGTCCTCGGGGCCGACGGATGCCGCGGGGGCGTACTTCGCCGAGGTTCCTCTCGGTTCCATCACTCCGAACCCTCGTCAGCCCCGTGAAGTGTTCGACGAGGACGCATTGGCGGAGCTGGTCACCTCCATCAAGGAGGTCGGGCTGCTCCAGCCTGTAGTCGTGCGGAAGGTGGGGTCGGAGCGCTACGAGCTCATCATGGGCGAGCGGCGCTGGAGGGCCTGCCGTGAGGCCGGTCTGGAGCGGATCCCCGCCATTGTCCGGGCCACGGACGACGAAAAGCTGCTTCTGGACGCGCTCCTGGAGAACCTGCACCGGGCTCAACTGAACCCGCTGGAGGAAGCAGCCGCGTACGACCAGCTGCTCAAGGACTTCAAGTGCACGCATGACCAGCTGGCCGACCGGATCGGGCGCTCCCGTCCGCAGGTGTCCAACACGCTGCGACTGCTGCGGCTTTCTCCGCCGGTGCAGCGCAGGGTCGCTGCCGGGGTGCTGTCCGCCGGTCACGCGAGGGCGCTGCTGTCCGTGGACGACTCCGAGGAGCAGGACCGGCTGGCCCATCGCATCGTGGCCGAGGGGCTGTCGGTGCGAGCAGTCGAGGAGATCGTGACGCTGATGGGCTCCCGCCCCAGCAGCGCGCCCAAGTCCAGGGGTCCCCGGGCCGGCGGCCGGGTGTCGCCCGCGCTCACCGACCTTGCTTCCCGACTCTCGGACCGTTTCGAGACCAGGGTGAAGGTCGACCTCGGGCGCGAGAAGGGAAAGATCGTCGTCGAGTTCGCCTCGATGGAAGATCTGGACCGCATTCTCGACAGCTTGGCGCCAGGTGAGGGCCGCGTGCTGGAGCGGAGTCTCTCCGAAGAGACTGCCGAGGACAGCGACAGCTGACGGCCGGCGGAAGCACGTTGGGGCGGGCTGTATTCCGGAACATGCCGGAACACAGCCCGCCCTTTGCTTTCTTACGGTATCGACTTCATCTCCGGGTGGATACGATTCGTTCTGGTATGGCACATCCAGCTTGATCCACCTCGGCGGAGGGAGGGCCATGCGATCAGTGAGCCGCAGCCAACTGGTGACAGTAGGGCTGGGCCTGGGGGCTGTCGGAGGTTTTGTCGGCGGCCTGCTCCGTGAACGGAGCGCATTGGCCGCCGCACGCGCGGCGGGCGAAGGAAGCGAGGAACAGCCTTCATGGGACGGCGGCTCGTACCGCTCACACTGGATAACCTTCCCGATCTCCCCAAGCGGTGCCGCTCGTGTGTCTTCTGGGAGCTTGATCCGGTCAGTGGGGAAGCTGCGATAAAAGCAGGGACCCCGGAGCTGGAGAAGGAAGCCTGGATCTCCGCTGTCCTTCTGGAATGGGGATCTTGCGGCCGCGTCGTCTATGTGGACGACGTACCGGTCGGCTTCGTTCTCTATGCGCCGCCGGCGTATGTGCCGCGCTCGACCGCCTTTCCCACCAGTCCGGTCTCCCCCGACGCCGTGCAGTTGATGACTGCTTGGATCACGCCCGGCTACCAGGGCCAGGGTCTGGGGCGGGTCATGGTGCAGACCGTTGCCAAAGATCTGCTGCAAAGGGGATTCAAGGCGATCGAGGCGTTCGGGGATACCCGGTGGAAGGAGCCGGCCTGTGTGCTCCCGGCGGACCATCTGCTGGCGGTGGGCTTCAAGACAGTGCGCCCGCATCCGGTTCATCCGCGGCTGAGACTGGAGCTGCGCACGACGCTCTCGTGGAAGGAAGACGTCGAACTGGCGCTGGACCGGCTGCTCGGTGCCGTGCAGAAGGAGCCGGCGCTGCGCCCGCTGTGATCGGGGAGCCGACGAGAACGTGAAACGGGTCCATCCCTTGGGGATGGACCCGTTTCACGTGAAACAGCGGACCGTGGCCCTACTCGGCGATGAAGCCTTCGAGGTCGCGGAGGATGGCGGCCTTCGGCTTGGCGCCGACGATGGTCTTGGCGACCTCGCCGCCCTGGTACACGTTCAGCGTCGGGATGGACATCACGCCGTACTTGGCAGCGGTGGCCGGGTTCTCGTCGATGTTGAGCTTGACGATCTCGATCTTGTCGCCGTGCTCAGCCGCGATTGCCTCCAGCGACGGGGCGATCTGGCGGCACGGACCGCACCATGCGGCCCAGAAGTCCACCAGTACGGGCTTCTCGCTCTTCAGGACGTCCTCGTCAAAGGAGTCGTCAGTCACGTTCTTCAGGGCGCCGGCCACGGCGGCCTCCTTAACTTTGCGGGGGTGTGGGGTGAGAGAGGCGTGGATCAGGCGGAGGCCGCAGCGGCCTTCTCCTCGTCGGCAAGCGCAGAGAGGAAGCGCTCGGCGTCGAGAGCGGCGGAGCAGCCGGTGCCGGCAGCGGTGACGGCCTGCCGGTAGGTGTGGTCGACGACGTCGCCGGCACCGAAGACACCGGTCAGGTTGGTGCGCGTCGACGGAGCATCGACCTTGAGGTAGCCGTCCTCATCGAGGTCGAGCTGGCCCTTGAAGAGCTCCGTACGCGGGTCGTGGCCGACGGCGATGAACAGGCCGGTGGCCGCGAGCTCGGACAGCTCGCCGGTCTTGGTGTTGCGCAGCGTCAGACCGGAGAGTTTCTGCTCGCCGTGGACCCCGGCGACCTCGCTGTCCCAGGCAAACTTGATCTTCGGGTCGGCGAAGGCCCGCTCCTGCATGGCCTTGGAAGCCCGCAGCGAGTCGCGTCGGTGGACGATCGTGACCGACTTGGCGAAGCGGGAGAGGAACGTCGCCTCCTCCATGGCCGTGTCGCCACCGCCGACCACAGCGATGTCCTGGTCCTTGAAGAAGAAGCCGTCACAGGTCGCGCACCAGGAGACACCACGTCCGGACAGGGCGTCCTCGTTCGGCAGCCCGAGCTTGCGGTGCTGAGAGCCGGTGGTGACGATGACGGCCTTGGCGCGGTGCACCGTGCCCGCCGTGTCGGTGACGGTCTTGATGTCACCGGCCAGATCGACGGCAACCACGTCGTCGGGGACGAGCTCGGCGCCGAACCGCTCCGCCTGGGCACGCATGTTGTCCATGAGCTCGGGGCCCATGATCCCGTCCTGGAACCCCGGGAAGTTCTCCACGTCGGTGGTGTTCATCAGAGCGCCACCAGCAGTCACGGCGCCCTCGAACACCAGAGGCTTCAGCGACGCACGCGCGGTATAGAGGGCCGCGGTGTAGCCCGCAGGCCCGGAGCCGATGATGATCACATTACGGACGTCGCTCACGGGCTTCTTCCTCGTCTCTGCAGACTGCCTACTGTCCACGCCTAATGGGGTCGGTTCAACGACTCACACCCCACCCAACGGATCCTACGGGGGATGCATTCCCGACGTGCCGGAGCGGCGCCCGGCACCATTTTCAGGGGCGGCTGTAGGTGTGGGTCAGGAGCAGCGTTCCCTTGCCCGTGGGGTCTACGTCGACACAACTGGCGTCCATGACATAGGCCTGGACGAGCGCTGCGTCGGTCTGGTGCGGCAGAACGACGAGGTATGCGTGCGTTCCCTCGTAGGTGCCTTCCTCGATGGCGAGAGCGGCAGTCCTTCGTCCGATGCCCTGCTGGATGCAGGCGGGGACGGTCGCGGCGGGGGTGCGCCATGGCGTTTTGCCCGAGGGGGGTGTGGGGGATTCGGTATCGGGGGTCGATTGCATATCGACGGACGGCGGGCGTTTCTCGTCCGATTCCCCTGAGGCGGGCATGCCGGTGCCGCTGAGGAGCGCTTCCACGCGCTGGCTGAGCGGGGAGCCCGAGAACGCGTTCACTCCGTCCTCGGAGGCGCTGACGCCGCTGTCCGCAGCCTTGCTGGTGGCGGCGGAGTTCTGGGAAGTCTGGACCGTCTGCAGCATGAGGACGCTCACGCCGACGATGGCCGTGCCGAGGGCTGTGCCGAGAACGATGGTGCGGCGTCGTCGTCGCGTCGGCCGGCGGCCGGGGCCGGCTGCGGCCCGCGGGTGTCCCGTAGGACGGTTCGCGAGGGTGGGTTGTGGCTTCTGGCCCTCTGTCTCCTGGTCTCCGGCTTCCTGATCGTCTACCGGGGCGGTCTCGGTTTCACGTGAAACATCTGCCGCGTCGTCCGGTGTCGTGGGGGCGAGAAGTGGTTCGGCAGCCAGTGCGGCATCGATACGGTCTGCGATGTCGTCGGGCATGCGCTCGAGGGCAGGCAGGGCGCCGAGCAGCCCACGAATCTCTTCGAGAGAGACCAGGACGTCTCCGCAGATGCCGCACTCGTCCACGTGGCGGCGTACTTCCGTCGTGCGGGACGGAGACAGCAGTCCTTCGGTGAGGTCGGAGATCTCCGAGACATCCGGGTGCTGGGTCGTGTCGGCCGTTGATGTCATGTGTGTCCACCTCCGCCCTTCACTCCGGCAGGATCACTGGTTCCTGTGTCACTCGGCCCCGACGCGGGTGGGACGGATGCTCTCTGCGTCCGGTTCCTTCCGGGGCTGAGTTCACCGGCCTTTCCGCCCTCGCTGCGCAGATGGACGAGCAGAGGAGCGAGCCGGGCCCGGCCCCGCGCGCAGCGGCTCTTCACCGTGCCGGTCGGTACGTCGAGGATGCGGGCGGCCTCGGCCACTGGGTAGCCCTGCATGTCCACGAGCACAAGCGCGGCGCGCTGCTCGGTGGGAAGGGTGCCGAGCGCTGCCAGAAGTTCACGGTGCAGATCCTGGCGTTCGGCCGGCGCCTCGGCGGATTCGTGAGGCTCAAGGAGCTGCTCAAGCCGCTCGGTGTCGTCGACCGGTGAGGTCTTGCGTGTGGCGGCTTTACGGACCCGGTCGAGGCATGCGTTGACAGTGATGCGGTGCAGCCAGGTGGTGACGGCGGACTGGCCGCGGAAGGTGTGGGCGGCCCGGAAGGCGGAGACCAGGGCGTCCTGGACCGCATCGGCCGCTTCCTCGCGGTCCCCCAGGGTCCGTAGTGCCACGGCCCACAGCCGGTCTCGGTGGCGTCGGACGAGCTCACCGAAAGCATCCGGTTCACCGGCTACATGGCGAGCGAGGAGGTCTGAGTCGCTGAGTGGCTCTGACGGCTCGGAGGCCACCTCCCCTCCCTCCCTCCCTCTGTGCGTCGGGGCCGTCTGTCTATCACGATTCATGTGCCGTGCGGCATAGAGATGAGGAAGATCGGTTCAGTGAGGGCTGCGGTCATCAGCGGCCGGACATGCAGCAGGCCGGCAGGGAGGATGGTCCCTGCCGGCCTGCTCGGTCAGCCGAGTACGGAGATCTCCGAGATCCCGCCACGGAAGTCCGACCCGTCCGGTGGGAGTTCGGTGACATGGATCAGCACGTAGCGGGTGCGTACGGGCTTGGCGAGCGTCTCCTCCAGGCTGCTTCCTGCCTTGCTCTTCTTGGTGAGGCGCTGCGGGAAATCCGAAAGCGACGACGGAGCGGAGGCATCCTCGGCAGCTGCGAGCACTTCGGTCGTCTGGCCGCTGCGGTACAGCTGGACCTTGATGCCTCTGACGTTCTGCACACTGCCCAGGTCAACGACTATGCCGCTGCCGTCTCTGCGGGGCGGGAGGTTCCCGAAATTCGGGTAGCCCTTGTACCTGGGGGTGATCCAGGCAGTGTCGGACTTGCCGTCGACGGCGTTCGGTGCGTCCTGTTGCTTGATTCCCGACCCGCTGGGCATGAACTCTGTCGCACCGCTGAGCCGCAGCGGCTTGGCCGGGGCAGGAGAAGGTTTGTCGCCGTTCTCCGGATCCGTCTGTGTGGTTCCCGGGTCGTCCGTTTCGTTGCCGCGGTCGAGGAGCGTCTCCGCGAGCTGCCAGCTGCCGAGGCCGAGGGCAGCGATGAGGAGGGCTGACACGGCCCACTTGAGAGCCTTGCCGGTGCGGCTCTGGAGCGGTGCCGGCGGTGGGGCCATGACGGGCTGCGTCGCGGGAACGCCGGGGCCGGCGGGCGGACGCCCGTAGCTGCCCTGCTGGTAGGTCGTGCGCTGGTACTCGGGCGGAGCCGTGAAGGTGGGCTCCGGCGGGCGGATGCGGGGCATTGCCGCGACCGCCTTGGCCAGCTCATCAGGCGTGGTGCACGGCTGTTCCTGCCGGGAGGCGGTGGCCCCGTCGTTGGCGAGGGCGCGCATGGCGAGTTCGGAGAGGCCGCGGTGAACTCCAGCCCGCACCTGGTCGGGGGCGATCAGCCCCACACCCTTGGGGAGCCCGGTGAGACCGTAGGCATCGATCTCGTACGGCCAGCGCTGCGTCAATGCGGCATAGAGCAGGGCGCCGATCGCCTCGGTGTCTGCGCGCTGCGGACCGTCGGCGGTAATGCCGCGCAGGGCGGCGTTCACGGCGAGGCCGCGGATCCGGTACTGGCCGGTCGAACTCCGCAGTACCGCGCCCGGGGTGAGCCTCAGATGCGCGAGGCCCTCGCGGTGTGCGGCGGCCATGGCCTGGGATACCTGGCTGACCAGTTGGTAGGCGTCGTGAGCGTCCATCGGGCCAGCGGCCAGCAGAGCCGTGAGCTCGGTGGCGTCGGGGAGCCATTCGTGGACGACATAGACGAGGTCGTCCTCCTCGACCGCGTCGAGGACCTGCACGAATCGCGGGTCCCCGAGCAGCGCGGAGGACCGGGCCGCGGCCAGCACGGAACGGGCTCGTGGATGGTCCGCCGGGAGCAGATGAACACCCACCGCGCGGCGCAGTTTCTCGTCGACAGCACGCCAGCTGCTGAATCCGTCCAGACGGGTGACACATTCCTCCAGCCGGTAGCGTCTGGCCAGTTTGTGACCGCTGTGCAGGTCCGGGGTCGCTGCGGCGGCTTCAGAGCTGCTTCGCTCACCGTCCGCGTCCTGGGGGCTTGTGCCCTCCGTGTCCTGGGCTTCTGTCGTCCCGTCGGTCGTGGCCTCATCCGCCTTGGCGGTCAGCGGTTCATCACCGCTGTTGTCGGCCACGTCGACGGCAGCCGTGCTACGTTCCGCCACCGTCGTTCCTGCCTCCCCATCCGTTGCGCGATGCCAGCCAGCTCTGCACAGTCACGCCAATTGTGCCCACACTCCAGCGCTATGCACGACACACGGAGACCGGCGATGGTTGTGCGGGCCGCCGGTCTTCAGCGTCCGAGCCGTCCGCGGACCATACCGACCATGCCGTTGATCTCTTCGATCCGCATGCGCTTCGCAGCGACGAAGAAGACCCCCATGAGCGCGGCCCCGCCGAAGATCAACGCGATCAGCGAACCGAAGGCACCCTCGCCCAGGCCCAGCAGCAGGGCGAAGCCCACGCCGCCGCCGATGACCGCTGCGGGGATCGCCGCGAGGCACAGGCGGGCGTACGTACGCACGACATGGGCGCCGTCCAGGTCGCCGCCCAGCCGGTTGCGCAGTCGACGCCAGGCGATGCCCACGCCGACGGTGTAGGCCAGCCCGTACGAGGCTGCCATGCCGACGACGGCCCACTGGGCCGGAAGGACCACGTAGCAGAGAGCGGAGGCGGCAGCGTTGACCGCGGCGACAATGACCGTGTTGTAGAACGGCGTGCGGGTGTCCTCGTACGCGTAGAAGCCGCGCAGCACGACGTACTGCACGGAGTACGGGATGAGGCCGAGTCCGAACGCCATCAGGATGAAGCCCATGGACCGGGCAGCCTCGGTGCCGCTGGACGAGTACAGCAGGGTGCACATCGGGACGCCGAGCGCGAGAAACGCGAAGGCCACCGGCACGATCGCCACGGCGGAGTTGCGCAGCCCCTGGGAGATGTCGTCACGGACCGCGCCGGGGTCGTTGTCATGGGCGGCGCGGGAGATACGGGGCAGCAGGGCCGCCATGACCGAGACGGTGATGATCGCCTGCGGCATTCCCCAGATCAGCTGGGCATTGGAGTAGGCGAGGAAACCCGCGCCGTTCCTGCCGGAAGCCTTGCCGGCCGCGGTCGCCAGCTGCGTGACGACCAGGACACCGGCCTGGTTGGCGAAGACGAACAGGACGGTCCACTTGGCCAGCTTGACCGTCTTACCGAGGCCGTGGCCCTTCCAGTCGAAGCGCGGACGGAAGCGGAAGCCGGCCTCGAGCAGATACGGAATCATCGCCAGGGCCTGGACGACCAGACCGAGCAGCGTGCCGATGCCCAGCAGCCGGATACCCTCCGGCGGAATCGTCTGCACACCCATGTGGGATTCGGCGGAGGTGCCGTAGACCCAGATGAACATGCCGAACGTGAAGATCATGACGATGTTGTTGAGGACCGGGGTCCACATCATCGCGCCGAACCTGCCGCGTGCGTTCAAGATCTGGCCCATCACCACATGCACGCCCATGAAGAAGATGGTCGGCAGGCAGTACCGGGCAAACGTGGTGGCGACGTTGTTGGCCGCAGGATCGATCGCGATGGTGCTCGACATCAGGTGGATCAACAGGGGGGCGGCGAAGACGGCGATCGCCACGATCACGCCGAGCGCGACCATCACAAGGGTCAGCAGGCGGTTGGCGTAGGCCTCGCCGCCGTCCTCGTCGTCCTTCATGGAACGGACGAGCTGTGGAACGAAGACCGAGTTGAGTCCGCCGCCGACGGTGAGGATGTAGATCATTGTCGGGAGCGTGTACGCGATGGTGAAACTGTCACCGAGCAGTGCCGCACCCAGCGCAGCGGTGATCACCAGGCTGCGTACGAATCCGGTGAGCCGGGACACCAGGGTGCCGGCCGCCATCACCGCGCTGGACCTCAGCAGGCTGGAGGCCCGGCCGCCGGACTTCGGTGGGGCGGGCGCCGGAGCCGGTTCCGGCTCGGACGGAACGGGGGGCCCGGCCGGCCCCTCCTGGTCCCGGAACAGGTGCGCGAACGCATCCGGTTCCTCGTGGTCCTCGGACGCCTGGGTGACCAGGTCGTCCACGCCGACGAACTGGGTGGTTGCCGCGTCCTCGCCGTACGGCAGGTGCCAGGACGGCCCGGCGGGCTCGGGCGGCGGGGTCTGCGCCCAGACGCGGGGATCGGGGGCGTACTGCGCCGCGGGCGGCTGCTGGTAGAGCGGCTGCGGCTGCTGGTACGTGCCAGGGGGCGGGGGCGGGTGTGCGGCGCGGTCGTACAGCACCTCGGCCACCGGGTCCTGGGCGGAGAGGTCCTGAGCGCGGTAGGGATCGTGGTTGTACGCGTCCTGGAGATACGGGTCCGGCACCGGATCCACCTGCCCCGGGTCCGAGGGCACCGGGAACCCGTCGGAAGACCCAGCTCCGCCCGCACCCTGACCGCGGTCACCGTCGTACGGCGCGTTCATCGATACCCCACCTCATTGTCCCCGGCCGACCGGCCACGACAGACATCGCTCAACGGTCCACTTTCTCACCCGTGCCCGACGGCTCCCCGCTTTCCGGACCGGTGTCCGGCGTCGGGTCACTCGGCTGCTCGGGTTCACCGCCGTCGCCTCCGGACGGGCCGCCCGCGTTGGCACGCTTGCGATGGGTGTACATCCTGATGCCCGCAAGGACCAGCAGCAACAGTCCGCCGGCGATCACCAGCAGCACGGTCGGTGTGACCTCGGAGACCTTCACCGTGAAGGTCATCTCCTCGCCGTACGGTGTGTCGTCCTCGGTGTAGAGCTGCGCCCTCACCTGAACCTGGCCATTGGCGTTCGCCGAGGCGTCGAACTTCACGGACTGGCTGTGGCCGCCCGCGATGCGGATCGGCTTCTCTGCCACCGCGCCGCCGTTGTTCAGCCTGAGCCGCGTCGCGTTGTCCGACTTCAGCCGGAGAACCAGATGATCGACACCCTGCACCAGCTTGTTCTGCACGGTCACCGGGATCGTGGCGCTGCGGCCGGACAGGGTGACGTCCGACTTGGAGATGAGTTGCACCTCGTTGGTGAGGCCTTGCAGGTACGTGCGTACCGAGTCCCGGTACTGCTGTGCCTCCAGTGGCCTGCCGCGCCACGACGTCGACATGGACCGGTTGATCGCGTTGCCGAAGGGGGTCACGACCCGCTCTGGCTGGGTGAGGATGACCTGGAAGCTGTTGAGCGAGGCCTGGGTGGCCTTGATGTCCTGGAAGGCCTGGGTGGGCAGCTCCTGGCTGCGGAGCTTCCTCGGGTACTGGGAGGTCCCGGGGACCCTCGTCGTCGCCCCGGCATCGGGCTTCGCCTCGGCCGCGCCCACCAGGTCGAGGGGCTGCGTCCACCGTTCGTCGTCGAGGGCGTGCAGTGCGCGTGCCATCGACTGGGCCTGGGCGGCGGTCGGCATCCTCTGCGGTGCGACGACGATGCTGCGCTCGGCGTCCGTGTCCTGTTCGTTCAGCGCGAGGGTCGTGGCGAGGAACTTCTGAACGGCGAGAGTGGAATCCCCCGCATTCGACATGTCGCCCTCGAAGGCCCTGGAGAGCCGGTAGTCGGCGACGACGGCGGTGGTGCCGCCACCGATCGGCCGGGCCGCGCTCGGCGTGTACGGCAGCCCTCCGGTCTCCTGGAGGCTGTCGCTGCGGGCGATCACGTTGTGCGCACCGGCCGATGTGGCGACATCGACGATCGACGGATCGATGGCGCCGTCGACCGGCCACGCGAAGTCCGTGGACGGCTTCACATGCAGGACGGTCTCTACCGTCAGGTCGGCCACCTCGGTGGCGTTCTGCAGGTGGCTGAGGCTTCCCGAGACATTCTTTCCGCGGTGGGCGAGGGACGCCAGATCCGGGTCGGCGAACGGCAGCGCGACGACTTTGTGGTTCGCCACAGCTGCCTCCAGCGAGGCGAGCCACTGCTTGGCGACGGCCTGGTTCTTCCCGGCGACGGTGGTCTCGCCTACCTTGACGCGGTAGCTCTTCGTCATTGCGTCGACGCCGGCCAGCAGATCCGGGTCGATCACCCAGGTCACGGGCAGCTGGCTGCCCAGCGAGACCATCTGCTCGAGGCGTCCGCCCGGAGCGAGCTCCGCGGCAAGGTCGTCGTCCGCGAAGACCGGGGTCTGCTGCTCGTCGGAGCCCGTCTCGGCAGTGAGGTGCGCCGACGCGATCAGCGGCCAGAGGTAGGTGATCCGGGTCCTGGAATCACTCTCGTCCTCCTGCCAGGGAAGGAAGGTGCGCTCGATGCCGAGGACCTGCTCGTACGGGACACGGGAGGTCTGCCCGGAGAGCGAGACACCGAGCTGGTAGACACCGGCGTCGTCGAGCCCCAGCTTGCCGACGGGCACGGACAGCGTGAAGTCCCGGGTGACCCCGGACGGGAGCTTCGCGATCTTCAGCGTGTACTTGCCGCCGATCGCCACCGGATCACCGCCGGGCACATAACCCGTGCGTTCGGCGGCCGCGTCGATGGATGTCCTGCCGAACAGCTGCGGTCCCACCCGCAGGTCGACCCGGGCATCGGTGACCGTTTCCTTGCTCCTGTTGGTCAAAGTGCCGGAGACGGTGAGCGCGTCCCCCTTCACCGGCGCGCTGGGGGTCAGGGAGTCCAGGGACACGTCGACGGTGCTGGAGCCGGTCGGAGCCTTGCTCGCCTCGTCGGCCTGCGCCCCGGGCACGGCCGGACCGGCCAGCAGAGAGGCGACGAGTGGCGCCCCGAGGATCACGGAGGCTGTGCGCCGCAGCCACCGGCGGGCAGGAGAGTGACTGATCCCCTGGATGTCTGCCGCCTCGGCCACGCGCCCGTCCGTCCCTCGTCGTAGTCAGCTGCTGTCGATCGTTGTCGGTTGCTGCGTCCCCGCATGGTAACGATGTGCGCCGGGGCCCAGCGCTCGGGAGTGCGCTTGGTGATCGGGAGAGTCTTGCAGGGCGGAAAGAAACAATGACGCCTGGGCCGGTCCGGGCACGTACCCTTTTCTGTTGTGCCGAACGCCAATGAAGACATTTCCAGTGCCCTGACCCAGGTGCAGCACCGAGCAGTCAGCGAACTGCTGCGGGTGTCCCCGGTCGCCGACGACCTCGCCCGCCGCTTCCAGGATGCCGGATTCAGTCTCGCCCTGGTTGGCGGCTCGGTCCGGGACGCGCTTCTGGGCCGGCTGGGGAACGACCTGGACTTCACCACTGATGCCCGTCCCGAGGACGTCTTGAAGATCGTCCGCCCGTGGGCCGACTCGGTGTGGGAGGTCGGTATCGCCTTCGGCACGGTGGGGTGCCAGAAGAACGGCTACCAGATCGAAGTCACCACGTATCGGTCGGAGGCGTACGACAGGACCTCGCGAAAGCCGGAGGTTTCCTACGGCGACTCCATCGAGGAAGACCTCGTGCGCCGCGACTTCACGGTCAACGCGATGGCCGTCGCGCTGCCGCAGAAGGAATTCATCGACCCGCACGGCGGCCTCGAGGACCTGGCGGAGCGCGTGCTGCGCACCCCCGGGACGCCCGAGGAATCGTTCTCCGACGACCCGCTGCGCATGCTGCGCGCCGCGCGCTTTGCCGCGCAGCTGGACTTCGACGTGGCCTCCGATGTGGTCACCGCGATGACGGAGATGGCAGGCCGTATCGAGATCGTCTCGGCCGAGCGGGTCCGTGAGGAGCTCAACAAGCTGCTGCTCTCCGCGCACCCCCGGAAGGGTCTGGCCCTGCTGGTCTCCACAGGACTGGCGCAGCAGGTGCTGCCGGAGCTGCCCGCGCTGCGACTGGAAAGTGACGAGCATCACCGTCACAAGGATGTCTACGAGCACTCGCTGATCGTCCTGGAGCAGGCGATGGAGCTGGAGGAGGACGGACCCGATCTGACTCTGCGGCTCGCGGCGCTGCTCCATGACATCGGCAAGCCGCGGACCCGGCGCTTCGAGAAGGATGGGCGCGTCTCGTTCCATCACCACGAGGTGGTGGGCGCCAAGATGGTCAAGAGGCGAATGGCCGAGCTCAAGTACTCCAACGAGATGATCAAGGACGTCTCGAAGCTGGTGGAGTTGCATCTGCGCTTCCACGGCTACGGCGACGGGGAGTGGACCGACTCCGCTGTGCGTCGGTATGTGCGCGATGCGGGTCCGCTGCTGGAGCGGCTGCACAAGCTGACCCGCTCGGACTGCACGACACGGAACAAGCGCAAGGCCAGTGCCCTCTCGCGGACGTATGACGCACTTGAGGAGCGCATCGCGCAGCTGAAGAACCAGGAGGAGCTGGACGCCATCCGGCCCGACCTGGACGGCAACGAGATCATGCAGACGCTGGGCGTCGGCCCTGGACCGGTGATCGGTAAGGCATACGCGTTCCTGCTGGAGCTGCGGTTGGAGAACGGTCCGATGGAGCACGACACCGCGGTTGCTGAGCTCAAGAAGTGGTGGGCCGCACAGAACTGAGGTCGGACCGTCGTCATGTTTCACGTGAAACATGACGCGGCCGATGCGACGAGGGGCACTGTTTAACGTGAAAAATTTCCCCATATAGTAATATCACACGAATTAACAAC